>NZ_CP101125.1:5425978-5727282 GCF_024296925.1 Pseudomonas nunensis
GTCCGGATCCTGTGTAAAGCGCTCGATCGCCTGCGTACTGGATTCACACGGTACACAGCGATAACCGCTGCTCTCCAGGAATTCACACAGTTCTTCGACAATGAGTGGCTGATCGTCGACCACAAGGACTTTTACCGCAGACGTAAGCTTGTTCACGTGCTACTCCATGCAGACTGAAAGCTGACCATTCCTGTACTAATAGCCACCAGTTGTATAACTACTCTAACTTTGAAAGTAGACGCACTTTCCGACTATGTACATAGAACGGGTGGCGTCTGGCGACTAATGGATCCAAACGAGCGTACACGCCATGCCTACCAACACGAACGGCGCATATGGCTGTTTTTCTGACAATTTTGGATTCACATGTCGACGTTCATGCTTAAGCCTTTGATTCATATGCAGCCAGACTTTTGGCGCAAGCAGCAGCCAAATCGCACTCGCCACTCCGGCACCGATAAACGCGCCGAGCAGGTGCATACCGTCGGTCGCCAAACCCAAAGCTGTCATTAGTTTCACATCACCGGCGCCCATTCGCTTCATCGCGTAGCCCGGCAAGGTGAAGGCCAGCGCCAGTAAAAACGCCCAACCACCCTGCTTTGCCTCCGCTCCGAGCCATGTGCTGCCGGTCCACAGCAGATACACCAGCGCCGCAGCGCCAGCACCGAGGGTCAGTACGTTGGCGATGTGGCGGTGGCGCGCATCCTGAACCGCGCAAAGGGTTAGCCAGACAATCACGACAAGGCTTTGCATCCGGTAAAAACCGTCCGTTTTGGCTGAATGATTCTATGCTGATATTACGCAGTGACTGTCAGGGTAGACGCACTCATGAAAGTAGGCCTCCCCAGCAAGCAAAAAGGCGCTGTGGCGATTGAATTCGCCTTGGTGTTCGTGATCTTTTTCGCGGTGTTTTACGGCTTGGTCAGCTACAGCTTGCCGTTCGTGCTGATGCAGTCGTTCAACCAGGCCACCGCCGAAGCCGTGCGCCGCAGCGTGGCGGTGGACCCGAACACGCCGGGCTATGCGACCGTGGTGCAAAACACTGCAAATGCCACGTTGCAGCAGCAATTGTCGTGGGTGCCGACTGCGCTGAACCTGGTGATCGGCGTGGATACCAGCGCGGTCTACGACGCCAGCAAAGGCACCCTCACCGTCAGCGTGAATTACCCCACCAGCAAGTTGAATCAGGTCATGCCGTTTCTGGTGCTGCCGGGCGTGGGCACGGTGCCCAACCTGCCGACCAACCTGAGCGCTACGTCGAGTCTGCAATTTTGACCTCCGGGGACAAGCTTTTCGCTCGCTTGCTCAAGCGCCCCACCCTCCCCGCCATCGAGGCGTCCGAGCCGTTGCGGGTACAACCGCTGGGCTTGCATTTGCATCTGGACGACGAGGGTCGAGTACTGCACATGACCGGGCCACTGCGGCACTCGCTGGCCCAACAACCGCCCAATGATCAGCCGTTGCCGTTGCATCGATACGTGCAAGTTCATAGCACCCTGGCGATCGAGGGTCAGCCCGCCGACTGGCAAGGGCAAAGCCTGGACCTGGATTTCCTCGGCCTGGCCGACCAGACCTTGCACCTGCGCGGCTGGGTGCAGCCGTGCCCGGGCGGATGGCTGTTGCAGTTGATGGACATCGGCGACCTGTTGCTCGAACGCCATCAGGCCCACAGTCGAGACGAATGCCACGCCGTGGCCGGGCAGATCAGCGAGCATCTGCGCGCGTGCAGCCTGGCGCGGTTGCCGGTGATCGTTAGCGAACAACTGCAAACCATCGCCCAGCGCTGGCACATGCCGTGTGTGGCCCTGGCTTTGCTCGACGAGCAAGAAGAAGGCTGGCAAATCCATCGCCAGTTCAGCGCCCACGACGCACCGCAGTTGTGGCAAAACGATCAGCGCCTGGGCACGGTGCTCGACAGTATGAATGGCTCCGCGCCCCAGCGTTTGAGCATCAGCCACGGCATCAGCGAACACCTGCGCGTGCAAGACTTGTTCGGCAATGCCGAGGGTTTTGCCGTGCCCTACAGCGACGATCACGGTGTCGCCGCATGGCTGCTGTGCGGGTTTTACCCGGTGCATGAACACGCGCCGGACCTGGGTGATCGCGACTGGTTGCTGTTGGTCAGCGCGCTGGCCGGGCCGTTGCTCGGTCGCTTGCGCGAGCAGCATCACCACTTGCAACTGGAGCGGCTGGAATCGTTGCAAGTCTTGCTGGGGACGGGATGGTGGGAGGCCTTTGGTGCCAGCGATGAAATCCTCCTGGCGCCGTCCCTCGCCGCCACTTTGCATTTGGACACTACTCGCCTGACGCTGAATGACTGGCTGCTGCAAATCCATCCCGCCGACCGCGAGGAGATGCGCAGTCGCCTGCATGCCTTGCAACAACACGACGAGCCGCTGACCCTGTGCGTGCGCCTGCATCGCTGCGACTCGGATCAGCATCCGCTGTGGTACAGGCTGCAAGGGCAAGCCATCGGTAGCGGCGACAGTCGGCGGCTGGTGGGTTTCATGCTCGACATCAGCGACATCAAGAACCAGCAACAACACACCGCCGCCGCCCATGCGCGGCTGGACAACCTGATCGCCAGTTCGCCGGCGGTGATCTACGTGCAGCGCTACGTCGAAGGCGCGCTGCACCCGACGTTTTTCAGTGCCAGCCTTCAACCGCTGTTGGGCTGGAGCCTGGAAAACTGCGACGCCGCTGCGTTGATCGAACGTGTTCACCCCGAGGACCGCGACCGCTATTTCGAGCGCACTCGGCACTTGCTGCGCGAAGGCTCGGTGCGCGCCCGCTATCGTCTGCGCGACAGTCGCGGCGATTATCACTGGCTGCTCGACGAAGCCAAGTTGCTGCGCGATGACCTCGGGCTGCCAGTGGAAGCGGTCGGCCTGTGGCTCGATGTCACCGAGGCGACCCTGGCCGCCGAGCAGGTGAAACAGAGCGAAGAGCGCTATCGGATTTTGGTGGAGGATTCCCCGGCGATGATCTGCCGTTATCGCCCGGACCTGATTTTGAGTTTCGGCAATCGTCCGCTGGCGACGTACCTGGAATGTGAGCCCGAACAACTCCCCGGCGTGAACCTCGGCAGCTGGATGTCGGACGAACAACGCGCAGCGTTTCTCCAGCGGCTCAGCCTGCTGACGCCGGAGCACCCGGTCAGTAGCGCCGAGATCAATCTGCAACTGCCCGGGCGCGAACACGCCTGGTGGGTCTGGTCGGATCGCGGGGTGTTTGACGATCAGGGCCAGTTGGTTGAAGTCCAGGCTGTGGGCCGCGACAACACCGAGGTCCGACGCTCCCAGCAACAACTGACCCAGAGCGCAAAAATGGCCACCCTCGGCGAAATGGCCACCGGGCTGGCCCATGAAATCAACCAGCCGCTGAACGTGATGCGCATGGCCATCGTCAACGTGCTCAAGCGCTTGAGCAACGGCGATGTGCAAATCGATTACCTGACCGACAAGCTCAATCGCATCGACACCCAGGTGCAGCGGGCGGCGCGGGTGGTGGATCACATGCGCGTGTTTGGCCGCCGTTCGGAGGTTGAGCAGCACCCGTTCAACCCGGTCGACGCCATCGAGGGCACGTTGTCGCTGTTGGCCGAAGGCATGCGCGGCAAGGGTGTGGAGCTGCGGGTCAGCGAGACTGGGTTTACCGTGCAGGTGCGCGGTTATGTCGATCAATTGGAGCAGGTGCTGATCAACCTGATGGTCAATGCGCGGGATGCGCTGTTGAGCAAGCGCGAGGCAGATCGTGACTTCAAACCGTGGATTTCGGTGTACGCCGAGCGCGATAAGCAATCGGTGCGGTTGTGGGTCGAGGACAACGGTGGCGGTATCGATCCACGCTTGCTGGAGCGGATTTTCGAGCCGTTCTTCACCACGAAACCGGTCGGCGTGGGGACTGGGCTGGGGTTGTCGGTGAGCTATGGGATCGTCGAGAACATGGGTGGACGGTTGAGTGTTGTGAACTCAGCGCACGGTGCCCGATTTTGTATTGAGCTGCCGATTTATCAGGAGGATCAGATCACCAGATAGGCCTTGCCGGGTTGGCCGCAGCTGAGGTTGGCGCCGACCTGGATTTTCCCGACTTCGATGCCCAGGACTTTCAGGACATTGTTGAGCAGGTTGTCCAGCAGCGGGCTCAGGATCGAATTCAGGGTTGTCGTCAGCAGCGTTATCACACCGCTGAGCAACGTGTTCAGGGTGTTGAAGACGATCGCCAGCAAGGGACCTGCATTGAAGGTCGGTGTGTGCAGGATCAATTGCACGCCATTGACCGCTTGCGACATCCCGGCAATCGCGTTGGAGGCGGTCAGGGTGTAAGGCGGATCGGAGGGAGCCAGCCCGACTTTCGGCGGGTTGGTAAATGTGCTGCTGGCGCTGGTCTGCAAGGCGGGACTGTCGATCCGCAGCTCCGCGCCGCCGCCCGAGAAGGGAACGCCTGCGTAGCGGATATCGAGCAAGGTCACAGGACTGACGCTCATGGGCGATGTCGATGACGCCCAGTCCGAATTGATCCGCCCGACACGCAGCTCAGCCACGGAGGTGGTCGTATTGGCGGTCAGGCTTTTGTTGGTGTCGCTGACGCAGGTGAAATCGGTAACGTAACTGCTGCCGCCACCTGCTTCGAGGCTGACGTCCAGATTGGGATTGGGCAGGACGTACAAGTCCAGGCCCAGCAACCCGGTGACCACTGACAGCGTGCTGGTCACGACACCGATCAGGTTGGTGACCAGGGACAAATCCACGGACACCAGCACCCGGACCTGGGCGGTACGCACGTAGATTCGACTGGCACCCAATGGCGCCAGTTTTGCCAATGCGGGATTGCCCACTACCGAAAATTGCGCGGGCTCGATGACTTTGAGCTTGGCGGTAGCGCCGACGCCCAGGCCCAACAAATTCACCGGAATAGTGCCTGCGACGGCACTCTTGCTGTTGCCGAGTTCGAGGAAGGCCTGGACCAGTTGAAGCGCGTTCACGCTGGCATTCAGGGCGGAAGGCGTGGTGCCGGTTTGCAGATTCAAGATGTCACCCAAACGCACCTTGACCGGGCTGACGACTGCGCTGACCAATGAATTCAAGCCGAGTTGTACATCCGCAGTCGCGCCGTTGAGGCGAGCCACAGTAGCGGCGGCCTGCAGCAACTGGCCGACGGTGGCATCGGCGGCGAGCAGTTGGGTGTAGTTGCCTGCGGTGACATGCAGGTCAACGGCTAGCTGATCCATGAAGTTGAGCAGGTTGATATTGGCGGCGAGCAAACCGTTCCAACTGGCGACGGTCAGGTTGATCGGTACTCCGCCCATGGCGGAGCTGATCCCGTTCAACAAGTTGACGTCGACCAAGGTGCTGCTAATCGTCAGTTGGGCCACTGGCGGCACCGGCAGCGCGGCTACGGCTGTGGCATTGAGTTGAGTGTTCAGGCTAACCGACGTGCCGCTGACCAAGGCCTGCACACCGCCGGCAAAACTGGTGGTGACGGTGCGGCTGGCAACCACTTTGATCGCTGCGGCCTGGGTGGCATCCCCGGTGAAATTGCGCAGCCCGGTGGCCGCCGTCAGCAGCGTGCCGCAGGTGGTGGCGAGGGTGTTGCTGGCGTCGAGGGTGAAGCCGTTGCGAGTCGCACTTTGATTGGCATAACTGGCGGCGGTGAGCCCCGGCAGGCAGGTGCCGCCACGGCTGACGGCTTCCAGCGCGGCGGTGTCGACCACCCGCTGCAGTTTGCGCTGCTCCATGTAGAGCCGGCCGGTATCGACCACCAATAGCATCAACAATAGCGCCAGCCCGAGGGTCGCCGCCGCCATCAAACCGATAGCCCCGCGCTGCCGGGCCGGACCGCGAAACCGCGACATCGCGCACTCCTTCGCTGGCGCACTGATCAGTGCCGCCTCCATTGGTGAAATGCAGTGTAGACAAGGGTTGGCGAGGTTGCTGGCGACACAAATCGATGTGGGAGCGGGGTTGCTTGCGAAGGCGGTTTGTCAGGCACATCCTGATTGAATGTACTGCCGCCTTCGCGAGCAAGCCCGCTCCCACATTAGATCTTCGTGGACACGGAATCAGCGTATGGCACAGATCCCCTGTGGGAGCGGGCTTGCTCGCGAAGGCGGCAGTACATTCACCACAGATCCCACATTGAATGGTGGTGGTTAGCGGGGTGGGTAGTTTGCCAGGATCCGGCCTACCGTTTCGCGCACGGCATTGCTGCGGTCAGTCGGGTTGGGGGTGCTGCTGAGCATTTGCTCATCGCTGCCGCGCCACACCAGTTTGCCGTCCTTGCCGTCGAGCAGGTCGATCTGGATGGTCGCTACTTTATAGGTGATGTTGCGGGTTTCGTTGTACATCGGCCCGCCCCAATAACCATTCCATGGGCCACCCCAACCGCCGCCGTAGTTGGTGGTCACTTGCTGCTGGCGGTCTTCGACAATCAGGTAGGTCTGCACGCTCACATCACCCTTCTGGCCCGCGGCAGCCGGGCGTAAACCGCGCTGATCCAGCTGATCGGCCACGGCCTGGCGAATCCGTTGTTCGGTCAGGTCGCTCTTGATCCGTGGGTCATCGGGGCGGTATTGCAGGGCAGGTTCTTTCCAGCTCCAGCTGCGATAAGCGGCGAAGTCGCGGCTGGCATCGAAGTCATGATTGACCTGGTGAGCCGCGCAAGCACTGAGCAGCACGGCCACGGCCAGTAAAGCGAGGGGGCGGAACATGATAATTCTCCGTTGGAAGACAAGAACCATGGGAATGCTTCTTATCTACAAGAAGCTAACTGGGAGGATACGCCGACATTGCCTTTTCCACAGCCTCCCGAATCGCATCCGCGCGCTGGCTCTGATTGCCCTGGCTGGCGGTTTCGGCGCTGGCGCTCCAGACCGGCTGGCCGCTGCCCGCGTCGAACAGATCGACCCGCACCACCACAACCTGCTCCTGATAAGTACGCACGATCGGCACGCTGTTGTACATGCCGTAGCCACCACCGTAACGGTTGTAGCCACCATAACCGCCGCCGTAATAACCGTAGTCGTCCTGAACCTGACGCAAGCGGGTTTCCAGGTGCAGGTTGGCGCTGACAAACAGGTCCGCCGGGCGATTGTCGTGCAACGGCCGCAAGCCACGCTGATCGAGAGCATTGCTGACCGCTTCAGCCACTTGCGCCGAATCCGCCCAGGCCGAGCCCGGCGGCAGTTGCCCGTTGAGCCAGGCCCAACTGCGGTAACGCCCGTAGTCCCGGGGCGGCGCTGGATAAGCGCTGCGGTCGAAGGTATTCGCCGCTTGCGGTGGGGCTGGCGGCAAGGGGTTGGACGTCGCCACATACGGGTTGCTGCCCTGGCAGGCCGCCAACCCCAGACACATCAGCAGTAACCCTGAACGCGCTTTCATTTCGTTCTCCGATCAGATCGGCCGACAGATCCAGTGCAAGTAGCGCCCAAGCCCGGCAAAGCTTGGGTGACGACGGTGGGCCAGCTCCATTTCCAGCAAGTCCACCAGTTCGGCGCGGGCCTGGAATTCCACCGGCATGTAGTCGTGAAAAACCCGTACCCCGCTCTGGGTTTCGACCTGCCACATACCTTCAAGTTGCGCCGCCAGTTCTCGCGGATCAAGGGGCTGTTGCGGGGTCAGACTCTGCTTCTCGCCGGCCATGTCGTTCTTGCGCATCTTGCGGAAGTGGCCTTTGAGCAGGTTGCGGTAAATCAGCGCGTCGCGGTTGTAGAAGGCCAGGGACAACCAGCCATCCTTGGTGGTGAGTTGATGCAACACCGGCAAGATCGCGTGGGGTTCGGCCAGCCATTCCAGCACGGCGTGGCACAGCACCAGGTCGTAGGGTTCGGTGAGTTGGCCGAGTAAATCCTGCCACGGCGCTTGAATAAACGTCGCCGTCTGCCCAGCGTCCGCGAAACGTTGACGAGCGCCTTCGAGCATCGGCGCGGCCGGTTCGGCGAGGGTGACGTCATGCCCGCGTTGGGCCAGCCACAACGACATGTGGCCCAGGCCAGCGCCGATATCCAGCACTCGCAGCGGACGATCAGGCAAGGTTTCGGCCAGATCGGCCTGCAACACCGCCAGGCGAATCGCGCCTTTGGCCCCGCCGTAGATTTTTTCGGCAAACCGGGTCGCCAACTGATCGAAATGACGGTCGCTCATCAGCTGAACCGCCGTTCGCTGTCCGCGAGTTTGCTGCGCACCACTTCGTTCATGTCCAACCCCAACTCGCTGCACAGCAGTAATAGATAGAGCACGATGTCGCCGACTTCCTGTCCGGCATGCGCCAGTTTGTCCGCCGGCAACTGGCGCGACTGGTCTTCGGTCAGCCACTGGAAGATTTCCACCAGCTCGGACATTTCCACGCTCGCGGCCATGGCCAGGTTTTTTGGGCTGTGAAATTGCCGCCAGTCGTTGCGGTCGCGAATGGCGTGCAGGCGTTCGGTCAGTTCAACAAGGTTCATCGGGCTCTCCTGAAGGCGTATAGCTTCGGGGGGATGGGCAATGAAGGCAAGGGGCACGGATTGGGCGCTTTTCCTGTGGGAGCGGGCTTGCTCGCGAAAGCGGTTGGTCAGTCACATTGATGTTGGATGTACCGCCCCCTTCGCGAGCAAGCCCGCTCCCACAAGTGCGAGGCAAACCCTCTATGCTAGTAGGGAACTCGGCACCGCGATCCGTGGCCCAAGTCTGGCGCGGCAACCTTGCCACCACTTTCATCAGGACGCCCACATGCAGGTAGAAAGTTTTTTCGAATGGCTCGGCCAGGCACTCGGTTCGGTCATCCGCTTTATCGTTGACGGCCTCAGCGGCCTGTTCAACCTTCTCAGCCATGCCGGCGGCAACTTTGTCGAAGGGCTGTCCCGGGCGCTGGGCATGGACACGTCGATCATCAGCATCATCGCGCTGATCCTCGGGCTGATGCTGCTGTGGTCGGCGATCCGGGCGTTCATGAATGCGTCGATCATCATGGGGATTATCTGGTTGCTGCTGGGGCTTTGGTTGCTTAGCTGGATAATCCACTAACACCGCCAATCTCCCCTGTGGGAGCGGGCTTGCTCGCGAAAGCGGTGTGTCAGGCGACTTAAATGTCGGATGTCAGTCAGCCTTCGCGAGCAAGCCCGCTCCCACAATGAATCGCTGCGGATTCAGATGTGTCGCTACAATGCCCGCTCCCCCAAGGAGCCTGCATGTCCAACCTGATCGCCGACTGGCGCGACCGCCCGACCCACCGCAAGGTCTGGGCCCTCGCCGCGCCCATGATCCTCTCGAATATTTCCGTACCGCTGGTGGCGCTGGTCGACAGCACCGTCATCGGTCACTTGCCCCACGCTCATCAGTTGGGCGCCGTCGCGGTGGGCGCCAGCCTGTATACCTTTCTGGCCTGGGGCATGGGTTTTCTGCGCATGGGCACGACCGGGTTCGCCGCACAAGCGGCCGGGCGCGGGGATGGCGCGGCGTTGCGGCAGATCTTGTTGCAGGGTCTGTTGCTGGCGATGGGCCTGGCCATCGTGCTCGGGGCGGCGGGGATTCCGTTGAGCGGTGTCGCACTGCACTTCATGCAACCCTCGGCGGAACTGGATCAACTGACACGGGAATTCTTCCACACCCGACTATTCGGCCTGCCCGCCGCGCTGGCCAGTTATGCGCTGGTCGGCTGGTTCCTCGGCACCCAGAACGCCCGGGCGCCGCTGGCGATTCTGCTGGGCACCAATTTGGTGAACATCGCGCTGAACCTGTGGTTCGTCCTCGGACTGGATTGGGGTGTGGTCGGCGCGGCCCGGGCATCGGTGATCGCCGAGTGGACCGGCGCCTTGATCGGCCTGTTCATGACGCGCAAAGCCCTGCGCGCCTATCCCGGTCACATCGCTTGGGCGGCCCTGGCGTTATGGCAGAGCTGGCGCCCGTTGCTGGCGGTCAACCGCGACATCTTCATTCGCAGCCTGGCGCTGCAATCGGTGTTTTTCCTGATCACCGTGCAAGGCGCGCGACTGGGCGATGCCACAGTCGCCGCCAACGCGCTGCTGCTCAACGGTTTGCTGCTGACCGCCCACGCCCTCGATGGTTTGGCCCACGCCGTGGAAGCCCTGTGCGGCCACGCCATCGGCGCGCGGGATCGCGATTCTCTGCGCCGTTCATTGGTGGTCGCCGCCGGCTGGTCGCTGATCGCCAGCCTCGGTTTTGCCGCGCTGTTTCTGTTTGCCGGGCACTTGTTTATCGAGATGCAAACCAACATCCAGAGCGTGCGCGACACCGCGTTCATCTACCTGCCCTACCTCGCCGCCCTGCCGCTGATTGCGGTCTGGAGTTACCTGCTCGACGGGCTGTTTATCGGCGCCACTCGCGCCCGGGAAATGCGCAACGGCATGCTGTTGACCGTCGTACTGTTGCTGCCCTTTGCCTGGGCGCTGCAAGGCTTGGGCAATCATGGACTGTGGATAACTTTCCTGTTGTTCATGTTGCTGCGCAGCCTGACCCTCGGCGTGATTGCCTGGTATTTGCGCAAGAACGATGGCTGGTTTACCGGCCGTGCTCACTGAGTCGGCGTGGCCTTGATGAAGGAAGTGACCTCATCCAGCACCGGCGCTAAACCGCGCATTGGCCGGGACAGCGTCGCCACCAGCGTGGCGTGGCCGGTGCGCGAATAATACCGATCCTGAACCGGTACTCCGGCGGCACGCAGTTTGCTCGCCAGACCACTGGTGTTGCGGGTCGGGTTGACCACCTCATCGTCTCTGGACGCGATCAGCAAGGCTGGCGGCGCAGCGTGACTGACGTGATTGATCGGCTGAGATTGTGGCGGTGAGTGCGGCCAGAAAAACACCGGGCGCACCTCGGGATTCTGAATCGGCAGGAAGTCATAGGGCCCGGCCAGGCCGATCCAGCCACTGAGATCGCCCGGCGACATGCCCACCGCTCCGAGCAACTGTGGGTCCAGCGCCAGCATCGCCACGTTGTAGGCCCCGGAGCTGTGGCCCATCAGGTACAATCGTTTCGGGTCACCGGAGAACTGGCGAATGTGCTCATGGGTCCACGCCACAGCCTTGGCGCCATCCTCAAGAAACAACGGATAGCGCACCTGCGGATACAGCCGATAATCGGCCAGCACCGCGACTATCCCTCGGGACGCCAATGCCTCGCCGACAAAGCTGTAGTCGCTGCGAGAACCGCTGTTCCAACTGCCACCGTAAAAAAACACCACCACCGGGGCGTTTTCCGCAGGGTGCAGAGGCACGTACACATCGAGCTTCTGCCGTGGATCACTGCCATAGGCAATGCCCTCGGTTTTGTTGAAGCTATCGTCGGGTGTCAGGGCATTCAACATTTTCAGCGGCGAGCACGCGCTTATCGCGGCGAGTAAAACCCCGCCGACCAACAAACTGAACAACTTGCGAATTGCGCTCGCCATAGGGGTGAATCCTCGTGTTCAGGGTTGATAGCCCTGCCACCAGTTGCGCAGATGATCGAGCCGTTCCTGCTGCGTCAGCCCCGGCCAGGGCTGCGCCGGCAACGCGCCGGGATGCTGCAAGCGTAGCCACAACCAGCCATCCAGCGCCGGGCGTTCGCTGAAACCCAGCGCCAGGCCTTCCTGCACATGGGACCACAAGCGGTTGTAATCAGTGCCGGTGGATTGGCTCCAGCGCCAGGTGTGTTGCTCCAGCAGGCAAGTTTGCAGTTTTTCCCGTTGGCGCAGGCTGAGGGTTTCTTCGACTGCCAACAGACTGCCTTCCAGCCCGGGATTGAGCAATCGCTGCCAACCCTGACTGCCGATTGCCCGGTCGGCCCAGGTGCCGCCGAACCAGCGCAACTGGCTGATCGGGCCGAGCCAGCGACTCAGTTCCTCGGCATCACAGGCATCGAAGAAGTAGCTGGCGCAATGCGGGTTGTAATAGCTCAGCAATGCCCGGTGATGCAGGCCGAACGTCACTGTGAGCATGCGCCGCAGGTGCGCCAGCAAGTGCGCTGCCGGCGCCTCGCTGACCAGCAGCAGGCCTTGCCAGGCATGCGGCTCGCTGTAGCAAAACTCGATCAACGCCGGACAATTCCGCAGCTCCACCAGGGCAGGTCCCTGCTCGCGCATCCCGTGCAACTCCGTGCCTTCGAATAACCAGGTTGGGCGGACATCGCGAAATTGCTGCAGCAACGTTGTCGCCGCCAAAGGTGCGCCGGGCACATCCAGCAACAGCCATTGCGAGGTCAGGTCAGGCGTCTGCACGCCGATCATGCGGCACCACTCTGACCAAACAACGTCGCCGCCCGACAGGCGCAGACCGATTCCCGGCAATGACTGAAACTGCCGCCACCGGGCATCAGGCACAGCAGCACCAAGGGCTCACTCGATTGCAGCAACGTCAGTAAGCCGTCGGGTGCTTGAGGCTCCGGGGGCGGTACTTCAATGACCTCGGTGGCGGGCGGCCGTTGAAGTAGTCCAGTGATCAGCGGTTGATCCGGATCGCCTTCAATGAAACTGACCACCACCTCAGCCCCCGCCAGCCATTGCCCCGTGCCCTTCAACTCAGGGGCCAGCGGCAACCAACAATGGCCGTGCGTCGCGCCTTCACCTTGATAAAGCCAGTCGAACTGCACCGCAACCGGCCGCGACGGATCGGGGTGCACCTCTTCGACATCGACAACCCAGGCCCTTTGCAGACTGAGCATCCGCGGTTTCGCCGGCACATGCGTCGTCATCCAGGACGCTTTCCATGGCACCGCACGGATGGTGTTGGAGTAGGAAAACAGCGGATCCTGGCCGGCCTGATGCTCGACCTCGATCAATCGCCACAGCGCATTCCACTCGCTGACCGGGTGCCCGGTCAGTGGCATCAATTGACCACTGCGCAATGTCATCAAGTCCGTACGGGCCTCGGCCACCGGCACCGTCCGCATACCGACCTGAACCTCGAACTGACACACGGTTTCGTCCTGAAGAACCAACGTTTCAGCACGGCGCGACGCCCCGGGGCCATCACCGATAACCAGGCAATGCCCGCGACGGGAATGCTCGAAATGGTAGTGGAGGCGTTCCTCGGCACACAGGCGCTGGAAAAACTGCAAATCCGATTCGCGGTATTGCGTGCAGAAATCCCGGGGCGGGTAATCGCCACTCAATTCCAGACGCCAATCCTTGCCGGCAATGCCGTGCTCCTTGAGCACCTGGGCAAGAATTTGCGGCACCGATTGCGCGCTGAAAATACGTTGGCTGAAGCGCTGCGCCAGGCACGCCAGCTTCGGCCGCAGGCGCACACGGCACAGTCGCGACAAAGCGCCGTGCTCACGCTGGACGAGTTGATGCAATTGCCCGTGGATACCGTTGCCGGCGTCTTCGAATTGCAAGAACGCCGAACGGTACAGCAGGCTGGCAAGGTCCAGGCTCGGGTCATCGATCAGCAGATCCACTTCGAACTCAAACGGCTCGCTAATGGCTTCACTGCCGGTAAAGGCCAGGACCTCAAAGGCGTCGGGCAGGCCCGCTACATCCAGCCGAAAGGACGGCTCGTTGAGTGGATCGAACATCGGCGATTCTCTACAGGAGGGGCGGCTGGGGATTCTCGCTGAGAGACATGGCCGAGTAGAGTGCCGAAATACAACTTAGGAAATGACCTACGCGAAAAGAAGACCACATCGCTTTAATAGCCGTTGATGTCAGTCGTTTCGCTTGGAAAGAGAGAAGTGTCTCACCAGGTCATCTGAAATTTCCGCGGTGTGCGGAACATTTTCAGACAACCTGATGGGAACGGTGCCTTACCTCAAGAAGACAGGTAAGACGAACGGGTCAGGCCCAGGCGCAGTGCGTCGAGGAACTGGGTCCGCTCGGCTGCGGTGATGCGCGCACTGGCGCACTTGTCACGGTAGTGAGTCATCAGTTCTTCCGGCGACAAGTGCACGTAGCGCAGCATGTCTTCGATAGTGTCGTGGGTCTCGATACCGGCGTGGTACACGCTGCCGTCGGCATTCTGGTAGATGTTCACCGAGTCGGTGTCACCGAACAGGTTGTGCATGTCGCCGAGAATTTCCTGGTAGGCGCCGACCAGGAAGATCCCCAGCAGGTAGTCCTCACCTTCATTCAGGCCGTGGACCGGCAGGCTGGTTTCGATGCTCTGCTCGTCGACGTATTGCTTGATCTTGCCGTCGGAGTCGCAAGTCAGGTCTTGCAGCACTGCACGGCGCATCGGCTCTTCGTCGAGACGGTGCAGCGGCAGGATCGGCAGGACCTGGCCGATGGCCCAGGTGTCCGGCAGGCTCTGGAATACCGAGAAGTTGCAGATGTACTTGTCGGCAAGCTTGTCGTTGAGTTCGTCGAGCACCTGGCGATGGGAACGCTGACGGGCCTTCAACGAGTTGTGCAGGCGACGGCAGACGGCGAAGTAGCATTGCTCGGCCAGGGCTTTTTCCGCCAGGGTCAGCTTGCCATCGGCGTACTGGGTCGCGATGTCACTCATGTAGTGCGTGGCGCGCCAGTAGGTTTCGGTGACCATTTCAATGTCGGTCGGACCCAGCAGGTCAACCAGCCATTGCACGGTTTCCGGCAGCGATTCCTTGTTTTCGATGACCGGCACGTCGTCGTTGTGTTTCTCGACGTCAGTCACCTGCACCACCAGCATGGCGTGGTGGGCGGTCAGGGAACGGCCGCTCTCGGAGAAGATGTTCGGGTGCGGCAGGCTCTGCGCGTCGCAGAACTCCTTGAGCATCCCGACCACGACACCGGCGTAATCGTCCATGTCGTAGTTGATCGAGCTGGCGTTACGCGAGTGCGTACCGTCGTAGTCCACGCCCAGACCGCCGCCGACGTCGATGTGGTCCACCGGCAGGCCGAGGTTGCGCAGTTCGCCGTAGTAGCGGATCGCTTCCTTGAAACCGTGCTGGTAGTCCGCCAGGTTAGCGATCTGCGAGCCCATGTGGAAGTGCAGCAGCCGAATGCCCTGATCCAGGCCAGCGGCGCGGAAACGCTCGACCACCGACAGCAGTTGCGCCGCCGACAAACCGAACTTGGATTTCTCGCCACCGGTGTCCGCCCACTTGGACGATGCCAGGGACGACAGACGCACGCGCAGGCCGACCTGAGGCTTGACCTTCAGCGAGGCGGCTTCTTCGATCACCAGCCCAACTTCGGATTCTTTCTCGATCACGATGAACACGTTGTGACCGAGCTTCTGGCCCATCAGCGCCAAACGGATAAACTCGCGGTCCTTGTAGCCGTTGCAGACGATGGTGCCGCCCTTCGGCGCCAGTGCCAGCACCGCCAGCAGCTCAGGCTTGGAGCCGGCTTCCAGGCCAATGGACACGTCTTGAGTGGCGATGATGTTCTCGATCACCGCTTCTTGCTGGTTGACCTTGATCGGGTACAGCGCGGTGTACTTGCTCTGGTATTCCAGGCGTTCGATGTTGGAATCGAACGCGCCGGTCAGCTGACGCACGCGGTCTTGCAGGATATCCGGGAAACGCACCAGCAATGGCAAGGACAAACCGCTCTTGCGCAGCTGGTCGACTTGCTCGAACAGGTCGATAGGCGAACTGGTCGGACCGTTCGGACGAACTTCGACGCGACCGGCGTCATTGATCGCGAAATATCCGGCCCCCCAATGGCGAATCCCGTAAACACTGCGGCTGTCCGCAACTGTCCATTGGCTGCCATCGTCTTTGCGTGTGCGTCTTACGGACATTGAAGTCCCCTATAAAGAAGTCATAGAGCGTCGCCTGGGTTCAGGCCGGCGCAGTCTAAAGTATGAAAATGACGGTTCGTCGACGAGGGATAGACCTCGCTGACTGCAGTGAGTTTAGAAACCAGTCAGAACAGGCTCTGTGAAAACCATGTGGGCGACGCCAGGCCTGCTGTCAGGACCGGATCAAGCCGAGGGTGGTTTTCACAGAGGCTGCTAGCCGCCGGACTTCTTCGCCTTGAAACCCAGTTTGATCAGCTCAGCCAAGAGTAGCTCGACATGATCGCCTTGGATTTCGATGATGCCGTCTTTCAACGCACCGCCGGTGCCGCAACGTTTCTTCAACGTGGTCGCCAGGGCCGTGAGCTCGTCGAGGGCCAACGGCACGCCGGTGATGGTGGTCACCGTCTTGCCACCACGGCCCTTGCTTTCGCGACGCACGCGAGCAATGCCGTCGCCGGCCGGGATCACGGTTTGTTTGCAGATACAGGCGTCCACCGGTTTGCTGCAATCCGGGCAATGACGACCTGCGTCGGTGGAAAATACCAGGCCACCAAGGGCGGCGAAGGATGCGGCTTTTTTGGCCACCGGCAATCCTCTTGGGAGGACAAAGACTGGTCGCGGCACTTGGGCAAGTGCCATCGACCGCGAAGCCCCACTCAGGCAGGGGCAGCGCTACTGAACCGTTACATCTCTGCGTAGGAGCGCAGGATCGTAGGAGCTGACGAGTGCAACGAGGCTGCGATCTTTTGATTTTTCTTTTGAATCAAGATCAAAAGATCGCAGCCTCGTTGCACTCGTCAGCTCCTACGGGCCCTTCGAGCCCAACAACAAGCCATACCGGTTCAGCTTGAAAAGGTCGCGCAGTGTAACGGCAAAAAGCCGACTTGCTAAGAGCCAATCAGCGCCAATTTATGCCTCTTTTGCGACGCCGGTTTGCTGCGCCTTCAGATAACGCTTCAACGCCGCCAAAGAGTCCGGGCAATAAGGCTTTTGCTGGATTTCCAGCATCACCTGATCGATCGGGATAAACCGCGCTTCGAGCACCTCTTCCGGCTGCAGGATCAATGGACCGTCCCACACCGCCGAAAACGCCGAACACCACAGCCGATTGCCGGTGTCTTCGAAGAAAAAATGATCATGGGCGGTCAATTCCACACCGCTCACACCCAATTCTTCTTCCAGCTCACGGGCGGCGGACTCGGCATAACTCTCGTTCACCTGCACCATGCCCCCCGCTGCCACGTCCCAGTAACCGGGATAAATGGCTTTGCTCAGGGTGCGTCGATGCACGCAAAGCTCACCGGCCGAGTTGAACAGCATGATGTAGGTGCCGCGCCCGATCAGCCCGCGTTCGCGCAAATCGCTGCGCACCAGGGCGCCGAGCAGGTTGTCCTGCTCGTCGACCCAAGCGATATGTTCGGCATCCGAGGCCGCGCGATGGGCGGCCTCTTGTGCTTTATCGACCATGACTCAGCCCTGATTGAGCAGTTGACGCAGATCGATCACGGCCGCGTTGGCCCGGGAAATATAGTTGGCCATGACCAGCGAGTGGTTGGCCAGCACCCCGAAGCCGCTGCCGTTGAGGATCATCGGGCTCCAGACCGGCTCTTGCGAAGCCTCCAGTTCACGAATGATCTGACGCACGCTGACCGTGGCGTTTTTCTTCGCCAGTACGTCGGCGAAGTCGACTTCAATGGCGCGCAGTAGGTGGGACAAGGCCCAGGCCTGACCGCGCGCTTCATAGAACACGTTGTCGATCTGCATCCACGGGGTTTCGACGATTTCCTCGTCAACCTGCGGCACTTGGCCCGGCACCACCACTTCGGTTTTCAGCGAAGTGTTGAGCTTGACCCGGCCAACACTGGCCGACAGGCGTTGCGACAGCGAACCCAAACGGGTCCCGACGTCACCCAGCCAGTTGTTCAGGTTGTCGGCACGCGCATAGAACAAGGCGTTTTTCTGCGCAGGATCGGAGAGTCGTGCCTGGTAGCGGCTCAGGGAGTTGATACCTTCCTGATATTCCGACTCACTGGATGGCAACACCCAGCTCTTGTTATCGAAGTTGAAACGCGGCTCGGCCTTGGCCAAATCCGAATCTTCCGCCGATTGCGACTGCGACCGCGCAAAGTCTTTACGCAGGGCGCGAGTCAGGTCGCGGACCTGGACCAGCACGCCATATTCCCAGCTCGGCATGTTGTCCATCCACAGGCCCGGCGGGAAGCGGTCGTTGGAAATGTAGCCGCCCGGCTTGGTCAGCAACGTGCCGGCGACGGTCTTGAGGGTTTCCACCGTGGTGTAACCGACGACCATCTGCTTGCCTTGTTGCTCAGCAGCCACTTGGGCATTTTGCTGGACCGGAAACAGCGCAGGCTCTTCGCTCCAGTACCAACCCAGGCCAATGGTCACCAACAGGTAAATGACAATCAGAGTGGCCAGCGCCCGGCTGAACAACAGGCCGCTGATATAGCTGCGGGTGGCCGATTTCGGTTCAGCGGCACGTTCAGGTGCGCTGCCCGCGCGGTTCTTCCAGTCCAGCATGGCGATATCCTTTCAATCACTTGAGTTCATCGGTTCGACCACAACCCTACGCCATCGTGCCGCTTTTTACCGCACCTGAATCCTGCGCGAAACAGCGAGCCATACAATCGCAGTGATCGAGGCGTCACTATAAATGAAGCACAGACTTTGTAGCAGCTGCCGAGCCTGCGAGGCTGCGAGGCTGCGTTCGGCTGCGCAGCCGTCGTGAAACCTGAGCACGAGGTCTTCCTGGAACACCGAGCGGCCTGATTTCACGACGGCTTCGCCGCCGAACGCAGGCTTCGCCAGCTGCTACAAGGACCTGCGCGACCAGTCGGTCAGGAACTGAATGAGGTCGCTTTGCAGATTATTGACGTACGACACTCATGTTACGGAAAAGAGGTGCTAGCATAGAGCCACCAGTCGATCTCAGCATGCACCCTAACTAGTAGTCAGGATATGACCGAGCCAGAAGACCCCAGCCGTGAGCGCCTCAAGCACCACTTTGCCCAGCGGGTAATTCATCAGGCACGTCAGATTCTTGAGATATGGCAGCGCCTGCAACGCAGCGAGTGGTCCACTACCGATTTGTCCGAGCTGAGCGAGGCCAACCTGCGCCTGCTGCGGTTTGCCGAACGCTTCGAACAGCCGGAACACTCGCAACTGGCGCGCCACATCGGCCAGTCGCTGGAAGCCGTGGACGCCAATCGCGGACGCCTGAGCAGCGGCCTGATCACTGACCTCAATCGTTTGATGCAGCGCTTGTCGCGCACAGGCCTGCGTCACGGCGATCAACTGGACCAGACTTTCCTGCCACCGCTGCGCAAGCCCATCTACGTGATGCTGCAAGATCACGATCGCGCCGAGCGGCTGGCCAAACAACTTGAGTTCTTCGGGCTCAGCGCCCAGTCCCTCGACAGTGTGTCGGCGTTTCGCTCCTCGATGGTCGAGCGTTTGCCGGCGGCGATTGTCATGGACGTGGACTTCAGCGGTCCCGGTATCGGCCTGAAACTGGCCGCCGAAGCCCAGGTTGGCCTCGACGAACCTTTGCCGCTGTTGTTTTTCAGTCTGCACGAAACCGACACCCCGACCCGGCTCGCTGCCGTGCGCGCCGGCGGCCAGGAATTCCTCACCGGCACCCTCGAAGCGTCGAGCCTGCTGGAGAAGATCGAAGTCCTGACCTGCGTCGCCCAGTACGAACCGTATAAAGTGCTGATCATCGACGACTCCCGCGCCCAGGCCTTGCACACCGAGCGCCTGCTCAATAGCGCCGGGATCGTCACGCGGACCTTGATCGAGCCGATCCAGGCGATGGCGGAATTGGCAGATTTCCAGCCTGACCTGATCATCCTCGACATGTACATGCCGGCCTGCACCGGTACGGAACTGGCCAAGGTCATCCGCCACAACGACCGCTACGTCAGCGTGCCGATCATTTACCTGTCCGCCGAAGACGATCTGGACAAGCAGCTCGACGCCATGAGCGAGGGCGGCGACGACTTCCTGACCAAACCGATCAAGCCTCGGCACCTGATCACTACCGTGCGCAACCGCGCGGCCCGGGCGCGCAACCTGAAGGCGCGGATGGTCCGTGACAGCCTCACCGGTTTGTACAACCACACTCATATTCTGCAATTGCTCGAAGACTGCTCGTTCCGCGCTCGCCGCGAGAACAAGCCGCTGAGCTTTGCGATGCTCGACATCGACCACTTCAAACGGGTCAACGACAGCCATGGCCACCCCATGGGCGACCGGGTGATCAAGAGCCTGGCGCTGTTTCTCAAGCAGAGGCTGCGCAAGACCGACTTCATTGGCCGGTACGGCGGCGAAGAATTCGCCATCGTCATGCCCGACACTGATGTCGAATCGGCCCACAAGGTGTTGGATGAAATCCGTCAGCGCTTTGCCGAAATTCACTACCCGGCCCAGCCGCAGGACCTTTGGTGCACGTTCAGCGCCGGAGTGGTCGAGCTGCGCGAAGATTCCGACAGTCTGATGATGGCCAGCCAAGCGGACGAGGCGCTGTACCGCGCCAAGGACGCCGGACGCAATCGCGTGCAGGCCGCGCGGGCGTCAAAGCAAAGTGCCACTTTTTCATCGGAATCCACCGAATCGGTCATAACCCTGTAACACAAACGCAATAAATTCAGGCGCTTACCATTCTGCCGTTGGTAGATCCGCCATGCGCCTGAAGCTGCTGACCAATCTCAATACCCTCCTGCTTGTCGCCGTGTGCGTCGCCCTCGGCGCCACGCTGTGGTGGTCGCAAAAAGCCCTGGAGCGCCCCTATCTGTTGATGGAGCGCTACTTGGGTTTGTCCCAGCAATTTCAAAATGAAGTGGCGCGCAACGTCGAGGATTACCTGTCCAGCGGCGATGCCTTGCGCTTGAGCAGTGCCAGCCAGGCCATTGATGGTTTGCAAAAAGAACTCACCGAACTGCCGCCGGCCCTGGCCGAAACCTTGCGCCCGAGCCTGTCGAGCCTTGAAGAATTCAGCAAGACCGACCTGCTGGCCGCCGGCAAACTCGCAGGCGACCCGCAAGCGCTGTTGCTGCAGGCTGAACGGGAGTTGGGCGCGAGCCTCGACCAGCTCAGCCAATACGCCAGCGCCAACGCGACGTATCTGGCGCCGCTGCTCGCCGCCTCTCAGCACTTGGGCAAGCTGTCCCTGGCCCGGGACAAACTGGTCAGCAGCGGTCGCAGCGAACTGGCCGCCGATGTCGAGCGTGAAGTCGCCAACATCCGCACCCAGGCCGAGCAACTGGACGCCTTGCCGTTGCTCGGCGTGGCCACCAGCAGCGAATCGAGCACCGACGACTTCGCCTCGCTGATGGGGTTGGAGAACACTGAGAAAGCGGTGGTCGAAGATGCCGGCGTCGGCCTCAAGCGCGAACTCAACAGCCTGCTCACCCGCTACCCGGCGGAGCTGGCGCGCACCCGCGATCAGATTCAAAAACGCGCAGATCTGAGCGCCGCCACCCACACCAAAATCACCGCCGTGCAGCAAGCCATCGCCGGCCTCGAACCGGTGGTGCGCGCCCAGCACGGGCAGATCCAGGGCGAAGTGCGCTTGATGCAAGGGCTGATGATCGGCCTGATTCTGCTGATCGCGCTGCTGATCGACACCTTGCAACGACGTCTGGCCCGCACCTTGACCAATCTGGCGCCCGCCCTGTCGACTTGGGCCGAGGGCGACTTCAGCCAGGACATTCAACTGGGCAAGACCAACCGCGAATTGCATGACATCCAGGCCTCGCTCAACCGCTTGCGCGCCTATCTGGTGGATCTGGTGGGGACCATTCGCCTCAACGCCGAGCAGGTTGCTGGCAGCAGCCGAACCCTGGCCGAGCTGAGCAACGACCTGCACAGCGGCGCCGAACATCAGGCCGGCGACACGGCGCTGATCCGCGATTCCCTCGGCGAACTGGAAGCCACCATCCAGCAAGTGGCCGGCGATGCGAGCCAGGCTGCTGACGCCAGTCGCAATGCCGGGCTGGCGGTGGAGCAAGGGCAGAAAGTCATCGGCCTGAGCCTCACAGGTTTGCATGCGTTGGTCGGCGAAGTGCAAGGCAACGCGCAGATGATTGAACACCTGGCCGAAGAGTCTGCAACCATCGGCGGCGTGCTGACGGTGATTCGCTCGATTGCCGACCAGACCAACCTGCTGGCGCTGAACGCGGCGATAGAAGCGGCACGCGCCGGGGAGATGGGTCGCGGTTTTGCAGTGGTCGCCGAGGAAGTGCGCTCACTGGCGCAACGCACTGCCGGCGCCACGTCCGAGATCCAGACCTTGATCGCCGGCCTGCAAACTGCCGCGCGGCAATCGGTGGAAGGCATGCGCGCCCAGGTCGAACACGCCGAAGCCACCGCCAACCAGGCGCAAGCGGCAGACGGTGCGCTGGATAAAATCGTCGGGGCAATCCAGACCATTGCCGACACGGCAGTGCGCATCGCCGATGTCACGGCGCAACAGAGCGGCGCGGTGAGTGAAATCCGCGATCACAGCGAGCGGATTCACCAGTTGGGTGGGGATAACTTGCTGAGGATTGGTCAAGGGCGCGAGCAGGGTGAAAATCTTTTGGTGTTGGGTGGAAGACTTCACACAGCTGTTCAAGCCTTCCGCGTCTGATACACCGCCGCATACCTGTAGGAGCGAGGCTTGCCCGCGAACGATGCGACGCGGTCTTCAAGACAAACCGCGTTATCGTTCTTCGCGGGCAAGCCTCGCTCCTACATTTGGAATGCGCGAAGGCGCCAGAACAATCACCACCGAATTCCAGGCCCTGCACACCCGCCGACTGTCCGCTATCATGCCCACACTTCCGATACGCGAGATTGTCATGCGCCGTTTGCTTTGCCTGCTGCTTTTAGTGCTCGCCCTGCCGGCCTCCGCCACCGGGTTGCTGGACAGTCGGCCCAGTTCGACGCTGGGCTCGATCAACAACAGCGCCGACTTCCTGCCGGTACGCGAAGCCTTCCAACTGAGCCTGGTAGACAGCACACCGCAATCGATCAAGCTGCGTTTCGTCGCCACCGAGGGTTATTACCTCTACCGCCACCGCTTCCAGTTTCGCGCCGATCCGGCCGATGTCACGCTGGGCGCTGCGCAACTTCCCGACGGTGAAAAGAAGCACGACGAGTACTTCGGCGACGTCGAGGTTTACCACGGGATCCTCGATGTAGAACTGCCACGCACTGATCAACGCGCATTCACCCTGGCCGTGACTTATCAGGGCTGCGCCGACAAAGGCCTGTGCTATCCGCCGGAAACCGAGCGGTTGAGCATTGATGGCAGCGGTGCGGTGGTCTCCGACAAGGTCGTCAGCACAACCGCGAGCTGGAGCTGGCGCGAACTGGCGCTGTTCTTCCTCGCCGGCCTGGGCCTGACGTTTACCCCGTGTGTGCTGCCGATGCTGCCGATTCTTTCCGGCGTGGTATTGCGCGGCCAGGTCGGCGGGCTGCGGGGGTTCAATTTGTCGTTGGCGTATGTGTTGCCGATGGCCGCGTGTTTCGCCCTGCTCGGTGCGTTGATGGGCATGTTCGGCGCGCAGCTCAATCTTCAGGCGCGGCTGCAATCGGCCTGGGTGCTGGTGCCGTTCGCGACGTTCTTCGCGGTGTTTGCACTGGCGATGTTCGGCGTCTTCGAACTGAAGCTGCCGCACTTCATCAGCAGCCGACTGGACCGAATTGCCGGACGCACCGAAGGCGGCTCACTCTGGGGCGCGGCGGTGCTGGGCGTGGTTTCCAGCCTGCTGGTTTCGCCTTGCGTTTCGGCGCCGCTGGCCGGTGCGTTGCTGTACATCAGCGCCAGCGGCGATGCCTTGGGCGGCGGTTTGAAACTGTTTGTGCTGGGCCTGGGCATGGGCACGCCGCTGTTGCTGGTGGCCACCGGCGGCGCGGCGTGGTTGCCGAAAAGCGGGCCATGGCTGGTTTACGTGAAGAATGCGATTGGCGTGCTGCTGCTGGGGTTGGCGGTGGGTTTGCTCAGTCGAGTGATACCCGGCCAGATCACCTTGTTGTTGATCGGTTTGTTGGCGGGCGGCGTCGGTTTGTTCATGGGCGCGCTGGAGTTCGTCTACAAACCTCCTCGAAAACGCCTCGGGCAATTGCTGGGGATGTTCCTGGTGTTTTATGCCTTGGCCTGTTGGTACGGCGCCTTCAGCGGCCAGACCGATCCGCTTAACCCCATCGGCCAGCCGCGCACTGTCGTTTCTACCGAACAGACGCAAAACACCAGCACCTGGCAAACCGTCAGCACGCCGGCCGACCTCGACCGCGTCCTCGCCGAAGCCAAAACGTCTGGCACCCCGCTGCTGCTGGACTGGTACGCGGACTGGTGCATCAGTTGCAAAGTCATCGAACACGAAGTGCTGAACGACGCCAAAGTCGTCGAAGGCCTCAAGGGTTATCGCC
Source organism: Pseudomonas nunensis (assembly GCF_024296925.1). NCBI lineage: Bacteria > Pseudomonadati > Pseudomonadota > Gammaproteobacteria > Pseudomonadales > Pseudomonadaceae > Pseudomonas > Pseudomonas nunensis. The sequence goes on from NZ_CP101125.1 coordinate 5,450,046, forward strand.
TGATCCGCTTCGACATCACCGCCAGCAACGCCGAGCAACGCGCCTTGCTCGACCGCTATAAATTGTTCGGCCCTCCGGCGCTGATGTTTTTCGCCAAGGACGGCGCCGAACGCACCGATGTGCGAGTCATTGGCGAGATCAATGCAAAAGACTTCGCCGAACGTGTTGCGAAAGCAAATGACCGGATTTAATAAGCCGGTCACAAATTTCGCGCAAACATCGGCCATCGTGCTGGCTATTGCATAGAACTGGACAGTCACAAAGGCTTTGCGGCATAGTCGCCGGGTTCTGACAATTGCACACAGATAACAAGGAACAGCAGATGGCGACGCTACTGGTTCTGCACGGACCCAACCTGAACTTGCTCGGCACCCGCGAACCGGGCACCTACGGCGCTACGACACTGGCGCAGATCAACCAGGACCTGGAACGCCGTGCCCGCGAAGCCGGCCATCATTTGCTGCACCTGCAAAGCAACGCCGAGTACGAGTTGATCGATCGCATCCACGCCGCTCGCGGCGAAGGTGTGGATTTCATCGTGATCAATCCAGCAGCTTTTACACACACAAGCGTCGCATTACGTGACGCGCTGCTGGCGGTGAGCATCCCATTCATCGAAGTGCATTTGTCTAACGTGCACAAACGCGAACCTTTCCGCCATCACTCTTACTTCTCCGATATAGCGGTGGGAGTGATCTGCGGCCTTGGCGCCAGCGGTTATCGACTGGCCCTGGAGGCCGCACTAGAGCAGCTTGAAAGACAGGCAACGGCTTGAACAACAAGCGTTGAACGCCCCTGACCGACCCTTGGGAGTTGATGATTCATGGATATCCGTAAAGTTAAGAAACTGATCGAATTGCTGGAAGAGTCCGGCATCGACGAGCTCGAGATCAAGGAAGGCGAAGAGTCCGTTCGCATCAGCCGTCACAGCAAGACCCCGGCTCAGCAGTACTACGCACCAGCGCCAATGCACGCTCCGGCCCCGGCACCTGTTGCCGCCGCTCCGGTTGCTGCCGCTGCCCCTGCTGCTCCGGCCGCGCCAGTACTGAACGGCACCGTTGCCCGTTCGCCAATGGTCGGCACCTTCTATCGCAAATCTTCGCCAAGCTCGCCGTCCTTCGTTGAAGTTGGCCAGACCGTGAAGAAAGGCGACACCCTGTGCATCGTTGAAGCGATGAAGATGATGAACCACATCGAAGCTGAAACCAGCGGTGTGATCGAATCCATCCTCGTCGAAGACGGCCAGCCGGTTGAGTACGACCAACCGCTGTTCACCATCGTTTGAACCGCGGAGAGACTTTGATGACTGCGAAGTTGGAAAAAGTTCTGATCGCCAACCGCGGTGAGATCGCCCTGCGGATCCTGCGTGCCTGCAAAGAGATGGGCATCAAGACCGTCGCCGTTTATTCCACGGCTGACAAAGAGCTGATGCACCTGGGTCTGGCGGATGAATCCGTCTGCATTGGTCCGGCATCGGCTGCAAAGTCTTACCTGCATATTCCGGCAATCATCGCCGCTGCTGAAGTGACCGGCGCTACCGCCATTCACCCAGGCTACGGTTTCCTCGCGGAAAACGCCGATTTCGCCGAACAGGTCGAAAACTCCGGTTTCGCCTTCATTGGCCCGAAAGCCGACACCATTCGCCTGATGGGCGACAAGGTATCGGCCAAGCACGCCATGATCGCTGCCGGCGTACCGACCGTTCCAGGTTCCGACGGCCCGCTGCCGGAAGACGAAGAAACGGCCCTGCGCATCGGCCGTGAAGTCGGCTACCCGGTGATCATCAAGGCCGCTGGTGGCGGTGGTGGTCGCGGCATGCGCGTTGTGCATAAAGAAGAAGACCTGATCTCCTCGGCCAAACTGACCCGCTCCGAAGCTGGCGCGGCGTTCGGCAACCCGATGGTCTATCTGGAAAAATTCCTGACCAACCCACGTCACGTGGAAGTCCAGGTGCTTTCCGATGGCCAGGGTCACGCGATCCATCTGGGCGACCGCGATTGCTCGCTGCAACGTCGTCACCAGAAAGTTCTCGAAGAAGCGCCGGCACCGGGCATCGACGAGAAGGCTCGTGCTGAAGTCCTCGCTCGCTGCGTCAAGGCGTGCATCGACATCAACTACCGTGGCGCAGGTACTTTCGAGTTCCTGTACGAGAACGGCGCGTTCTATTTCATCGAAATGAACACCCGCGTTCAGGTTGAGCACCCGGTATCGGAAATGGTCACCGGCATCGACATCGTCAAGGAGATGCTCAGCATCGCCGCTGGCAACAAGCTGTCGTACACCCAGGAAGACGTTGTCATCCGCGGTCACGCACTTGAATGCCGGATCAACGCCGAAGACCCGAAAACCTTCATGCCAAGCCCAGGCACGGTCAAGCATTTCCACGCTCCAGGCGGCAACGGCGTTCGCGTCGATTCGCACCTGTACAGTGGCTATGCCGTTCCGCCGAACTACGATTCGTTGATCGGCAAGCTGATCACCTACGGCGCAACCCGTGACGAAGCCCTGGCGCGCATGCGCAATGCGCTGGACGAAATCGTTGTCGACGGGATCAAGACCAACATCCCGCTGCACCGCGACCTGGTCCGCGATGAAGGCTTCTGCAAAGGTGGAATCAACATCCACTACCTGGAACACAAGCTGGCCAACCAGCATTAAGATGTGATCCAGACCAACAAAGCCGCTTTCGAGCGGCTTTGTTGTTTCTGGAGGTTTCATCCACTCGTTGTGGGGCTTAACTGACAGGCATTGGCCGGTAAGGGCTGGCTATAATCGCCCTCTCATCAGCGCAACGCCGACGAACCAGAGCCCGCCTATGTCTCAAAAACTCCCGATCAATCTCAACGATTTGCTGCGCCAGCGAACAGTCGAGAGTGAGCGAATCGAATACAAAGCGGGCTGGAACCCTGACCCGATCATTCGCACGCTTTGCGCTTTCGCCAATGACTTTGAAAATCTGGGCGGCGGGTACGTGGTAATTGGGCAAGACTGCGATGCCAACGGCCAGCCGATCTTCCCTCCTTCGGGGCTTGCCGATCAGGTGCTCGACAAGATTCAGCTTGAATTACTGGCTGCATGCCAATCAATTCAACCCGCCTACTTTCCGGTGCTTAGCGTAGAAGAGATCGAGGGTCACAAGTTAATCGTGCTGTGGGCGCCGGGAGGGCAAAATCGCCCCTATAAAGCCCCTGCCGCAGTGACAGCCAGGCACCGCAGCTTGCACTGCTACATCCGTCGCTATAGCAGCACGGTGGAAGCCAAGGGAGAAATCGAACAGGAACTCCTGAGCCTTACCGCCAAGGTGCCTTTCGATGATCGATTCCACCAAGGCGCCCGTGTCAACGACCTGTCTAAACCGCTGATGAAAAACTTCCTGCAAGAGATCGGCAGCGCCCTTGCAGAAGACGCTGACAACCTGTCAATCGAGGCGTTAGGCCGACAAATGAACGTTGTAGGCGGCCCAACTGAATCACCGTGGCCCAAGAATGTAGGTCTGATGTTCTTCAGCGACACGCCCGAGCGATTCTTCGCCGGGACACAGATTGATGTGCTGTGGTTTCCAGAAGGAGCGGGTGGCGACCGTTTTGACGAAAAAATCTTTAAAGGGCCTGTCGCAACCATTACCCGCGAGGCCTTGGCCTACATTCAGCGCAATTATCTCCGTGAAACAGTGATCAAGCATTCAGATCGTGCCGAGGCCTCGCGAGTCTGGAACTTCCCTTTTCCGGCGGTTGAAGAGGCATTGGTCAACGCTGTGTATCACCGCTCCTATGAGGAGCGCGAACCCATCGAGGTTCGAATCAGCCAGGACGAGTTGGTGATTTTGAGCTTTCCAGGGCCTGATCGATCTATTCATCTGGAAGACTTGCGAGCCGGTCGCGCCGTGAGTCGTCGTTACCGCAACAGGAGAATCGGGGAGTTCTTGAAAGAACTGGACCTGACCGAAGGCCGCTCGACCGGCATCCCTAAAATCCTCAAGGTCATGGCTGCCAATGGCTCTCCCGCCCCTATATTTGAAACCGACGACGAGCGGATTTCCTATGTGGTGCGGCTGCAGGCACACCCTCAATCGCAGAGCACTGAAGCAATGACCATGGAAGTCACCATGGAAGTCACCATGGAAGTCGCTGCGCTTTTGCAAGTCATGGAAGGTGATATGAGTAGACAGGAACTACAAACCGCCATGAGCCTGAAAAACGCAGATCACTTCCGCAAGGCTTACATACTGCCGGCCATTGCTGCCGGAGCTCTTGAAATGACGCATCCAGGGCAACCCAACAGTCGGCTGCAACGCTATCGCCTGACGAGTAAAGGCTTGCAATGGCTCAAAGCCAATGACACTAAAATGTGATGCAGCCCTCTGTAGGAGCGAGGCTTGCCCGCGAAGAACGATGACGCACTCTACTTGATAGATCGCGTCGCCTGGTTCGCGGGCAAGCCTCGCTCCTACAAAGAGCACGTCGGCGCGGCATGCACCGGCCTTGTCGTCTTCTGACGCGCGCTCGCGTAAACTTGCGCGCTTCTCGCAGCCCGCTAGGCTGCAATCAATATTTTTCAAAGGTGCCCGCCATGCCTTGGCTGCAAGTCCGTCTCGCCATCAGCCCAGAACAAGCCGAAACCTACGAAGACGCTTTCCTTGAAGTGGGCGCCGTGTCGGTGACCTTCATGGACGCCGAAGATCAGCCGATCTTCGAGCCGGAACTCAACACCACGCCGCTGTGGTCCCATACACACCTGCTGGCCCTGTTCGAGGACGGCACCGAAGCCGCCAGCGTATTGGCCCACATGGAATTGCTGACCGGCGGCCCGCTGCCCGAGCATCACAGCGAAATCATCGAAGACCAGGACTGGGAACGCAGCTGGATGGATGGCTTCCAGCCGATGCGTTTTGGTGAGCGCCTGTGGATTGTGCCGAGCTGGCACGCCGCGCCTGAACCGGACGCGGTGAACCTGCTGCTCGACCCGGGCCTGGCGTTCGGCACCGGCACCCACCCGACTACCGCGCTGTGCCTGGAATGGCTCGACGGCCAGGACCTGAAGGACTGCAAGGTGCTGGACTTCGGTTGTGGCTCGGGGATTCTGGCCATCGCCGCCCTGCTGCTGGGCGCCAAGGAAGCCGTCGGCACTGACATCGACGTGCAAGCCCTGGAAGCCTCCCGCGATAACGCCGGGCGCAACAACATTGCCGAAGCGTTGTTCCCGCTGTACCTGCCGGAAGACCTGCCGCAGGTTCAGGCTGATGTGCTGGTCGCGAATATCCTCGCCGGCCCGCTGGTTTCATTGGCGCCGCAACTGTCCAGCCTGGTCAAGCCGGGCGGTCGCCTGGCGCTGTCGGGCATCCTTGCCGAGCAAGGTGAAGAAGTCGCCAAGGCCTACGCCCAGGACTTCGATCTGGACCCGATTGCCAATCGTGATGGCTGGGTGCGCATCACTGGCCGTCGGCGCTAGAATGAGCGCCTGCATAATCCGGATCGCCGCATGACCGACAGCTTCGTCACTCAGTGCCCGCATTGCCAAACCAGCTTCCGCGTCAGCCATGCTCAATTGAGCGTGGCCCGTGGAGTGGTTCGCTGTGGCTCCTGCCTGCAAGTGTTCAACGCCGCCAAGCAACTGCTTGAGCAGCGCGCCAGCCAGGACGCGGTCAAACCGGTCGCCCCGGCTGTCGTCGAGCCGCCGGTACGGGCCATCAGCCAAAAGCAGTGGTCTGCCACCGAGATGGATCTGGACAGCCTCGACCTGGATCAGGAACTCGCCCGGCTTGAACAGCGGGAAATCCAGCCGACCACGGAATTTGGCCGGCACCGCGAAAACGGCCTCAGCGCTCGCCGCGACTCTGTGGAACACGACGAAGAGCCTTGGTCCGACAGCCTCTTCAGCGAATCGGCGGCGGATCGCGCCCAAGCGGTCGAAGCCGACCAACGGAACACGCAGGCAGAATCGAGCAAGCACGCGCGCACTGAACCGTCGTTCTCGCTGGAACCGGTTGATCTGGACGACGAGCCGCATGTGCCGCAACTGCGGCTGAATGATCCGCTCGACATGCCCCTGCACCACGATCGCCTGTCGGCAACCGATGCACCTGACGATGACCTGCCCCCGGTCGCCCACCTGCGCAAGCGACACGAACGCAGCGAGTCGACGGAACGTGTCGATGCCTTGCAGGACCTGAGCGACGACCCGCTGCAACTCGATTGGCAAAAGCGCCGCTCACCCTGGGGCCGACGGTTTTTCTGGCTGGTGCTGATCCTGCTCGGTGCTGGCGCGCTGGTCGGTCAGTACGTCGCCTACCATTTCGAAGAACTGGCCCGCCAGGACCAATACCGTCCGTGGTTCCAGCAACTGTGCCCGCAAATCGGCTGCACGGTGCCCTCCAAGGTCGACATCGCCAAAGTAAAAAGCAGCAACCTGGTGGTGCGCAGCCATCCGGACTTCAGCGGCGCGCTGGTGGTGGATGCCATCATTTATAACCGCGCGGCCTTCTCCCAGCCTTTCCCATTGCTGGAACTGCGCTTTGCCGACCTCAATGGTCATCTGATCGCCAGTCGTCGCTTCAAACCCGGCGAGTACCTCAACGGCGACCTCGAAGGGATGGCAGAGATGCCACCCCAAACGCCGATCCACATCGCGCTGGATATCCTCGATCCAGGCCCCAAAGCGGTGAACTACAGCCTGAGCTTCCATTCGCCCGAGTGAAACGCTTCAGTGCTCCGGGATTGACGGCGGTTTTCTGACTTTGCCCGCCTGGACCAAACCGCTGGCGATAACAGAATAACTGTTCAGATTTTGTTCAATTCAGCCTTTATCCAGTCATCGAGAGCGGGTATCATGCCAACCCTTTTTCGAACTCTCATGATCCGGCCCCACAACAGGGAAGTCCTATGTCGGCGGTACGCATCGGTCCATATACATTGCACAACGGCTTGATCCTCGCCCCGATGGCGGGGGTCACCGACCAGCCCTTTCGTCAGCTGTGCAAGCGACTGGGCGCAGGACTTGTAGTCTCGGAAATGGTCACCAGCGACATGAGCTTGTGGAACACCCGCAAATCGCGGATGCGCATGATTCACGAAGGTGATCCCGAGCCACGCTCGGTACAGATCGCCGGTGGCGATGCGCAGATGCTGGCGGATGCGGCCCGGGCCAATGTCGAACTGGGCGCACAGATTATTGATATCAACATGGGCTGTCCGGCGAAAAAGGTCTGCAACAAGGCCGCCGGTTCCGCGCTGTTGAAAGATGAAGCACTGGTTACCGAGATCCTGCAGGCCGTAGTGGCTGCGGTTGATGTGCCGGTCACCCTGAAGATCCGCACGGGCTGGGACCGGGACAACAAGAACGGTCTGACCGTGGCGAAGATCGCCGAGCAGGCAGGCATCACGGCGTTGGCGGTCCATGGCCGCACCCGTGCCGACCTGTACACCGGCGAAGCCGAGTACGACACGATTGCCGCGATCAAGCAGGCGGTGTCGATTCCGGTCTTCGCCAATGGCGACATCGATTCACCCGAGAAGGCCCGGTACGTGCTCGACGCGACCGGTGCCGATGGCCTGTTGGTAGGCCGGGCTGCCCAGGGGCGGCCATGGATTTTTCGCGAGATCGACCATTTCCTGCGTACCGGCGAGAAACTCCCGGCGCTGGAACTGATCGAGGTGGAACGCATTCTGCTAGAGCATCTGGCTGCGCTGCACGTCTTCTATGGAGATGTCATGGGCGTACGCATTGCTCGAAAGCATGTGGGCTGGTATCTCGCAACCTTGCCGGGCGCCAGGGAGTTCCGCGCCCACTTCAATCGTTTGGAAGATACGGAAGCACAATGCGCCAACGTTCAGGGCTTCTTCGCCGAACGTTACAAGAGCCTGACAGGGGACGGAGACGAGGTGGCCGCATGACGATGATGACCGAGACTTTAGTGAGTGGAACAACACCCGTGAGCGACAACGTGAATTTGAAACAGCACCTCAATACGCCGAGCGAAGAAGGTCAGACCCTTCGCGGGAGTGTCGAGAAGGCGCTGCACAATTATTTCGCCCACCTTGAGGGCGCTGCCGTCACGGATGTGTACAACCTGGTGCTCTCCGAAGTCGAGGCTCCCCTGCTCGAGTGCGTGATGAACTACGTCAAGGGCAACCAGACCAAGGCCAGCGAGCTGCTCGGGCTGAACCGAGGCACGCTGCGCAAGAAACTCAAGCAGTACGATTTGCTGTAAGCATTCAATCAAACCAGAAAGGCGCCCGCGTAAAAACGGTCGCCTTTTTTGCTGACTCCTTTGCTTTTGATGGAAATTGAAATGACCGACCAGACTACCCGCCTGCCGATCCGCCGCGCCTTGATCAGCGTCTCCGACAAGACCGGGATCCTCGAATTCGCCAAGGAGCTTGAAGCCCTGGGTGTCGAGATCCTCTCCACCGGCGGGACGTTCAAGCTGCTGCGCGACAACGGCGTTGCCGCAGTGGAAGTCGCGGATTACACCGGTTTCGCGGAAATGATGGACGGTCGGGTCAAGACCCTGCACCCGAAAATCCACGGAGGGATCCTCGGTCGTCGCGGTATCGACGACGCGATCATGAACGAGCACGGCATCAAGCCGATCGACCTGGTTGCGGTCAACCTGTACCCGTTCGAAGCCACCATCAACAAGCCAGGCTGCGACCTGCCGACCGCCATCGAGAACATCGACATCGGCGGCCCGACCATGGTCCGCTCGGCGGCCAAAAACCATAAAGACGTGGCCATCGTGGTGAATGCCAGCGACTACGCCAATGTCCTGGAAAGCCTCAAGGCCGGCGGCCTGACCTACGCTCAGCGTTTCGACCTGATGCTCAAGGCCTTCGAACACACCGCTGCCTACGACGGCATGATCGCCAACTACATGGGCACCGTGAACCAGGCCGCTGAAACCCTCAGCACCGAAGGTCGCAGCGAGTTTCCGCGCACCTTCAACAGCCAGTTCGTCAAGGCTCAGGAAATGCGCTACGGCGAGAACCCGCACCAGAGCGCGGCGTTCTACGTGGAAGCCAAGCCGGCCGAAGTCGGTATCGCCACCGCGACCCAACTGCAAGGCAAAGAGCTGTCGTACAACAACGTGGCCGACACCGATGCTGCGCTGGAATGTGTGAAGAGCTTCGTCAAGCCAGCCTGCGTGATCGTCAAGCACGCCAACCCGTGCGGCGTTGCCGTCAGCCCGGACGCCGAAGGCGGCATCCGCCAGGCTTACGAACTGGCTTACGCCACCGACACCGAATCCGCATTCGGCGGCATCATCGCCTTCAACCGTGAACTGGATGCCGAGACCGCCAAGGCGATCGTCGAGCGTCAGTTCGTCGAAGTGATCATCGCCCCGTCCGTCAGCGAAGAAGCCCGCGCGATCGTTGCCGCCAAAGCCAACGTGCGTCTGCTGACCTGCGGCGAGTGGTCGGCTGACCGCGCCGCTGCCTGGGACTACAAACGCGTCAACGGCGGTTTGCTGGTACAGAGCCGCGACATCGGCATGATCGGCAGCGAAGACCTGAAAGTCGTGACCAAGCGTGCCCCGACCGAACAGGAAATCAACGACCTGATCTTCGCCTGGAAAGTCGCCAAGTACGTCAAATCCAACGCCATCGTCTACGCCAAGAACCGCCAGACCATCGGTGTCGGCGCCGGCCAGATGAGCCGCGTGAACTCCGCCCGCATCGCCGCGATCAAGGCTGAACACGCCGGTTTGCAGGTGGCAGGCTCGGTGATGGCTTCCGACGCGTTCTTCCCGTTCCGCGACGGCCTGGACAACGCAGCCAAGGTTGGCATCACCGCAGTGATCCAGCCAGGCGGCTCGATGCGTGATGCAGAAGTGATTGCCGCAGCTGATGAAGCCGGCATCGCCATGGTGTTCACCGGCATGCGCCACTTCCGTCACTGATACACCGCTCCCCCTGTAGGAGCTGCCGCAGGCTGCGATCTTTTGATCTTGATTCTAAAAAACAAAATCAAAAGATCGCAGCCTCGTTTCACTCGACAGCTCCTACGCGGGTTTGCAGCGCCACCCACAGTTTTTTGAGGTTTTTTGAAATGAATGTTTTGATCATTGGCAGCGGTGGCCGTGAACACGCCCTGGCCTGGAAAGTGGCTCAGGATCCGCGCGTGCAGAAGGTTTTCGTTGCTCCGGGCAACGCCGGCACCGCCATTGAAGCCAAGTGCGAGAACGTCGCCATCGACGTGCTGGCCCTTGAGCAACTGGCTGATTTCGCCGAGAAGAACGTTTCCCTGACCATCGTCGGTCCGGAAGTCCCACTGGTTGCCGGCGTTGTTGATCTGTTCCGCGCCCGTGGCCTGGATTGCTTCGGTCCGACCGCAGGCGCTGCCCAGCTGGAAGGTTCGAAAGCGTTCACCAAGGACTTCCTGGCACGCCACAAGATCCCGACCGCCGACTACCAGAACTTCACCGAGATCGAGCCGGCCCTGGCCTACCTGCGCGAAAAAGGCGCACCGATCGTGATCAAGGCCGACGGTCTGGCCGCCGGTAAAGGCGTTATCGTCGCCATGACCCTGGCTGAAGCCGAAGACGCCGTGCGCGACATGCTCGCCGGCAACGCTTTCGGCGACGCCGGTTCCCGCGTGGTGATAGAAGAATTCCTCGACGGCGAAGAAGCCAGCTTCATCGTGATGGTCGACGGCAAGAACGTACTGCCGATGGCCACCAGCCAGGACCACAAACGTGTTGGCGATGGCGACACCGGCCCGAACACCGGCGGCATGGGTGCCTACTCCCCTGCCCCAGTCGTGACCGCTGAAGTCCACAAGCGCGTCATGGACCTGGTGATCTGGCCGACCGTGCGCGGCATGGCCGATGAAGGCAACGTCTACACCGGCTTCCTCTATGCTGGCCTGATGATCGACAAAGCCGGTAACCCAAAAGTTATCGAGTTCAACTGCCGTTTCGGCGACCCTGAAACCCAACCGGTGATGCTGCGTTTGCAGTCGAGCCTGGTGTTGCTGGTTGAAGCGGCCCTGGCGCAAGCCCTGGACAAAGTTGAAGCGCAATGGGATCCACGTCCGAGCGTCGGCATCGTGCTCGCCGCTGGCGGCTATCCTGGCGACTACGCTAAAGGCGTGGCGATCAACGGTCTGGACGCAGCCGCGGCACTGGAAGGCAAAGTCTTCCACGCCGGCACTGCGCTCAAGGACGGTCAGGTTGTAACAGCCGGTGGTCGGGTGCTTTGCGCCACGGCCATGGGCGCCAGCGTTGATGCGGCACAGCAGCAGGCTTACAAGCTGGCGGCCAAGATCGACTGGGAAGGCAGCTTCTATCGCAAGGACATTGGCTACCGCGCCATTGCCCGCGAGCGTGGCGAAAATCAGGAATAAGGCATCCTTTCGGCCAGGCAAGGGCTTGATGCCCTTGCCGGACTATTCCGGCGCCGCGCATAGTTATATTCTGGCATCAACCTACGAAGGGATTTCGCCGTGCGCTGGCTCAGGATTGCCATAGGACTTACCGTCACTCTGTTGACCTTGCTCTGCATGCTCCCGGCCCAGGCCGCGCAAGGCAGTGGCTGGTCGGTATTGCTCGACGAACAGGGCGACCTGGCGTTGAGCGATATCCGCTCCGCACGCTTCATCAATCAATTCAGCCCCATCGAACTCGACCGCCTCACCGCAGCCGAGCCCGACGGTGCGTTATGGCTGCGTTTCAAGCTGGCACCCGGCAAACACGAACAATTGCTGCGGGTGTTCGCCCCCGACCTGTCGCACCTCAACCTGTATGTGCTGGACGGCGACACGCTGGTCGAGCAACTGAACACCGGCACCCAACAACCTCAAGTTGATCGGCCATTGCCCAGCAGCGACTTCATGTTGCCGCTGCCCCAAAGCGACAAAACCCTCGATGTCTACGTCCGGCTGGTTTCCGAGCACCAGTTGCGGCCGTATATCACCCTGCAATCAGCAGTGATGACTGCGGCCAACCAGAACCTCACGCTGATCTACGGCCTGCTGTTCGGCTGTCTCGCCATGCTGATCCTGCACAACATCGTGCGTTACGCCTATACGCGCTCGCGCAGCAGCCTGTGGCTCGCCGCGTGCGAACTCCTGCTGATGCTCAGCCTGATCCTGCTGTTGAACCTGGCCGGGCCGTGGCTGCCGAACTGGCATGCGATCCAGACGCCGGGCGCCTATCTCGCCCTGTTGCTGACCGCGCCGTGCGGCCTGATGTTCGCCTATCGTTTCTTTGCGCCGCTCGGCGCGCATCCGCTGAACAAACTGCTGATCGGGGACATTCTGTTCACCGTAGTCGCCGGCCTGCTGCTGTTGTTCGTCAACACCCTGCCGCTGAACATCATCACTTACGCTCTGGTCGCACTGGCGGGCCTGAGCATGTTGTTCGTCAGCGCCTTTCACTGGCAAAAAGGCTATCGCCCGGCCCGATTGTTCGTGGCGGCAATGGTGGTGTTCAACATCGGCGCGCTGATCATATTGCCTGCGCTGCTGGGGTTGACCCTTGTGGCGCCGCAAGGCCTGATCATTACGCTGTTGGCCTTCATCTGCATCAGTGGCTTGTTGATGAGCATCGCCTTGGGCGAACGTCAGCGCAGCATCACCGAAGACCGTTTCAGCGTCAGCCGCGACCTGGCCGCGAGCAATGCCGAGATCAACGCCAAGGCCGAATTCCTGGCCAAGATCAGCCACGAAATCCGCACGCCGATGAATGGCGTATTGGGCATGACTGAACTGCTGCTGGGCACGCCGCTGTCAGTCAAGCAACGCGACTACGTGCAAACCATCCACAGCGCCGGCAACGAATTGCTGACCCTGATCAACGAGATTCTCGACATCTCCAAGCTCGAGTCCGGGCAGATCGAACTGGACGACGTGCAGTTCGACCTCAATGCCCTGATCGAAGATTGCCTGAGTATCTTCCGCGCCAAGGCCGAGCAGCAGAACGTCGAACTGATCAGTTTTATCCAGCCGCAAGTGCCGCGCGTGATCAGCGGTGATCCGACCCGTCTGCGCCAGACCCTGCTGAGCCTGCTGGAAAATGCCCTGAAGAAAACCGACGAGGGCGAGATCCTGATCGTCGTCGCCCTAGACGACCGCAGTGCCAAACCGCGCCTGCGCATCGCCGTGCAGGACAGCGGCGTGCCGATGGAAGCCGAGGAGCGCGATGCGCTGATGCACGCCGAACTGCACAGCAAGCATTTCCTCTCGGCGACTCGCCTGGGTGGCAACCTGGGGCTGGTGATCGCCCGGCAACTGATTCGCCTGATGCAAGGGGAATTCGGGATCAAGAGCGGCACCAACCAGGGCAGCACTCTGTGGCTGACCTTGCCACTGGACCCGGACCGCCTCGAACACCCGACTTCCGATCTCGACAGCCCGTTGCAAGGCGCTCGCGTGCTGGTGGTGGACGACAACGACACTTGCCGCAAAGTGCTGGTGCAACAGTGCAGCGCCTGGGGCCTGAACGTCAGCGCCGTACCGTCCGGCAAGGAAGCCCTGGCCCTGCTGCGCACCAAGGCGCATCTACGCGATTACTTCGACGTGGTCCTGCTGGACCAGAACATGCCCGGCATGACCGGCATGCAACTGGCGGCCAAGATCAAGGAAGACCCGAGCCTCAATCACGACATCCTGCTGATCATGCTCACGGGCATCAGCAATGCGCCGAGCAAGATCATTGCCCGCAACTCGGGGATCAAGCGCATCCTCGCCAAACCGGTGGCCGGCTACACCCTCAAGACCACCCTGGCGGACGAACTGAACCAGCGCAACAAAGGCCTGGCCGTGTCGCATCACCTGCCGGTCGGCCCCACCCTGCCGGTCAAGGTGCCGAGCGATTTCCGCATCCTGGTGGCCGAAGACAACAGCATCTCGACCAAAGTCATTCGCGGCATGCTGGGCAAGCTCAACCTGCAACCGGACACCGCCAGCAATGGCGAAGAAGCGTTGCAGGCGATGAAAGCCCAGCGCTATGACCTGGTGCTGATGGACTGCGAAATGCCGATCCTCGACGGTTTCTCCGCGACCCAGCAATTGCGCGCGTGGGAAGTCGGCAACCAGCGGATTCGTACGCCGGTGGTGGCATTGACCGCACACATCCTCGCCGAGCATAAAGAGCGCGCACGCCAGGCCGGCATGGACGGGCACATGGCCAAACCGGTCGAGTTGTCGCAGTTGCGCGAACTGATCGAACACTGGGTTGCCCAGCGTGATCAACAGAACCGAGCGGCGGCGCAAACGTCCTGAGCCGACAGACGCAGTAGCGCCTGATAGACTCCCCCTCGACTTCCCCCGCCAGTGAGCTAGCACCCATGCTCCACGTGTTGTTCAGCGTTTACCTGAAGATGCTGGTGCTCTACAGCCCGTTCTTCGTTTTGTCCTGTTTCATCAGCCTGACCCGCGGTTATTCGCGCAAGGAACAACGCCGCCTTGCCTGGAAAGTGGCGGTCGCGACACTGGTATCCAGTGTCTTGCTGTACCTGTTCGGGCGAGTGATTTTCAGCGTGTTCGGGATCACCGTGGACGCGTTCCGCATCGGTGCCGGCAGCGTGTTGTTCATCTCGGCGCTAGGCATGGCCCAGGGCAAATCGGCGGTGCAGACCGACAACGTGCAGCAGGACGTCACCATCGTGCCGCTGACCATTCCCCTGACGGTTGGCCCCGGCACCATCGGTGCGCTGCTGGTGATGGGTGTGAGCCAGCCGCACTGGGATGACAAGCTCACGGCGATTCTCAGTATTGCCCTGGCCAGTTTTACGGTGGGGGTAGTGCTGTATTTATCGAACCGGATCGAGCGGATTCTCGGCGACCAGGGTTTGCAGATTGTCAGCCGGTTGATGGGGCTGTTCGTCTGCGCACTCGCGGCGCAGATTATCTTTACCGGGGTGAAGGGCTATCTGGTGCCCTGACACCGGAAAACACAGGGCCGCCGGTTGAAAAACCCGCGGCCCTGTTGTTTCTGGCGCTTGAGGTAGCGCCGACTGTTGCTCGCCGCAATCAGCTCATGACAGGTTCATCCTGCGCAATGTCCTTGAACAGCACACTCCCCGCCGCCCCCGGTTTCGCCACCAGCGCATTGACCAGATCCGACACCGCCGTCGAACGATAACCGTCGATGGCAACGACCGCATGACCACGCAGCGTGACGTCCTTCGCATAGGCTTCACGCCAGATCAGGCTATGGCACGTGACAGGATCGAGCATCACCAGGTGTTCATCTACCAGGCTGACGATCAATTGCTCCGGCGAGTCCAGCGTCCAGTCCAGCCTGACCAGTGGCGCCGGTTTGCCCAAGGGCGGTCGGCAATCGACGATTACCGATTCCAGCCGACGCCAGGCCGCCAGTGACAATTGGCACTTGGCGCCGGCATGGCCCAGACGCAGGATCAAGGTACTGACATCGTCGGGAATCAATGGCAGCACATCATCGAGTCTCTGGTTGCTTTCGACCGTCAGCGTGTCTACATCGCGTTGCACGTAGGCCAGTGGCCCCACCGTTTCAGCGAGCGGATAGCGGCGCAAAAAGCCGTCGGCCGCATCGAACAACAAGACGTTGGTATGTCGCTGAGTGCCCAATGCAACGGATGACTCGGGGCGCGGCACTTTGGCCGCCTCGATCAAACGCCCGCTACTGCTGACAAACCACTGTTGGCGCACAGGATGAGCCACGTTGAGCAACGGGGCGCAACGCTGCGTGCTGCTCACCAGCGCCTTGAGATGTTCGACCAAGGCATCGGCGTGTTCGTGCACCCACTGGCTGTCGACGCCAGTGATCAACGCCGTTTCCTGATGGTTCAGTTCCATTTGAATGCCTTCCACGGTCGTGGCCAACAGGCCGGCACCACGGCGCGACACTTCACTGAATGCCCACGGACTCCACAGCCGTTGTGGTGCTGGCAGTGCATCAGCGACTAATAATCGAGTACTGTCGCCAAAGGCTTTCGGCAGTTGTTCGTCGTCGATAAACGCTTGGCGACAAATCTCTCCACTCGCGACGTCGAACAACCAGGCCGCCGTGTTATCCGGAATTGCACCGAGCAATCGCACTTCCTTGCCGTGCCCCGGATTGGCCAACAACAGGCGACCTTCGAGGTACCAGGCGCACAAGCGCGCATCACCGCGAGCATTGTTCAAACCGATGAGAGCCAGCGTAGTGAAAGGCACCTCGGCCACCACCGCAGGCAACTGCGACCACCATTGCGGTCGATCCTTGAACCAGACCTCCGTTACTCCTCCCAGCTGCAACTCGCCCAGCGGCGATATCTGATAAAACAACCCCTCGTCGGTCAGAGCCAGACAACCTTCTTGTGCCACCACGACGCTCTTGAGTCCCTTGAGCGTCTTCCACTCGACTGACAGCTTGACCTGTGCATCGACGATGGAACGGCGCTGCACGCACAGGCGCGAGCTGCCACGTTTGTACACAACAAACACATCTCCCTCCTTACCAGCCGGCGCCAGCAGGCTGGATTGGTTCTGCTCCTTGTCCGAATCCTTCCAGCCACGAAGGTGATGTCGCGCAGGCAGCGGCCGAATAATCAAGCCATCGCTACTGCGCACCCAACTCATATCAGAGCGGCCGTCCTCCGGCTTCCATTGAATCGAAACGAAAGCTCCCAATTGCCAGACCAACGTTTTAAAGCGCTGCTTCGAGGGCACGACGGGCCACGCGGTGTAATCTCCCAACAGCGGCTTCCAGTCAGACAGTGTCGGCGCCTGTCCGAGCACGTCTTCCAGTGTGGTTTCCAGACCGCGAGTCAGCGTATTGAGGAACACGCCGTCATCAGTGAGCAAATATTCCAGGACGTAGCTTTGATTGCCATCGATCAGTTCCTGGACAACCTTGACCCCGCCCGGCACCGCCGAACATTGTGTGACGGCGAACTCGCCACGCTTGAGCATCAACCGATAGCGGTGAGTGATCAGGCCACTGACCACATCGGTCCTGATCACCTCGGCACTTTGCGGGTGATAGAAATACGCAGAGCCCTCCACCACCGCGCCCAACAGCGGATCCTCGGGCACAATGACGTCGTCGTCCTGGATGTACAGGAAACGGTCCTCGGCCGAATCGTAGTAGGCGGTGGTGTGGCGTTCTTCCTTGGCGTCATCGAACGGGATAAGGAAATTGTGTACCGGCGTGTACGGCTGCTCCAGTCGATGCTCCCGGGCCAATGCCTTGAAGTGCGATTGCAATGTCTGGGTATCAGTACCCGGCAGTGCATCCACTTCCAGCGGGATCAACACTTGTTGACGATGGTCGACCAGAAAACGGTTGTTACCGGCCAAATGCAACGTGATATCGAACACCGCTTCGCCGCGATAGGTGATGTTGACCCCACCGACTCTCAAGGCCCCGCCATTCAGAAACTGTACGTCGCTCTCCTGCGCCCAGGTTGCCAGCAGCGTCCACTGCTGTGCCTTCAGGTTCGACGACGTGAGTCGAACATCCACGCCCTGGTTAAGCATCAGCGTGCAAGGCGCATCGCTGGCTTCGATCTCATAAGCGATCCGGCCATGCCAGCTTTTGAGCAGCGTCGGCACCACCAGCGTGCGCGGCACATCGTCAAGCCGGACATGGATCACCGATGTGGTGTGAGGCCGGTAGTACGGGTAAATATTCTGCAGAATGTATTCGCCCGGGAACGAATAGAACGTGAACAGAAACTGCCACTGCCCATCCGGCTTCTTTGTCTCCAGACGGCGAGCGACATCGAAACCCTGGTCATGCCGCCAGGAAGAGAACGGCAGTGTGTGGTAGTCATAGCCGTAATGTGTTCGAGGTGTGCACGGCAGGATAATCACCTCGCCAACCGCCGGGCGGAATGTGCCCGAGCCGGGCAGCTCGAGGCTTTGACGCAGGTTGATCGCGCGGTCGTAATCCACATCGTAATCCGGAACGCCGAAATGATCGCGCAACGGGAACAGGCGCTGACTGTCGTAAGTCACCACGCCGCTGCGCAGGTCCAGGCTCTGGACCACCAGTTTTGGGTGCGCCTGCCAGGCGTTCTGCTGCGGGCTCCAACTGAAGGGAGCACCGCGATACGCCTGATCCAGCTCATGAAAAAACAGCCCGACCTGCTTGGACCGTTCGGCCACCATGGCAAAGCCCTGGGCCAATGCGCCGACACCGACAGCGAGCCCGCCGACGATTACCGACGCCCCACCGAAAAACGCCGCCACCGTGGCAGCCGACGCCAGACCGGCGCCCATGCCCGCAGCGCCGAGCACCAGACTGGCCCAGTCGAAGGCCAATTGGGTACCAAACCGGGCGACATCCACTTCGTTGTCTGCCTGGCTCAACTGGTAAACATCGAACCCCACGTTAACCATGCCCAACACCGTGCCGACGCCTTCACCGGCCACATGCCCGAGCGCTTCGCCGGCCACCGTGGAACTGGTCTGCGCGATCAAGCGCTCCTGGGCCAAGCCCTGACGCACCAGACTGACAACGCCCACCATATCGATCACCAGACCATGGACGATCTGCGCGTAGTTCACATAAGCGTGCAGACGCACCGCCAACGTCAGGCTTCGATCATCTCCTTCGCGGCCACGTAACGCATTCATCAACGCCTGGATCGCAAACCCGGCGTTGAGGGTGTGGACCGCGCCAACGCTGGTCGGATCGAGCGCATTGACCCGGCGCGCGGTCAGTTTTTCGAAGAGTTCGGTGAGGTGATTCTTGATGCGCAGGAAGCGCTGATCGTCGGTGACAACGCGCACCAGTTGCTCGGGGATACCGGGCTTTTCGGGTTTGATCAGGCTCAGTTGATAGTCGCCCCGGGGAGTGATTTCCAGGGTTTCAAACAATGGGATAAAGTCGGCAGTCAGCTGGTTTTTGGCTTGCAAATCATGGCTGGCCTGCGTGATTTGTTGGCCCCACCAATGACTGTCCAGCTCCATCAGGCTTTTGCCCAGTCGCGAAGTGCTTACCAGCGACTGCCCCCGGACGCTGGTCAAGCGTTTTCGGCCACCGGCAGCATCCAACTCTTTCAATGTGCCAGGTAACAGCACGTCTTCGACGCGCACTTCCGAGGACAGCTCCCATTGCGCAATCTGATCGCTTTGCACTTCGACCAGATCAAACGTCAGTTGGCCGCGCTCGTGGTAGGCGCTGTAATAATCGGCCATGCCCATTTGCCCGAAAAAGTTCTGCAGGTCGCTGAGCATGCCCTCGGGGTGCGCAAAATCGAAAACGCCGAGGTTCGGATCGTAAAAGTGGTAAGTACTGCGATCGCCGACCCAGGTTTTGGCCACCAGCATGGCGTGGTTGTCGGAGTTGAGCATTAGCGTGCTGGTTGATGTCCGGGCCTTCAGCAAATCCACCACTTGCTGCAGGTTGACTCGCGGCGGAGTGCCAACCTCAGCCACCTCCGCACCGTGCAACGCGTCGATGGCGCGCACAAAGCTTTTCGAGCTGCTGTCCTCAGGCTCCACGACGCTCACGAAGAAACGCTCGCGCAGCATGGCGACCGCTTCGTCTCCTTTGGCGAGCGCCGCTGCCATGACGAGTACCAAGGGATAGCACCGCCGACCGATGGTGTCGCCGAAGCCATCGAACAACAGGTCCTGAGGGACAAAACGGGCGTTCGCCTCGCGAAAACTGCCCTTCAGTTCACCGGAGCGTTCGGCAAGCCGTTCACGGAATTCGGATTTTGCCACTTGCTGGATTCGCGCCACTTGTTGGCCCCACTGACGCAGGCTCAAGGGTTTTTCCATGGCGTTTTTCTTTAACGGCAGAGCACTCTCGGCGTGGCCCATCGGAGCGTCGATCGGGCTGGACAACCCCGCCATGAATTCAGTTGCCTTGTACTTGAACAGTTGCTCTTCAATGACCGCGTAACGTCCCGCGATGCCGTTATCATTGATCTTTCTGGCCAGGGTTTCGAGTTCACCCGCCACCGCTTCGAAGCTACGATTGTCGAGCGACTCGAGCCCCAGCAGGGGACCGAGAAACAGGCGTTGGGCGGCACTCAATTGCTCCGTCAGCAAGGAACCGCTGGCCAGGCGCTCAAGCACCTCGGTGATAGAAAGATCTCGGGTCCTGGCGTCACTGGTCACCGCCGGCGGGAATACCCTGACATCTTGAGCGATGATGGCCTGGCGATCGTCAAACCCCAGCGGCAACAACTTGTTGAACGTCACGCTGGCATCACTGCCCTGACTCATCGCCTTCACAAACGGCTCGCCGAGGTGATCAAGCAAGCGCTGGAGAATACTGGTCGAGAGTACATGCCGACCTTCGATCAGCGGCCAGCCTGCGTCGAACTCGATGGTTTGGTGTTTGAGCAGTTCTGTCATGTTTCCTGCGAAACGAGCCTTGAACAGGCCGTTCTTCCACTTTTTCTGTTCGCTGGTACCCCACTCATCCCATAAGACGATCGGCTCCTTCCAGCTGTGATCCTGTTCTTCTTCAGTGAAATAATTGAAGCCTTTCAACAGCGCCGCCTGTTGACGGAACTGTCTAGCGTCATCAGGGGTAAGGTTTGCCCTCTCATAAAGGCTCATGCCCGCAAACATGGCATCGGGGCCGGTAAGAAAAATCGTTCCATCAGCACCGGGTAAAACGCCATCCTCCATGTACCGTCCAAGCGCAGCGGCGCGTTTGTCGCCCCTCCAGAACTCCTCAACGTCACTCAACAGCAGCGGATCTTCTTTGCTCTCGAAGAACTCAATAGCCCCGCCCATCCATCTCTCATCGTTAATGGAGACACCTTGAGCTTCCATCAGGGAGGCAAATTCATCCTTCGCCTCGTACATGAATCGCACACGGTCCATTACCGCTTGAACGACCCCAGATTGTGGATGAGCCATAAGAAATGAGTTGTTCAATGCGAGATTTTCGACAAAAGCCGTGCGCAACGCATCACCGGCGACAGACCAATTTCCAGGGCTGGCAAAGATATCCTTGATAGACGGCCGGCTATTGGCGAATTGCTCCAGCGCGGGCACCAACTCAGCGGGGATATATTGTGTGTAGCTTTTATATTTCCCCGCGATCTTCGATCGCCCCGGCATCAGCTCCGGGTTACGCTCAAGTATCATTTGCAAGACACCCAGGTTGGCATTCACGCCAACAATCTTCTTTGTTGCTACCTCTCCCAGTCTCTCCACAAATGGAGGTAAATAATCAGCGTCGCTATAAATACCTGCCTCGCTGTGCATGACCTCATAACGCACGACGTCCGAGGCTGCCGCAAGATTGCCGCGAAGACCAATTTCTCGCTCATAGATATCGAATAACTGGAAGGACTCCGACAGCGGGCGAATATCGACAAGTTGCAGTTGGTCATCGGCCAGCGCCTGTAGACTTTCAACATTTCGCTGCCTGAGCGCCCTAAGGGATCTTTCGTCTTGTGCATAACCCCGAACCAGCAAGTCAATTCGTGCCTCATCAGCGCCGACGTTCGAACGGGTAATGTGATTGAACAATTGCTCTTTCGAGACGACTACCCGCTCCTTATACAAATCACCTAATGCAAAAGCGGAAGTTTCCGCGGTCTCCCCACCCGCTATCATTGCGTCGGCCTTGGCAGCTTCTACCACAATACGATTGGTCTCATACGCCAGCAGGGCATCACTGTCATACCACAGCTTGAACTCGTAGCCTTCGGTCGCCAATACTTGTTTCCAAACATTGATGTAGTCGCGCTGGATGTCCCCAATGCCACCGCCGAGCCAGACAAAGTGCATTTTTTTCGGCACGGGCGACATGCTCTTTTTCATTAGCGCAGCGCTGCTATTGGCACGAGTGGCGTATTCCCTGACCTTATCGTGTACTTCAAATACATCCTCCGCCGCGCGGCCAGGGGACAATGGCTCGTCGGTTTCTCGGCGTCGCCGTACAGCGGGGAGAATTGACTCCAACGCGTCATCCAGCAACGCCAGCGGACGAAGCAGGCTTTGGTCATCCTGCGCGTCGAGGCAGCCCTGATAATAACGAAGGATGCCAGCGTACTGATCAGATTTCTTATACGGCGCGAGTACACGCTCCAATTCGGCACGACTTAGAAGATTGGCAATGCCAACATACTCACCACCATTAACAACTTCCTGCAGACTCATAGTTAAACATCCATATTTAACAAAATATATCCATCAAGCACAGCCGAACAAAAAGCAAAAATGCTCAGCTGCACGACATTTTTAAAAAGCCAATCAGACAGTAATATATTAACCAACACCCGCCTGGCGCGATGACTGAACGCCAAACTATCGACTTACACCAAACTTTTCAAATCGCAAAGATATTCAATTAATGTCTACACAACTTGAAACTCAAGCACCGGCAATCCGGAATTGAATAACCCATACCGGATATAACAGAGCCCCCATAAAAAAACGCCTCAACAGAGGCGTTTTAATAGTTGGTTAACCGGCGGGTTTGTCGCCATACCAGCGCGGCGTATAAACCCACTCGCCGCCCTCGGCGCGCGGGAACACGCACGTGGTGGACGAGCCGATCAGCACCATGGTGCGCATGTCCACCTGATCCGGGGTCAATTGCCCCAGCGTGGTCACGCGCAACGTCTGGCCTGGACGGCCGATGTCCCGGCCCAGCACCACCGGCGTTTCGGCGGTGCGGTGTTGCGCGACGATCTCCAGCGCGCGGCCTAGCTGCCACGGACGCGAACGGGAAATCGGGTTGTAGAAGGCCAGGGCCAGGTCGGCTTGAGAGGCCAGGTCGAGGCGTTTCTCGATGATAGACCACGGCTTGAGGTTGTCCGACAGCGACATCACGCAGAAGTCATGCCCCAGCGGCGCACCGGCCTGGGCCGCGGTGGCCAGGGACGCGGAAACGCCGGGCAGGATTTCAAGATCGACGTTGTGCCAGTTCGCATCGCTGGATTCGTGCAAGGCTTCGAGCACCGCTGCGGCCATGGCGAACACGCCCGGATCACCCGACGAGACCACCACCACCGAACGCCCCTGAGCCGCGAGTTCAAAGGCGTGACGGGCACGCTGCATTTCTTCGCGGTTGTCGGTGCAGTGCATCACCTGATCGGCACGGAACGGCCCGGCCATGCGCACGTAGGTTTCATAACCCAGCACATCGTTGGCCCGAGCCAGTTCAGCCTTCACCGCTGGCACCATCAGTTCGGCGGCGCCAGGGCCCAGGCCGATCACCGCCAGTCGACCGCGCGGGCGGCCGATCAGCAGTGGATCGAGCGGTTCGGCAGCGACCACGATGGCCATCGAGTCGTTGATTTCGATAGCTGTCAGCAACGACGGCACAGCATCCCGAGCTTGCTCCAGAGCAGCTCCCGACCGAGCGCCGAACCGCAGCGGCACACCCAGCTCCAGCGCCGCTTCGCGCAATGCGCTGCTGGCCATGTCGCGCTCATCGGCCAACAAACAGGCCAGCGATTGCACAGCAATGTTCGCTTCATGCAGCGCCGCACGAATGGCTTCAGCCGTTCCCGTCGTCACCGCCACCAGCACATTGCGCGGGTAGATCAGCAGCTCATTGGCATTCGGCTGACGCTCGGCATGCCCGACATGGATCGCCAATCGCGCTTGCTGACTCTCCGGCAACTGCGCCTCGGCCAGCCACGGCGCCGGGCCTTCAATGCGCACGGATTCGCCCGCGAGCAAGTCCGACACGAAGCGCTTGCCCAGTTCCAGATCGCCGAGGGCATAACCGCTGGGCGGGTTGAGCAGGCAGGTGCCGAAACGCAATTCACCGCTGGTGGTGATCGCCGCAGCAACGTCCAGCGCGGCAGCAATTTCCCGCGCCAACACATTCACCCCGCCCAGGCCACCGAGCAGCGGCACCACGGCACTGCCATCTTCGGCCACGGCGAGCACCGGCGGCTCCGCGCCTTTCTCCAGCAACAACGGCGCCAAGGTACGAATAACAATGCCGGCCGCGCACAGGGCGATGATCGGCGTGTCCTGTTGATAGAGTTCGCGCAGGGTCGCGCCGAACTCTTGATATTCACGGTCGGCGCCGTTAACCCGCCCGGCCAGACCGTGAATCACGGCGTCCGGGTAACGCTGCTGAATCCTGCGCGCCGTAGCGAGGCTGCCATTGCCAAGAATGACAATCGCCGGAACAGGACGGCCCATCACCCTTGCCACCGTTCGCCGGGCACGATGATCAACGAGAAGTACGGCGACGACATCGGCTCGACTTCATCCAGCGGGACGATTTTCTGGTTGGCCATGGTTGCGCGTTCGACGTACAGCGCGCGCTCGTCCATGCCGAGTTCTTGCAGCACCTGACGCACCTTGGGAAAGTTGCGCCCCAGCTTCATGATCACTGCGGCATCGGCATCGGCCAGGCGTCGCTTGAGTTCGTCATGAGGCAGCACGCCGGACAACACCGACAAACTCTGATTGCGATATACCAGCGGCGAACCCAGCACCGAGGCGCCGCCGAGCATCGAGCAAACGCCCGGCACCACTTCGGCGACGTAACGTTCGGCCAGGCGATCGTGCAGGTACATGTAGGAGCCGTAGAAGAACGGATCGCCTTCGCAGATCACCGCCACATCGCGACCGGCGTCCAGGTGTTCGGCGAGTTGCTCGGCGGCGCTGTCGTAGAAATCGCTGATCACTTGTTCGTAGGACAACGGCGCCGGCAACGCTTCAGTGGTCACCGGGTACACCAGCGGCAGCAGGTTTTGCGCTTCTTGCAAGTGCGCTTCGATGATGCCGAACGCGTTGCCCTTTTTGCCTTTGGCAACGAAGTACGCCACCACCGGCGACTCGCGCAGCAGGCGCAGTGCTTTGACGGTAATCAGTTCCGGATCACCGGGGCCCACGCCCAGGCCGATCAAGCGTCCAGGTTGCTGCATCATTCGATCTCCGTAGCGAGGGCGTTGACAGCGGCGGCGGCCATGGCGCTGCCGCCCAGCCGACCTTGCATGATCACAAACGGCACACCGCGACTGTCCGCCGCGAGCATCGCCTTGGATTCGGCCGCGCCGACGAAGCCCACCGGGAAGCCGAGGATCAGCGCCGGTTTCGGCGCGCCAGCGTCGATCATTTCCAGCAGGTAAAACAGCGCGGTCGGTGCGTTGCCGATCACCACGACACTGCCTTCCAGATACGGGCGCCACAGTTCCAGCGCGGCGGCAGAGCGGGTGTTGCCCAGCTCGCGGGCCAGCTCTGGAACGCTCTCGTCGCGCAAGGTGCAGATCACTTGATTGTTAGCCGGCAGGCGCGCACGGGTCACGCCTTCGCTGACCATCCGCGCGTCACACAGGATCGGCGCACCGGCCGCCAAGGCATCGCGCCCGGCCTTGCCGGCGCCTTCGGAGAATTGCAGACCGTCGATGGCCTCGACCATGCCGCAGGCGTGGATCACCCGCACGGCGAGTTTTTCCAGGTCGGCCGGGATACGCGAGAGGTTGGCCTCGGCGCGAATGATCGCGAAGGAGTTGCGATAGATCTCCTGACCGTCGCGGATGTAATCAAGCATCTAGGGGGCTCCGTGAGCGGGCGTCGAGCAAGGCCGCGACCGCTTCAATAGTAAGATTGCGTGCGTGCAGCGCGCCGAAACCGGGCAGCGCTGCATCGCGAAAATAGAGGTCGTAGTGACCGGGGCTCACGGCCAGCAAAGTGACCGGGGCAACATGCGCGGCCGCGCAGGATCGCGGGCAGCCAGACAGGTGCACATTCAGGATCTGGCCGTGCCGTTGCAGCAATGCCGCCAGTTGCAGGGCATCGCCCTTGGTGTCGGCCAGGCCCTTGCCGCAACCGGCGGAACCGGTGCAAGCGATCAGATGCGCCAGGGCATCGTCGACCGAACAGCGCAGGCCGAGAGTTTCCAGGTTGTGGATAACTTCAGCGGCGTCGCGTTCGTGGATATTAGGCAGTAGCAGACTTTGCCATGGCGTAAACCGCAGGCTGCCATCGCCATGTAATCGGGCGAGGTTTGCGGCGCCCCGGAGCATGGCGGCGTCGAGTCGGCCCAATGGCGGAACTGCGCCGACATAGACCCGGTCGGACTCACGCTGTGGATAAGCACCGATCGGCGGCATGCTTGAGGCACGCGGCACGCTGGTGACGGGCACTAGCGGCACACGCTCGGCCAGTTGCGCGACAAACCCGGCCACCGGTTGCTCGGCCAGCAGATGACGCATGCGCGTCTGTTCGGGGCGGGCCAGGTCGAGGAACAGTTCAAGCACCGCGATCACCAGTGCGTGACCATGCTCCAGCCGCACCGCACCGATCGGCATCTCCGTCGGGCATCCGGCCAGACCGAAAGCCAACAGGCACTCGCCATTTTGTTCAACGGCGCTCAACCACAGGTCATGGTGATGATCGAGCATCGCCAGCGCTTCGCCGCCATCAAGCTGCACGGCGAACTTGGCGCTCAACTCGTGGAAACGTTCATGGCTTTGCAGGCTGGCGAGGATCTGTTCGGCCAACGGGCGCGTATCGAGCAGCATCTGCCGGTCGATTCCGGCGCTCGGGCTGAGCATCAGGTTGCGCACATCGTCACCCGCCGCCGTCCTCGGCCCCAATCCTGCGGCCAACAGGCCCTCAATCAATGCCGCCTCTTCGCTGCCAATCCCGCGAATCTGCAGGTTGGCGCGGTTGGTCGCCTCGATCACCCCGCCAGCGTAGCGCTCGGCTGCATCGGCCACTGCTTCAGCCTGTTCGGCACTGATCGAACCGCCATTCAACTTGATCCGGCAGATCCCGCCATCCAGCGCCTGGACAATACGCAGCAACCCCGGGCAGGCCGAGGGGCGTAAGGCTTGGGACATCGGGCGTTCGTTCAAGGGGGCGGCCGGCTATGTGGGAAAGGCGCTTCGCGGGCGAAGGCGCGGTATTATGCCTGCTTTGTTCGACGGCATGAAAAGCCTGCCCGTCGGAACAGTCCGTTTGCGGACTTTTTTTGAGGACGGTAGATGTCACCCTGGCTGACAGTAGTAGGTATCGGTGAAGACGGCTTCAAGGGCCTGGGCAAGAACGCCCGACGGGCGCTGCTGGGCGCTTCGCGGATCATTGGCGGCCAGCGCCAACTGGATTTGCTGCCGGTGTGCATCCGTGGCGAGCGGCAATTGTGGCCAAGTCCGTTTTCCCTGGCCCCGGTGCTGGAGCGCCATGGCGAGCCGGTGTGCGTGCTGGCCAGCGGCGATCCGATGTTCTTTGGCGTCGGCGCCAGCCTCGCGCGGCAGGTGCCTGCGGAGCAGATGCTGATCCTGCCGGCGCCCTCTTCCTGCTCCCTCGCGGCGGCGCGGATGGGCTGGCCGTTGCAGGAGGTGGTGACGCTTTCGGTGGTGGCTCGACCGGTTGCGGCGCTCAATGCGCACCTGTTCAGTGGTGTGCGGTTGTTGGTGTTGAGCAATGACGGGCAAAGTCCGGCAGCCATCGCGGCGTTGCTGTGTGAGCGGGGTTTTGGGCCGAGCCGTCTTAGCGTCCTCGAACATTTGGGCGGTGATGCAGAACGGCGAATCGACGGTGTTGCCAGCAACTGGACCGCAGAGGTTGCCGATCTCAACGTAATCGCCATCAAATGCATCGCCGAACCGCACACATCGCGCCTGTCCCGACTGGCCGGGTTACCCGACTCCGCCTTCCAGCATGACGGCCAACTGACCAAACGCGACGTTCGCGCCATCACCCTCGCCCGCCTCGCGCCGACACCCGGCGAACTGTTGTGGGACGTTGGCGCTGGCAGCGGCTCGATCGGTATCGAATGGATGCGCGCGCATCCGAGCTGTCGGGCGCTGGCCATCGAGGCGGATGACGGTCGGCAATTGTTGATCGAACACAACCGCGATGCCTTGGGCGTTCCGGGCTTGCAACTGATTCGCGGCAGCGCGCCCCAAGCACTGGCCGGGCTCGAATCCCCGGACGCGGTTTTCATCGGTGGCGGCGTAACTCGCGAAGGCGTGCTCGACACTTGCTGGGCCGCGCTGAAACCTGGCGGCCGACTGATCGCCAACGCCGTCACGCTGCAAAGCGAAATAACCCTGATGGCCTGGCGCGAACAACATGGCGGCGAGCTGACCCGCATCCACATCGCCCAGGCGCAGCCGTTAGGCGAGTTCGATACCTGGCGTCAGGCGCTTCCGATTACCTTGCTCGATGTGACGAAACCGCTCGATGCGTGACGAAACCGCCGAACAACCCGCGCCCTTGCGCAGCGGCCTGACCACCGGCAGCTGCGCCACCGCCACCAGCCTCGCTGCCGCACGCCTGTTGCTCAGCGGCCTATCGGCGGACGCGGTGGAAATCGTCCTGCCCAAAGGCAAACAGGTGCAGATGCGCCTGGAGTTTTGCCGTTTGCTCGACGACGGTGCCGAGGCTGGCACGATCAAGGACGCCGGGGATGATCCGGACGTGACCCATGGCGCATTGCTTTATTCCCACGTGCGCCTGGGTGCCGAGCCCGGCATTCGTTTTATCGCTGGCCGCGGCGTCGGCACCGTCACCCGGCCGGGTCTGGTGCTGGGCGTCGGCGAACCGGCGATCAATCCCGTACCGCGCAAGATGATCAGCGATCACCTGACCTTGCTCGCCGAAGAGATGCACTACAACGGCGGCTTCGAAGTCACGGTCAACGTCGAAAACGGAGAAGCCCTGGCACTGAAAACCATGAACCCGCGCCTGGGGATTCTCGGCGGCTTGTCGATCCTCGGCACCAGCGGAATCGTCCGGCCGTTTTCCTGCGCGGCGTACATTGCCTCGATCCACCAGGGCATCGACGTTGCGAAAACCAACGGCTACCTGCACATCGCTGCCTGCACCGGCAACGCCAGCGAAGACACCATGCGCCGGGTCTACGACCTGCCGGAAATCGCCCTGATCGAAATGGGCGACTTTGTCGGCGCGGTGCTCAAGCACTTGCGCCGCGTGCCTGTGGATAAACTCAGCCTGTGCGGAGGCTTCGGCAAGATCAGCAAACTGGCGGCCGGGCACATGGACCTGCACAGCCGCCATTCGAGCATCGACCTGCCGCAACTGGCGGAATGGGCGGCGGCGATTGGCGCTGACGAGGCGTTGCAGCAATCGATTCGCGAGGCGAATACCAGTCAGCAGGCGCTGGCCATGGCCAGTGCTGTCGGCATCGCGCTGGGGGATGAAGTGTGTCGGCATGCGCTGGAATTTGCTCGCAGCGTGGTGCCGGCGCAGGTTCAGGTCGAGGTGTTTGCGATTGATCGCCAGGGCGGGATTGTTGGCCATGCGGGAGCTTTTCAATGAAGCGGATGTTGCTGCTCGGTGGCGTGACGGAAGCGTTGGCCATCGCCCGGACGTTGGGCCCGGAGCATATTTACAGCCTGGCTGGCGTCGGTCGTGTGCCGACGGATTTGACCTGTCAGGTTCGCGTTGGCGGTTACGGCGGCGCGGCAGGTCTGGCGCAGTTCATTCGCGATGAAGGCATTGAACTTCTGCTGGACGCCACCCACCCCTACGCCGCACAAATCAGCCAGAATGCCGCAACCGCAGCGCAGTTGAGCGGCATCCCGTGCTGGGCCCTGCGACGTCCGGCCTGGCAACCACAGCCCGGCGATGACTGGCGCGAAGTCAGTGACTGGGCGCAATTGATCGAAGCCCTGAAGCCGTTCCACCGACCGCTGTTCACACTCGGCCGCGAGCCGTTGCAACACCTGCACGAAATTCCGCCCGAGCAATTCTGGACCCTGCGTGCCCTCGACGTTTACCCCGGCAACGAACGCTGCGAAGTCATCGGCGCTCGCGGGCCTTTTGTGATCGAAGATGAACGCGAACTGTTTGAACGTCGGCAGATCGACGTGCTGATCAGCAAAAACAGCGGCAGCACCGCGACTGAGCCGAAACTGGAAGTGGCGCGGGAGCGTGGGGTACCGGTGTTGGTGTTGAAGCGACCGGTGTTGGCAAAGGTTGGGCGGGAGTTTGGGTCGGTGACGGCGGTACTGACTGCCCTCAGAGTCGAGTCCCCCCCATATCTGTAGCAGCTGGCGAAGCCTGCGTTCGGCTGCGCAGCAGTCGTAATTCTGGCAACGCGGTGTTCAGGTAAACCTCAGTGACAGGATTGGCGACTGCTGCGCAGCCGAACGCAGCCTTCGGCAGCTGCTACAGGGATGCGAAACGCCCTACCTCACTATCGGACCTTACACACAAAATCATCCTAATCGACTGACTGGTGGTATTTCAGGCCCTGTTCTATGTTCCTGAGCACCCATGAGCAACCTTCCCAGAGAGCTAAATGTCAGAAAAATTCACTCGTTTCGATATCACCGAATTTCTCCAGACACCTGCCGATCTATGCAATTACATCAAGCCCTGTGAAGAAGAAGACCCAGGCGATGGGAGCCTCAATCGTGCAGCGGTCAAGGACGTCACACATACCATCCAGGCAAGAATCCAAAGTGACCCGCAATTTGCCCAGGCACTCCGAATCGAAGTCGCTACACTCTTTCATAACGGTGAGTCGGAAATTGCTCGCAGGTTGTTGCTCCTATTGATCGAGGCGCTGCGACACCACACCGCACGCCGCTTTTTTACTTATCGGCCCTGATCAGGCTAAATAGCCGCGCCTGATCGCCCACCCAACCGGATCTGTCCCATGTCCCGACAACGGCTCGCATTTGCCTGGATCGCCTGCTTTGCAGTGCTGTTCAATATGCTCGCCATGCCGATGACCGGTGCGATGGCGCAGTCGGCGAAGTCACCCGCCGAGCAGTTGTTGTGGGGCTCTTTCTGCACGTCCAGCGGCACGAAGATGGTGGCGATTTCCCTGGGCAAAATCGAGCAGAAAGCCCCGCAGAACGACGATCATTCCAATATGCAGCATTGCTGGTGCTGCTCGGGTTCCGCGCCCTTGGTGGCTCTGCCTGGGCATGTGCCGCAGTTGTATTTCGCGCGGTTCGAGGCCAGTCGCAGCCTGCCCGCCGCTTCTCTCGATACACCCACGCCGCGCCAGCAATGGCCGAGTCTCAACCCCCGCGCTTCCCCTCTGGTGTGATTCCTTCTCGCAATTGACCTGCGTTTTGAATCGTTCTGGAGAACTGCCATGTTGAACAAACTCATCGTCCTGGCCGCGTTGCTGTTGCCTGCCTGCTTTGCCAATGCCCATGAATACAAGGCCGGCGAGCTGGAAATCGCCCATCCGTGGTCGCAGGAGTTGCCACCCAACGCGCCAACCGTGGCGGCTTACTTCGTGATTCAAAACACCGGCAAAAGCGCTGACCGCTTGCTGAGTGTCGACTCGCCGATTGCCGAAGTCGCCCAGTTGCATGAACACGTCATGCAGAACGATTTGATGAAAATGCAGCAAGTGCCGAGCGTCGAAATCCCGGCTGGCGGCAATATCACCTTTGCGCCGATGGCCTATCACGTGATGCTGCTGAACCTGAAGGACCGCAGCCTGTTAAGCGACGGCAAGCGTTTCCCGCTGACCATGCACTTTGAAAAGTCCGGTGACGTGACCGTTGACGTTTCAGTGCAGAAGAAGCCGCCGGAAGACCTGCAAATGCACGCCCACGCCCAGTAATCACCTGAACCGCCAACGCCATGCGCCCGCTTAGCGCCAGGTCATCCGCACACCGTCGTCAGTCGTCAGGACTGACCCGCGGCAGCTGGATCAGCCTGTTCGCCATGCTGATGATCTTTATCGGTCCACTGATTTCCCAGTCGATGCCGATGGATCAGCGCGCCTCGATGTCCATGAGCATGAGCATGTCGATGGACATGAGCATGGACGGGCACGGTGAACAGGTTGAAGAACACTGCCCACCGCAAGCCGAACACCACGCGCTCTGGGAAAAATGCGGCTATTGCAGCCTGCTGTTTAATTGCCCGGCGCTGACTGGCGGTCAGACATTCGTCGCCTTCGATTCAACGCCCACCGCCACTTTCACCACACCCTCCCCTCGCCTGGGCCACGCCCGGCAAACCTTCTTCCCCGGAGCCCGAACCCGCGCTCCACCCATCGCCTCGTAAACACCCACCCCGATTTCACACGGTTTAGAAGATAGCCAAAGGCTCGATACCGGTCAGTCAAGGGTTTGAATACAGTTCCTGTGGGAGCGAGCTTGCTCGCGATGACGGTTGCACATTCAACACATGTGTTGCCTGTCAGATAGCTATCGCGAGCAAGCTCGCTCCCACATGGACCACCCTTGACCTTCCGGGATTGCGCAGGCTGTCGGCCGTGTCGTTTACGACTGTTCGATGGAAATTGTCATGTCCAGGTTTTCTGCTGACACACGCTTGAGTTGCACCCACGCCACCGCTGTCCTGTGCGGCGTTTTGCTGTCCCCGATGGTGCTGGCCGATGAACACGCCGGCCACACCGAAGAACTGAGCCCGACGGTAATCACCGCCATCGCCCCAAGTTCGCCGCTGACCGTCGTCACCAACCCCAAGGACCCGCGCCAACCGGTGCCGGCCAGCGACGGTGGCGATTATCTGAAAACCATTCCCGGCTTCGCCCTGGTGCGCAACGGCGGCACCAACGGCGATCCGGTGCTGCGCGGCATGTTCGGTTCACGGCTGAACATCCTCACCAACGGCAGCATGATGCTCGGCGCCTGCCCCGGTCGCATGGACGCGCCGACCTCGTACATCTCCCCGGAAACCTACGACAAACTCACCGTGATCAAAGGCCCGCAAACCGTGCTTTGGGGTCCGGGCGCCTCCGCCGGCACGATCCTGTTCGACCGTGAACCGGAACACTTCGGCGAACTCGGCACCCGGGTCAACGCCAGCGTCCTGGCCGGCTCCAACGGTCGCTTCGACAAGGTGGTGGACGCCGCTGCCGGCGGGCCTCTGGGCTATGTGCGGGTAATCGGCAACACCGCGCATTCCGACGACTACAAGGACGGCAACAACGACAGCGTGGCGTCGCGCTACGACAAATGGAACGGCGATGTCGCCGTCGGCTGGACCCCGGATGCCGACACGTTACTGGAGCTCACCGCCGGCAAGGGCGATGGCGAAGCTCGTTACGCCGGACGCGGCATGGACGGTTCGCAATTCAAGCGCGAAAGCCTCGGGCTGCGCTTCGAGAAGTCCAACATCGGCGACGTGCTGGATAAGGTCGAAGCGCAGGTCTACTACAACTACGCCGACCACGTGATGGACAACTACACCCTGCGCACACCGTCCGGCACCGGGATGATGGCGGGGCCGATGGCCTCCAACGTCGACCGTCGCACCCTCGGCGCGCGGATCAAGGCGACCTGGCGCTGGGCCGATGTGCAGTTGATCAGCGGCATTGATGCGCAGACCAACGAGCATCGCCAGCGCAGCAGCATGGGCATCGACACCTACAAGGAACTGCCGTACACCAAGGATGCCGACTTCCACAACTACGGTGTGTTCAGCGAACTGACCTGGTACGCCGCCGACCGTGATCGCGTGATCACCGGCGCGCGGGTGGACCGTGCTTCGGCCAAGGATTATCGGCAGACCGTCGACGCCGGGATGATGAGCATGCCGAACCCGACAGCCGACAAGTCCTGCGCCGACACCCTGCCCAGCGGTTTCGTCCGTTATGAACACGACCTGGCCGGCAGCCCGACCACGCTCTACGCCGGCCTCGGTCATGCCCAGCGTTTCCCGGATTACTGGGAGCTGTTTTCACCGGATGCCGGGCCCGCCGGTTCGGTGAACGCCTTCGATTCGATCAAGCCTGAGAAAACCACCCAGCTCGACTTCGGCCTGCAATACAAGACCGAAGACCTCGAAGCCTGGGCCTCGGGTTATGTCGGCCAGGTGCGCGATTACATCCTGTTCAATTACACGCCCGGAATGATGGGCACCACCTCGCAAGCGCAGAACATCGACGCACGAATCATGGGCGGAGAATTGGGTGCGGCTTACAAACTGACTTCCAACTGGAAAGCCGACGCGACCCTGGCCTACGCCTGGGGCAAGAACAGCAGCGACGGCAAGGCACTGCCGCAGATGCCGCCGCTGGATGCACGTTTCGGCCTGACTTACAGCGAAGACAACTGGAGTGCCGGGGCTTTATGGCGCGTGGTCGCGGCGCAAAATCGCATCGACCAGAACAAGGGCAACGTGGTCGGCAAGGACTTCGACAAGAGCTCGGGTTTCGGCGTGTTCTCGCTGAATGGCGCGTACCGCATCAACAAAAACTGGAAGGTCAGCAGCGGCGTCGACAATTTGTTCGGCAAGGCTTACGCCGAGCATTTGAACCTGGCGGGGAATGCCGGTTTTGGGTATCCGGCCAATGATCCACAAGCCATCAACGAACCGGGGCGCACGCTCTGGACCAAGGTGGATATGAGTTTCTAAAAAGCTTCGCGGGCAAGCCTCGCTCCTACAGGTCCAGCACCGTCCATGTGGGAGCGGGCTTGCTCGCGAAAGCGGTGGGTCAGGCGACATCAATGTTGGCTGTACCGCCGTCTTCGCGAGCAAGCCCGCTCCCACAGGGACAGCGCAATACTTGAAGGGTGAGCTGGCTCGCGATGGGTTGCGAAGGAACCGCACATCAACAACTAAAACAGATCCATGCCAAAGCGGAGCACAACCGATGAAACAGCCCAAACCGAATTTCTACAACCTGGCCTGGCGTTGGCATTTCTATGCCGGGTTATTCGTCGCGCCATTCATGGTGATGCTGGCCCTGACCGGCCTGATCTACCTGTTCAAACCGCAACTCGATCCGTTGATGTACGGCAGCCTGATGAACGTCCCGGCCGGGCATCACGCGGTGTCCGCCGATGACCTGCTCAAACGGGTGAAACTGGCGTACCCGGAAGGCCAGATCAAACAATACCTGCCGCCGCCCAACGCCGAACGCAGCGCGCAGTTTGTGGTGATCAATGCCGGCCACGAACTCAACGTCTTCATCGATCCGTACCACGGCGACATCCTTGGCGAGCAAGATGCCAAGAAAAACCTGCAAGCCCTCGCCCGGTCGATTCATGGCGAGTTGATGATCGGCACCGTCGGTGATCGACTGGTGGAACTCGCTGCTGGCTGGGGCGTGGTGCTGGTGGTGTCCGGCGTGTTCCTGTGGTGGCCGCGGGGTCAGTATGCCGGCGTGTTGTGGCCGCGCTTGAACAGTCGCGGTCGTGTGCTGTGGCGTGATTTGCATGCGGTCACCGGATTCTGGGGCGCGGCCTTTTTGCTGGTGATGCTGCTCAGCGGCATGACCTGGACCGGCTTCTGGGGCAAACAATACGCCGAGGTCTGGAACACCTTCCCGGCGGCGATGTGGGACAACGTGCCGAAGTCCGACGTCGAGGCCCGCAGCCTCAACAGCGCCACGCGCCAGACCGTGCCTTGGGCGATGGAAAACACGCCGATGCCGATGTCCGGCGACCACGCCGAACACATGGCCCACGGCACTGCACCAGCCGGCCCCGCAGCGCCGACCATCAGCCTGCAAGACGTGCAAAACATCGCCGTGCAACGCAAGGTCGAACCGGGCTACAGCATCACCTTGCCGACCACTGCCACCGGCGTGTTCACCATCGCGGTATTCGCCGATGACCCGCGCAACGACGCTACCCTGCATGTCGATCAGTACACCGGCGACGTCCTCGCCGACGTGCGCTTCGAGCAATACGGCACTGTCGCCCGCGCCACGGAAATCGGCGTGATGCTGCATGAAGGCAAGATGTTCGGTGCGTTCAATCAGATCATTGTGCTGCTGATCTGCCTGATGATTCTGCTCAGCGCGGTCAGCGGCGTGGTGATCTGGTGGAAGCGTCGTCCACAGGGAAAATTCGGCGTTCCGCCGTTGCGCCATGACCTGCCGAAATGGAAAACCGGGGTGGCAATCATGCTCGCGCTGGCGGTGATTTTTCCGTTGGTAGGCGCTTCGTTGATTGTCGTGTGGGTGCTGGATCGGCTGCTGCTGACACGTCTGAACAGGCAAGCAGAACCGGGTTCGGTCGCCTGAAGAAATGCGGACTCAGGGCCAGTATTTACGCTGGTCCTGTCAGGGCTGATTGATCGGACATGGCTTGATCTGCAACTCGCCGTTGCAGTTCTGGATGTTGACCAACTCGGCTTTATCAAGATCCCATGACTGCGTGGGCGCGCCTGCGCCGTACCAGTTTTTGCAGATGAGCGTCATGCGGCACTGGCCATTTTCCAGATCAACGAGCATCGGGGTAGCTGGATCCGGCGCGGTGGCGCTGACGTAAGCTTTACAGCTTTGGCTGACGGGATTCTGCTGCCACAGACTGAGGCAGTCCTGATCAGCCATGAGCACTGCACAGTCGAAAAAAACCAGACATCCGACCACCCTTGCAACCCCAGATACCGGCATGACCAGCGCTCCCTGTCACTGTTGACAAGGCTCAAACCTAAACCAGCCAACGGTTTTGGCCTACTGTCAGAAATGACAGTCAGCTAGATCGATTGGCCATTAAAAATGCTCGATCAACACAAACTGAATCCACCTCACCTTCATCATGAATCAGGCGAGATGCGCGCATTAGAGGGATCTGTAGACTTCGCGCGCTTAACTCTCGGTCATTTTTAGTGTTACTGTATAACGCAAATGAGCCGCCCTGCCCGCAACAGGATTGTTGCGGGTTTTCTTTGCAGAAGTGATTCACTGCCCCGATGAACAAGTACCTCTTGTCCAGCCTTTGCCTGCTCGCCTTGAACAACAACGCTCAGGCGCAAGTGCTGACCCTGCCCACCGGCACCATCACCGCGCCGACGGTTGACGATGACAGCGTCAGCCTGAACACGCCGACCACCGCTGGTTCGCGGCTTAATCTCACGGCGATGGAAACTCCGGCCAGTATTGAAAGCCTGACCGGCGAGCAGATCCGCGCCCGAGGTGATCGCAGCGTGCAGGACGCGGTATCGCGCGGCACCGGGATCAGCCGCACCGGCACGCCTGGCGATGGCGGCACGTCGTTGTCGGCGCGGGGTTTTACCGGGCAGGGTTCGGTGATGCAGCTGTATGACGGCAACCGCATGTACTCCGGCATGGGCACGGTGACGTTCCCGGTGGATACTTGGTCGGTGGAACGCGTCGATGTGCTGCGCGGTCCGGCGTCGGTGTTGTACGGCGAAGGCGCGACCGGCGCGGTGGTCAATGTGATCCCGAAAAAGCCCTTCGACGGCGAAATCGAAAACCACCTGCGGGTCGGCTATGGTTCCTACGACAGTCAGCAGCAAGCCTTCGACAGCGGCGGTTCGCTGACCGACACCTTGAGCTATCGCTTGAACCTCAATCGCCTGCGCAGCAATGGCTGGGTGGATCGCGGCGACTCCTCCAGCGACTTCATCAGCGCCGCCCTGCGCTGGCAGGCAACCGACGACCTGACCTTCACCCTCGCTCACGATTACGGCGATCAAACGCCGATGAATTATTTCGGCACGCCACTGATCAATGGCCGCTTCAAGGACAGCCTGCGGGACAAGAACTACAACGTCAGCAACGATAAGCAGCATTACAACGACCAGTGGACGCGCCTGACCAGCGAATGGCAGATCTCCGACAACATCAGCTCGAGCAACGAGCTGTATTACCTCAAGGCCCAGCGCCGCTGGCAGAACGCCGAGAACTACAATTTCGACCGCGACACCCAGCAACTGAGCCGCAGCGGTTATTTCGGCATCGGCCACACCCAGGAACAGATCGGTGATCGCCAGACCTTCACCTTCAAACACACCCTGTTCGGCCTCGACAGCCAGACCGTGACCGGCGTCGATTACAACCGCATCCGCTTCCAGCTCGACAGCAACTCGCCGTTCAACGACGTGCTGCCGAACGGGCAACCGGTGGACTTGTATCACCCGCAACCGGGTCGCTTTGAAAGTGCCGATCCGTACCGCAGTCAGTTCCAGTCCACGACCAAACAGATGTCGGTGTTTGCGGAAAACCGCACGCAACTCAGTGAGCGCTGGTCGTTGGTGACCGGTGTGCGCCGCGACTACGTGCACGTCGATCGCGACAACCTGGTGGACGGCAGCCAAAGCGACAAGACCCTGACTGGCAATAACTGGAAAGCCGGGTTGGTGTTTGCCCTGACCCCGGACACCTCGTTCTACGGCCAATACGCCACCAGCACCGACGGCGTCGGCGGCCTGATTTCCCTGAGCCCGAGCCAGCAGCAATACGACCTCGCCACCGCCAAACAGACCGAAATCGGTGTGAAGCAATTGTTCTGGGATCAGCGCGGCGAGTTCACGTTGGCGGCGTATCACATCGTCAAAAAGAAACTGCTGACCGACGACCCGGGCAACCCGACGCTCAAGCAACAGGTCGGCCAGCAATCGTCGAATGGGATTGAGGCCAGCCTCGATCTGCAACTGCCTCACGCCTGGCAACTGCAAGCCAACGCCGCCATCGTCAAGGCCAAGTACGACGATTTTTCGGCGGTGGTGAACGGTGAAACCGTCTCGTACAACGGCAACCGGCCGACCGAAGTTCCGCGCCGAACCGCCAACCTGTGGCTGAGCAAAGCGATCAACCAAGACCTGAAGGCCGGGGCTGTCGTGCGCTATGTGGATGCGCGTTATGCGGACATGGCGAATCAGAATGAGCTGCCGAGCTACACCGTGGTCGATGCGACGCTGTCCTGGAAAGCGCTGCGCAATACGACGCTGGGGTTGCAGGTGAACAATCTGTTTGACCGGCAGTATGCGCAAAGCCAATACAATGAGGGGCAGCAGTGGATTTTGGGTGAGCCGCGATCGTTTTTTGTCACCGCGGATTATCAGTTTTAAACCGTGTCGCCCCAATCGCGAGCAAGCTCGCTCCCACAAGGACTGCGCAAAACATGTAGGAGCGAGGCTTGCCCGCGAAGGCGTCCCCAGCAACACCCAATATTTCAGAGTAATTGCATGACCTCGCTCAACCTCACACACCTCGCCTGGACACCCCTGGGCCACGGCCACTGCCATCACCAGTTCCAACTGCGTGACGCCTCGCTGCACGTGGCTGCCGGTGAGTTTGTCGGGTTGATCGGCCCCAACGGCAGCGGCAAGACCAGCCTGTTGCGCTGCGCCTATCGCTTCAGCAAACCCGAGAGCGGCGAGGTCCAGCTCGATCACCACAACGTCTGGAAACAATCCTCACGCTGGTGCGCACAACGCATCGCGGTGGTTTTGCAGGAATTCCCCGACGCCTTCGGCCTGACGGTCGAAGAAGTGGTCGCCATGGGCCGCACGCCGCACAAAGGCTTGTTCGATGGCGACACGATTGAAGACCGAAACCTGGCTACTCACGCGCTGAAATCCGTCGGTCTCGAAGGCTTCGAAGACCATGCCTTCGCCACCCTCTCCGGTGGTGAAAAGCAACGAGTGATCCTCGCCCGCGCCCTGGCCCAGCAACCGCAATTGCTGATCCTCGACGAGCCGACCAACCACCTCGACCCGCGCTATCAGCTTGAGCTTTTGCAACTGGTCAAACGCCTGAACATCGGCACGTTGGCGAGCATCCACGACCTGAATCTGGCCGCCGCTTTCTGTGATCGTCTGTACGTGATCAACCACGGCCGCATCGTCGCCAGCGGCACACCGAAAGAAGTCCTGACCGCCCCGCTGCTGCGCGAGGTATTCGGCGTCGAAGCGCTGATCGATGACCACCCCCTCCACGGCTACCCCCGAATCACCTGGATAACCCAACCATGACTGTGCGTTCCCTGCTGTGCGTCGCCCTGTTGCTGGGCGCTGCCCAAGCCTCTGCCGAGGCCACGAAATACCCGCTGACCGTCCAGAGCTGCAATCGCGAAGTGACATTCAAGCAAGCGCCGAAACACGCGGTCAGCCACGACATCAACATGACCCAGATGATGCTCGCCCTCGGCCTCAAGTCGAGCATGGCCGGCTACAGCGGTGTCACGGGATGGAAGTCGGTTACGCCCGAGATGCAGACCATCCTCAATGGCTTGCCGGAACTGGCGGCCAAGTACCCGTCGGTGGAAACCCTGCTCAACGCCAACGTAGATTTCTTCTTCGCAGGCTGGGATTACGGCATGCGCGTCGGCGGTGACCTGACGCCGCAAACCCTGCAACCGCTGGGCATCAATGTCTACGAGCTGACCGAGTCCTGTGCCTTCGTGATGAAGCGCCCGGCGGCCACGCTGGAGGACACTTACAACGACCTGCGCAACCTCGGCAAGATCTTCGACGTGCAGGACCGCGCCAACGGTTTGATCACCGAGATGCAGGCGCAAGTCGCCGAGGTTCGTAAAGACCTGCCGGCGGACAAACCTCGCGTGTTCCTCTACGACAGCGGCGAAGACCGGGCCATGACCTCTGGCCGTCTCGGCATGCCGCAAGCGCTGATCGATGCGGCCGGTGGACAAAATATTCTCGATGACGTCGAGGCCAGTTGGA
The DNA here is from genome assembly GCF_024296925.1 of Pseudomonas nunensis. Taxonomy (NCBI): domain Bacteria; kingdom Pseudomonadati; phylum Pseudomonadota; class Gammaproteobacteria; order Pseudomonadales; family Pseudomonadaceae; genus Pseudomonas; species Pseudomonas nunensis. The sequence goes on from NZ_CP101125.1 coordinate 5,490,243, forward strand.
CGCGGGTCAATTGGGAGAACGTGGTCGAGCGCAATCCACAGGTGATCGTGATCGTCGACTACGGTGAGGTCACCGCCGAGCAGAAAGAACAATTCCTGCTCAATAACAAAGCCCTGCAATCGGTAGACGCGATCAAGAACCAGCGCTTTATCGTCATTCCTTACGTGCAGGCCACGCCGGGGATCGACAACGTGCTGGCGGTGGAAACCCTGGCCAAGGGGTTCCACGGCGAATGATCGAGCGTCGCTATGCGTTGCTGCTGATCGCACTCGGCGCGCTGTTGCTGGTGTCGTGCGTGGTGTCCCTGGGCTTCGGGCCGGCGCGGGTGCCGGTGGATGTGGTGTGGCGGATTTTGCTGCACAAGATCTTCAGTGTCGGCGAGCCAGACTGGGCGGCCGGGCAGGAACACATCGTATGGCTGATCCGCGTGCCGCGCATGTTGCTCGGGGCACTGGTGGGTGCCGGGTTGGCGTTGATTGGTGCGGTGCTGCAAGCAGTGACGCGCAATCCGCTGGCGGATCCGCACCTGCTCGGCGTGACCTCGGGCGCCACGTTGGGCGCGGTGATTGTGGTGCTGCATGTCGGTGAGATTGTCGGTCTGCTGACCCTACCGATTGCGGCGTTTATCGGTGCGTTGGCGAGCATGCTGATCGTGCTGATGATCGCCAATCGCAACGGGCGGCTGGACAGTGATCGCCTGCTGTTGTGCGGCGTGGCGGTGTCGTTCGTGATGATGGCGATTGCCAATTTGCTGCTGTTCATGGGCGATCACCGCGCGAGTTCGGCGGTGATGTTCTGGATGCTCGGCGGGCTCGGCTTGGCGCGCTGGGAATTGCTAGCGCTGCCGGCGGCCAGCGTGTTGCTGGGGTTGGTGTTGTTGCTCGGGATGGCGCGGCCGTTGAATGCGTTGATGGCGGGTGAGCAGACGGCGGTGACGCTGGGCTTGAATGCTCGCACGGTGCGGTTGCGGGTGTTCTTGATTGCTTCGCTGATGACTGGGGTGCTGGTGTCGATCAGCGGGTCGATCGGGTTTGTCGGCTTGATGGTGCCGCACATTGCGCGGCGGTTGGTGGGGGCTGAGCATCGCAGATTGTTGCCCGTTTGCGTTTTGCTCGGCAGCGTTTTCCTGGTCTGGGTCGACGTCGCCGCCCGCACCCTGATCGCCCCGGAAGACTTGCCCATTGGCGTCGCCACTGCTGCCATCGGCGGCCTGTTCTTCATCGGCCTCATGCGCCGCCGGTAATCCCCAGAACCCCTCATTCCCCTGTAGGAGCTGTCGAGTGAAACGAGGCTGCGATCTTTTGATCTTTAAAAATCAAAGTCAAAAGATCGCAGCCTCGTTTCTCTCGACAGCTCCTACACAGTTCATACACAGCACCAATACAGTTCCTGCAGCACTCTTCGCCCCAATCTGGCGCAAGCCGGCGCACCAGTGCATCCTCGGCGTTCCTTCCTGGTGCGCCGCTATCCCCGCGCGACCGCTCTAACACGACATTTCCTTGCCAAAACCCGACCAGGCACAGCCCTTGCAAAACAGCCTTCAGTAGTCCGCCTCTGCCAATCAAAAAAAATACTAATGTTCATGGAGATCGCACAATGAAGCGTCGCAGCTTGATCAAGGCTTTCACACTCACGGCAAGCATTGCCGCGATGGGCATGACCTGGACTGTCCAGGCCGCCGAGACCATCAAGGTCGGCATCCTGCACTCCCTGTCCGGCACCATGGCGATCTCCGAAACATCCCTCAAAGACATGGCGTTGATGACCATCGACGAAATCAACGCCAAGGGCGGCGTGAACGGCAAGATGCTGGAACCGGTAGTGGTCGACCCGGCGTCGAATTGGCCGCTGTTCGCTGAAAAAGGCCGGCAGTTGCTGACCCAGGACAAAGTCGCCGTGGTGTTCGGTTGCTGGACTTCGGTATCGCGCAAATCGGTGTTGCCGGTGTTTGAAGAACTCAACGGCCTGCTGTTCTACCCGGTGCAGTACGAAGGCGAAGAGATGTCGCCGAACGTGTTCTACACCGGCGCGGCGCCGAACCAGCAGGCGATTCCGGCGGTGGAATACCTGATGAGCGAAGAAGGCGGCAGCGCCAAGCGTTACTTCCTGCTCGGCACCGACTACGTCTACCCGCGCACCACCAACAAAATCCTGCGCTCGTTCCTGCACTCCAAAGGCGTGGCGGACAAGGACATCGAAGAGGTCTACACCCCGTTCGGCCACAGCGACTACCAAACCATCGTCGCCAACATCAAGAAATTCTCGGCCGGCGGCAAGACGGCAGTCATCTCCACAGTCAACGGCGACTCCAACGTGCCGTTCTATAAAGAGCTGGCCAACCAGGGCCTGAAAGCTACCGACGTGCCAGTCGTGGCGTTCTCGGTAGGCGAAGAGGAACTGCGCGGCATCGACACCAAACCGTTGGTGGGCAACCTCGCGGCGTGGAACTACTTCGAATCGGTCGAGAACCCGCAGAACAAGAAATTCGTCGCTGACTGGAAAGCCTACGCCAAGAAACACAACCTGCCAGGCGCCGACAAAGCGGTGACCAACGACCCGATGGAAGCCACTTATGTCGGCATTCACATGTGGGCGCAAGCAGCTGAAAAAGCCAAGTCCACCGACGTCGACAAGGTCCGCGAAGCGTTGGCCGGCCAGACCTTTGCCGCGCCGTCGGGTTACACGCTGACCATGGACAAGACCAACCACCACCTGCACAAGCCAGTGATGATCGGCGAGATTCAGGCCGACGGTCAGTTCAACGTCGTGTGGCAAACCGAAGGCCCGATCCGCGCCCAGCCGTGGAGCCCGTTTATCGATGGCAACGACAAGAAGCCGGATTATGCGGTGAAGAGCAACTAAGCCACTGGGTGTCACGGCCCGGACACGAAGCCCGGGCCTGACGCAAATCCCTGTGGGAGCGGGCTTGCTCGCGAATGCGGAGGGTCAGGCACATTGATGTTGGATGTGCCGCCGTCTTCGCGAGCAAGCCCGCTCCCACATTGTCCGCGCAAGGCCAACGACATGCCGACTGCCCTTTACCGCCTCATCCTCGCCCTCGCGCTGTTACTGCCGATGGCCACCCACGCCGGCGACGCCGAAGACTTCGTCGCGGCCAATCCCGTGCAGCAAGCCAAACTCCTGGAAGCCTGGGCCGCGCAGCCCGATCCGGCCCGTGTCGAACTGATCAACGCCCTGCAACAAGGCGAGTTGACCGTCGACGGCCAACCGAAAACCCTGCGCCTGAATAACCGCCTGCGGGGTCTGATCGACACCGCGCTGGCCAGCCACCAATTGCTCGCCGCCGACGCCAAAATCCGTCTGGCCGCCGCGCAGCAATTGCAGAAAAGCGCCAAACCGGCGCAGCTGAAATTCCTCGACCAGCAACTGGCTGGCGAAAAAGATGAAAGCGTTCACGCCGCCCTCAGCCTAGCGTTGGCCAACCTGCAACTGGTGGACACCGACCCCGCCGTGCGCCTCGCCGCCGTGCGTTTGCTCGGTGAAACCGGCGACCCGCTGGCCCGTACGCGCCTCGAAGGTTTGCTCGAACCCGGCGTCGAAGCCGATGCCGGTGTGCGCACCGCTGCCGAAACCAGCCTCGCTCAAGTCAAACGCAAACTGCTGATCGGCGAGTTGCTCGGCCAGGCGTTCAGCGGCATGTCCCTCGGTTCGATCCTGCTGCTCGCGGCACTCGGCCTCGCCATCACCTTCGGCCTGCTCGGCGTGATCAACATGGCCCACGGCGAGATGCTGATGCTCGGCGCCTACTCGACGTATGTGGTTCAGCTGATGTTCCAGCGCTTCGCCCCACAAGCCATCGAGTTCTACCCGCTAATCGCGTTGCCGGTGGCGTTTTTCGTCACCGCCGCCATCGGCATGGCGCTGGAGCGCACGGTGATTCGTCACCTCTACGGCCGCCCGCTGGAAACTTTGCTCGCGACTTGGGGCATCAGCCTGATGCTGATTCAACTGGTGCGTTTGCTGTTCGGCGCGCAGAACGTTGAAGTGGCGAATCCGGCGTGGTTGTCGGGCGGGATTCAAGTGCTGCCGAATCTTGTGCTGCCCTACAACCGCATCGTGATCATCGCTTTCGCGCTGTTCGTAGTGGTGCTGACCTGGTTGATGCTGAACAAAACCCGCCTGGGCCTGAACGTGCGCGCCGTCACCCAGAACCGCAACATGGCGGCCTGCTGCGGCGTACCGACCGGACGCGTGGACATGCTCGCCTTCGGCCTCGGCTCGGGCATCGCCGGCCTCGGCGGCGTGGCGCTGAGCCAGATCGGCAACGTCGGCCCGGACCTCGGCCAGAGCTACATCATCGACTCGTTCCTGGTGGTGGTGCTCGGCGGCGTCGGCCAGTTGGCCGGTAGCGTGTTCGCGGCGTTCGGCCTCGGTATCGCCAACAAGATTCTCGAACCACAAATCGGTGCCGTACTCGGCAAGATCCTGATCCTCGCGCTGATCATTCTGTTTATTCAGAAACGTCCGCAAGGCCTCTTCGCACTGAAAGGACGGGTGATCGACTAATGAACCAGCCTCTTATAGTCACAGCCTCACAAAAGGCCGGCCCCAAAGTCACGATCGCCGTGGGTGCGGTGATCCTCGTTTTGCTGTTGGCGTTACCGCTGCTGTCGCTGCTATCGCCGGTCAGCGTCTTCCACGTTTCGGCCTACACGTTGACGCTGGTGGGCAAGATTCTTTGTTACGCCATCGTCGCTCTGGCGCTGGATCTGGTCTGGGGTTACGCCGGTTTGCTGTCCCTCGGTCACGGTTTGTTTTTCGCTCTCGGCGGTTATGCGATGGGCATGTACCTGATGCGCCAGGCCTCGGGCGACGCCTTGCCGGCGTTCATGACCTTCCTGTCGTGGACCGAATTGCCGTGGTACTGGACCGGCACCAGCAGCTTCCTCTGGGCCATGTGCCTGGTGGTTTTGGCACCGGGACTGCTGGCGTTGGTGTTCGGCTTCTTCGCTTTCCGTTCGCGGATCAAAGGCGTGTATTTCTCGATCATGACCCAGGCCCTGACCTTCGCCGGGATGCTGCTGTTTTTCCGCAACGAAACCGGGTTTGGCGGCAACAACGGCTTTACCAATTTCCGCACGATTCTCGGGTTTGGCATTACCGAACCGGGGACGCGCGCGGTGTTGTTTTTCGCCACGGTGGTGTTGCTGGTGGCGAGCCTGTTTATTGGTTGGCGCCTGGCGCAGAGCAAATTCGGCCGCGTGCTGACCGCGTTGCGAGATGCGGAAAACCGCCTGATGTTTTGCGGCTACGACCCGCGCGGTTTCAAGCTGTTCGTGTGGGTGTTGAGCGCGGTGTTGTGTGGTTTGGCCGGTGCGTTGTACGTGCCGCAAGTCGGGATCATCAACCCGAGTGAAATGTCGCCGACCAACTCCATCGAGGCCGCCGTGTGGGTCGCCTTGGGCGGTCGCGGCACGCTGATCGGGCCGTTGCTCGGCGCCGGCGTGGTCAACGGCATGAAGAGCTGGTTCACCGTGGCCTTCCCGGAATACTGGCTGTTCTTCCTCGGGGCCCTGTTCATCGTCGTGACCTTGTATCTGCCCAAAGGCGTGATCGGTCTGCTGAAGAAAAGGGGCGAACAATGAGAGTCACAGCGACGGCGGAATTTATGCTCGAACCCGCGTTTTTCCCGGTGGAACCGAACAAGGACGCAGGCACCAGCCGCGACAGCATCGGCTTCGGCCAACGTGTCGGCCCTGGCCTGGATACGCGCCACGGCACGATCCTGACCCTGGAAGACATCAGCGTCAGCTTCGATGGTTTCAAGGCGCTGAACAGCCTGAACCTGTACATCGGCGTCGGCGAATTGCGCTGCATCATCGGCCCCAACGGCGCGGGCAAAACCACGCTGATGGACGTGATCACTGGCAAGACCCGGCCGAGTCACGGCAAGGCCTGGTTCGGTGAAACCCTGGACCTGACGCAGATGAGCGAAGTGCAAATTGCCCAGGCCGGCATCGGTCGCAAGTTCCAGAAGCCGACGGTGTTCGAAGCCCTGAGCGTGTTCGAAAACCTGGAGCTGGCGCAGAAAACCGACAAATCGGTGTGGGCGAGTTTGCGCGCGCGCCTGACCGGCGAACAGAAAGATCGCATCAGCGAAGTGCTGGAAACCATTCGCCTGACCACGTCGGTCAATCGCCCGGCGGGTTTGTTGTCCCACGGTCAGAAGCAGTTTCTGGAGATCGGCATGCTGCTGATGCAGGACCCGCAATTGCTGCTGCTCGACGAGCCGGTGGCGGGCATGACCGATGCCGAAACCGAATTCACCGCCGAGCTGTTCAAAAGCCTGGCCGGCAAGCATTCGCTGATGGTGGTGGAACACGATATGGGCTTCGTCGGCTCGATTGCCGACCACGTCACCGTGTTGCACCAGGGCAGCGTGCTGGCCGAAGGGTCGCTGGAACAGGTGCAGGACAATGAGCGGGTGATCGAGGTCTACCTCGGTCGCTAGACCTGCGAATACACCCACCTGTGGGAGCGGGCTTGCTCGCGAAGACGGCGGCACATCCAACATCTTTGCGACAGATACACCGCATTCGCGAGCAAGCCCGCTCCCACAGGGGATTGAGGAGAATTTGAAATGCTGCAAGTCGACAAGCTGCACCAGTACTACGGCGGTAGCCACATCCTGCGCGGTCTCTCGTTTGACGTGAAGGTCGGCGAAGTCACTTGCCTGCTCGGGCGCAACGGCGTGGGCAAGACCACCCTGCTCAAATGCCTGATGGGTTTGCTGCCAGCCAAAGAAGGCGCGGTGAACTGGGAAGGCAAGCCGATCACCACCTTCAAGCCGCACCAACGGGTGCATGCCGGGATCGCCTACGTGCCCCAGGGCCGGGAGATTTTCGGGCGGCTGACCGTGGAAGAAAACCTGCTGATGGGCCTTTCGCGGTTCCCCGGCAGCGAGGCGAAAGAAGTCCCGGCATTCATCTACGAATTGTTCCCGGTGTTGCTGCAAATGAAGCAACGCCGTGGCGGTGACTTGTCCGGCGGCCAGCAACAGCAACTAGCCATCGGCCGCGCACTGGCCAGCCGTCCGCGCCTGCTGATCCTCGACGAACCCACCGAAGGCATCCAGCCGTCGGTGATCAAGGAAATCGGCGCGGTGATCAAGAAGCTTGCTGCTCGTGGCGACATGGCGATTTTGCTGGTGGAACAGTTTTACGACTTCGCCGCCGAACTGGCCGATCAGTACCTGGTGATGTCCCGGGGCGAGATCGTGCAACAGGGTCGCGGTGAAAATATGGAAGCCGAAGGTGTGCGCGGACTGGTTACGATCTAGTCTGTAGCGTCCTAACGATAATAAGACGATATGAATTTACCTGTTCCCACTGTCCTGTTTACCCCGAGCTGGCACGCCGAGCTGGAGCTGGGCTACGCCCGTTTCGGCGACAGCACGCGCCCGGTCCTGCGTCGGCACCAAGGCCCGCTGCGCGTGCAAAAGCACCTGTACGCCGAAGGACCCGAGGTGTGCCAGCACATCATCGTCCACCCGCCGGGCGGGATTGCCGGGGGTGATCGGCTGGACATCAGCGCCAGCGTCGGCAGCGATGCCTGGGCGCAAATCACCAGCCCCGGCGCCGCCAAGTGGTATCGCGCCGCCGGCCCCGCTTATCAGCAGCTGAACTTGAACGTGGCGGCCGGTGCGACACTGGAATGGTTGCCCCAGGAGACGATCATCTTCAGCGCGGCCCAGGCCGAACTCAGCACCTCGATCAACCTTGAAGGCGATGCCCGGTTGTTCTACTGGGACGTGGTCGCACTCGGTCGCCCGGCCAGTGGCGAACGCTTCGACCTCGGGCATTTCCAGGCAAAACTCGACATCCGCCGCGACGGCCAGTTGCTCTGGCACGAACGCCAGCGCATTGTCGGGAACGATGGATTGCTCGACTCGCCGATTGGCCTGGATGGGCAACCGGTGTTTGCGACGTTGCTGGTGACCGGGGAGATCGACAGTGAATTGCTGGAAACCTGCCGCTCGCTGCCCAATGACGTACGCGGGGATCTGACCCAGTTGCCGGGGCTGTTAGTGGCGCGGTGCCTGGCCAGTGAAGCGTTGTTGGCACGGGGTTGGCTTATAGATTTGTGGCGCTTACTCAGACCTGCGCTACTCGGACGAGAAGCCGTCCCCCCAAGAATCTGGAGCACCTGAACACCGATTCCCTTGTAGGAGCTGGTAGGAGCTGTCGAGTGAAACGAGGCTGCGATCTTTTGATCTTGACCTTTTTCGGAACCGCCGAAGATCAAGATCAAGATCAAGATCAAGATCAAGATCAAAAGATCGCAGCCTCGTTTCACTCGACAGCTCCTACACAGCTCCTACAGGGTGCAAGACGCAAGATTTTCATTCTGCCAAAAATGGATTCCAACGATGGACCTGACCCCACGCGAAAAAGACAAGCTGCTGATCTTCACCGCTGGCCTCGTCGCCGAGCGGCGTTTGGCTCGCGGCGTGAAACTCAACTACCCGGAAGCCATGGCCTACATCTCTGCGGCGCTGCTCGAAGGCGCCCGTGACGGTCGCACCGTGGCCGAGTTGATGCACTTCGGCACCACCCTGTTGAGCCGCGAACAAGTGATGGAAGGCATCCCGGAAATGATCCCGGAGATCCAGGTCGAAGCGACGTTCCCCGACGGCACCAAACTGGTCACCGTCCACCAACCGATCGCCTGAGGCCGCGCCATGACTTATCTCATTCGTGATGCGCTGCACGCAGACCTGCCAGCGATCCGCGACATCTACAACGATGCGGTGCTCAACACCACTGCGATCTGGAACGAGCAAGCCGTGGACCTGGGCAACCGCCAGGCGTGGTTCAGCGCCCGGCAATCCCAGGGTTATCCGATCCTGGTGATCGTCGACGCTGATAACAGCGTGCTGGGCTACGCTTCATTCGGTGACTGGCGGCCGTTCGACGGTTTTCGCCACACCGTCGAGCATTCGGTCTACGTGCGCAGCGACCAGCGCGGCAATGGCCTCGGCCCGAAATTGATGGCCGAGCTGATCGAACGCGCCAAGGGCTGCGACAAGCATGTGATGGTCGCCGCCATCGAAAGCGGCAATGCCGCTTCTATTCGTCTGCATGAACGCGCCGGTTTCCTGATCACCGGGCAGATGCCCCAAGTGGGCACCAAGTTCGGTCGCTGGCTGGACCTGACCTTCATGCAACTGACCCTCAATCCTGGCGCGGAGCCGCCGAACGCCAACAAGGAGTAACACCGATGAACGCCGCCCAACTGCGTCGCGTCAACGTTGAAAGCTTTGCGCACTATCGCCAGGGGTTGATCGATTTGCTGCTGGACGCCGTGGGTTATGGCGCCAGCGTCGGTTTCATGGCCGACCTCGATGCGACTCAGGCCCGGGCCTATTTCGATGAGGTCCAGGCCAACCTGAACAAGGGCAACGTGTTGCTGTGGGTGGTGGTCAAGGACGAGCAGGTGCAGGCCAGCGTCCAGTTGACCCTGTGCCAGAAAGCAAACGGCCTGAACCGCGCCGAGGTGCAGAAACTGCTGGTGCGCGAGCATGCGCGCCGTCGCGGCCTCGGCCAACAATTGATGAGCGCTCTGGAACTCGCAGCCCGCCAGCACAAGCGCGGCATGCTCTACCTCGACACCGAGGCCGGCTCCCCCGCTGAAGACTTCTACAGGGCGTTGGGCTACACCCGCGCCGGCCAGATCCCCGACTACGCCTGCGACCCTGCCGGCAACTACCGGCCGACCGCCCTCTACTACAAGATTCTGCAAGGAGTGAATGGATGATTCCCGGTGAATACCAGATCCAGCCCGGCGACATCGAACTCAACGCGGGCCGCCGCACCATTAGCCTGAAGGTGGCCAACAGCGGCGACCGGCCGATCCAGGTAGGCTCGCATTACCATTTTTTCGAAACCAACGACGCCCTGACCTTCGACCGCGCCGCCAGCCGCGGCATGCGCCTGAACATTCCGGCCGGCACCGCCGTACGCTTCGAACCGGGACAAAGCCGCGAGGTCGAGCTGGTCGATTTGGCCGGGCATCGGCGGGTGTTCGGGTTTGCCGGCAGGATCATGGGTGACCTTGATTGATATCTGCGGTGCCTTCAAAAGATCGCAGCCTCGTTGCACTCGACAGCTCCTACAGAGGTCGCACACACCGTAATGGTGTGAACACCTGTAGGAGCTGTCGAGCGCAGCGAGGCTGCGATAGCGAGCTACGCGAGCGGTCTCAAAAACAATTGAATTCCAAGGCGAACACATGAAGATTTCCCGTCAAGCCTACGCCGATATGTTCGGCCCCACCGTCGGTGACAAGGTGCGCCTGGCCGACACCGAGCTGTGGATCGAAGTCGAAAAAGACTTCACCACCTACGGCGAAGAAGTGAAATTCGGCGGCGGCAAAGTCATCCGCGATGGCCAGGGCCAGAGCCAACTGCTCGCCGCCGAAGTGGTCGACACGGTGATCACCAACGCGCTGATCGTCGATCACTGGGGCATCGTCAAAGCCGACGTCGGCCTCAAGGACGGGCGCATCGCCGGGATCGGCAAGGCCGGTAACCCGGACGTGCAACCGGACGTGACCATCGCCATCGGCGCCAGCACCGAAGTCATCGCTGGCGAAGGCATGATCCTCACCGCCGGCGGCATCGACACGCACATTCACTTCATCTGCCCGCAGCAGATCGAAGAAGCGCTGATGAGCGGCGTCACCACCATGATCGGCGGCGGCACCGGCCCGGCCACGGGCACTAATGCGACGACCTGCACCTCCGGGCCGTGGCACCTGGCGCGCATGCTTCAGGCCGCCGATGCGTTCCCGATGAACATCGGCCTCACCGGCAAGGGCAACGCCAGCCTGCCGGAGCCGTTGATCGAGCAGGTCAAGGCTGGCGCCATCGGCCTCAAGTTGCACGAAGACTGGGGCACCACTCCGGCCAGCATCGACAACTGCCTGACTGTCGCCGACCAGTACGACGTGCAGGTCGCGATCCACACCGACACCCTCAACGAATCCGGTTTCGTCGAAACCACCCTCGCCGCCTTCAAGGGCCGCACCATCCACACCTATCACACCGAAGGCGCGGGCGGCGGTCATGCGCCGGACATCATCAAGGCCTGCGGCTTTGCCAATGTGTTGCCAAGTTCGACCAACCCGACCCGGCCGTTCACCCGCAACACCATCGACGAACACTTGGACATGCTGATGGTCTGCCATCACCTGGACCCGAGCATTGCCGAGGACGTGGCCTTCGCCGAAAGCCGCATCCGCCGCGAGACGATTGCCGCCGAAGACATCCTCCACGACCTCGGCGCGTTCTCGATGATCAGCTCCGACAGCCAGGCCATGGGTCGGGTCGGCGAAGTCATCACCCGCACCTGGCAGACCGCCGACAAGATGAAGAAGCAGCGCGGCCCGCTGCCCCAGGACGCTGAAGGCAACGACAACTTCCGCGCCAAACGCTACATCGCCAAGTACACCATCAACCCGGCGATCACCCACGGCATCAGCCATGAAGTGGGCTCGATTGAAATCGGTAAATGGGCAGATCTGGTGCTGTGGCGCCCGGCGTTCTTCGGGGTCAAGCCGACGCTGATCCTCAAGGGCGGCGCGATTGCCGCCAGCCTGATGGGCGACGCCAACGCCTCGATCCCAACGCCACAACCGGTGCACTACCGCCCGATGTTCGCCAGTTATGGCGGCTCGCTGCACGCCACCAGCCTGACCTTTATCAGCCAGGCGGCGCAGGAAGCGGGGCTGCCCGAGGCACTGGGTTTAAAGAAGAAAATCGCCGTGGTCAAAGGCTGCCGCGAGGTGCAGAAAACCGACCTGATCCACAACGATTACCTGCCCAGCATTGATGTCGATCCGCAGACCTATCAGGTCAAGGCCGACGGTGTGTTGTTGTGGTGTGAGCCGGCGGAAGTCTTGCCGATGGCCCAGCGTTATTTCCTGTTTTAAGCCGCAAAAAAAAGCCCCGATGCGAACATCGGGGCTTGATCAATGCCAGGCTTCATCACGCAAACGGCGCGTCGTCCTTGTCCAGTCGTGCCCAGTCCATGGCGTCCTGAGTGAGTTTTTTCAGTAGCTGATCCATCTCGTCGAGCACGCTCTTGTACTCGCTGTCGAACGCTTCATCGGTCATCACCTGACCTGGTGCGAAGGCGCTTTCCGGCTTGCCCAGTTCAGCGGCCAACACGCGGATTCTTTCCTTCAAACGCTCTCGGGCTTCAGGCGTGCGATCGACTGCGGCAGCCCGTTCGTCCATGGCCATCTTGAAGTCGGTGAGGGCTTCCAACTTGCGCCGGAATGCGCTGAACAGCCGCCGGTTACTGCCCTCGGCATAGGCTTTCCAGAAGGGCAGTTCAGCGATCGCATCGCGCAGCAGATCGCCTTCCTCCAGCGCCAATACCCGCTGATAGGCCGTTTCAATCATCGACGGGGTCACGCCGGCGATTTTGCGAAACTGCATGCCCCGCGCTTGCCAGGGCAGGTTCAAGCGCTCGGCCAAATCCGTCATGAACGCCAGGTGAACCTCGACTTCATCAATCGTGCCCGTGACCTGACCTTCAGCATTGACCCGTCGGTACGTCTCCCCCGCCGCCAGCCGTTCGGAAATATGCCGACGGGCAATCGCATCGACTTGTTGCAACCGCGTCTTGCCCTTGGCCAGGCGCACCAGCCCGGCCTTGACCAGGTCCGCGTTCTGCAACTGATAAGCCTCGTGGATCATCACCTCGATACCCATGGCGTTAAACCATTGGGTCAAGCCATCGACGCATTCGGTCGGCGCCACCGCTTCGGCGAAGATCTTGTCGCGCAGCGCGGCATCCTCGGCCATGGCTTCGATCATGCGCCAGACCTTCGCGCTCAGGCCGATTCGGTAGGTGCTGTCGGCCGCTTTGAAATCCGCGGTTTTGGTGAGCTGATGGAGCTTTTCGAAAAACGCAAACGAGCTGAACTCATCTTCCAGGTTGTCCCAGATCGGTTGCAGGATTTGCCACTGCGGCTCACTCAGACCGGCGCTCCAGTTGACACTGTCGAGCGGCCCTAATGGCGCAAAAGGGCGTTCCGGGTCCAGCCCCACCGATTCGACGTACAGCTTCAACTGTTCCAGGGTTTGTGCAGACATCCAGCGCGGCTCGAGGCTGATGTGTGTGCGCGCCAGCAGTTCCGCACGGAACGAACCCGGGGCGACGTCGGGGATCAGGTTGATCGGGCATTCGCGCAAGTCCAGGAAAAAATGCCGTGGCCGCACTTGCAGGAACAGCCCTGTCGGCCAGGTGTTCACACCGGTATTGCTCATTTGCAGCATGACCAAGTGGCGCATCCGGCTGATATCGGGCAGCAAGCCCAGCGGATTGCCCATCAGTGACATGGAGCGCATTTGCGTCAGGCCCCGCAGGTTATTCAACGCCTCAACGGTCAAGACAATCTGGTTATTACTCAGCAGCAGGTTGTTGAGGCGCCTCATGCCGCCGATTACCGATGGCAGGCGGGTCATGCGGTTGTTGCGCAGGTCCAACTGACGCGCCTGACGGAAGTGATGCAGAAACGTCGCGTGGCTGTCGCGCAAGCCATTCCCCGCCAGGTTCACATTCGTCACATGGTCGAAATTCGCACTCAGTACCGGCATGCTTTCCAGATGTTTTCCAAGGTCCATGACACTCAGGTCAAGTGCCTGGGAATGCGCTTCACCCGTGACCTCGACGCCACGCGGACCGGTACGCTGCCAGCATTGACGCAGGGCCCGGTAGACTTGGTTGCGCGATTCGAACTCGGACAAGCCGCTGCGACTGAAACGAGGCGCCTCGCCGGAGTGGTTGACCCAGCGATTCATGACTCGGCTGAACGCATCGAACTCGTCTTCGAGCGCGCTTATCTGTTGTACGAGCCCGCCCCTTGCAGAAAACCGACTCATCATCTCGTCAAGATCGGCATCGGTGAATTGGGGATACAGACAACTGGCACGGTAGCGGATAGTGGCCGGGGAAGGGTTGAATCGGTATCCCAACATGCCGCCGGGGAGCTTCATGTGTTCGGGGTCATAGGCCGGTTTGAACGTGGGGTAATCTTCGAGAATCGAGCCCAGCTCTTTTTGGGCCAGCGGTTGCCGCTGCACTGTTTCCTTGAGCCTGGCGCCTTCGACAATTTCAAAACCCAACGCCTTGCGCTCGGTATCCGGCAACGCATGCAGCACAGCGCTATAAATATCGTCAGCGCCGTGCAGGTGCTGATCGCGATGATCCCGTGCTTCGAACGTCCCCTCCTCATTGAGTACCAGCACCTTGCGATTCGCGGCATCCGGCGGCCCGACACTGTCGCGCAACTTGCCCAAGATCGAGAGCTCGCGAACTTCGATGCGCACGGACAATGACCAGCCGGGCAGCGCCGCAATGCTGTGCAGCGCCAGCCGTTCAGTGTCGGCGCTCGCCAGCACCTCCAGGTACAAACCTTCGTAGGCGCGCACCGTCCGCAACTCGGCCATGGCCCGTTTTGCCAGGGCCTTGACCTGCAACGGCAGGCGATCTTTTTGATCGATGAATGCCAGGTCTTCGGGCGAAACCCGTTTGAGCATTTCACGCGCGACCGTGCCTGGCATCGTCGGATATTCCCGTTGCAGCAGCAGTTGCCGAGCATCCGCCGTCACTTCACCGGCCTTGTACAACGACTCGAATAAACGCGAGGTCTGGCGTCCGGCGTGCATGGCCAGGCGACTGCGCAACGCAGTCAGACGCTCGGCGCGCAACAGGGACACCTGATTGCCGAGGATCGCGGTGATCTCGTCTTCGTTGAGTGAATCCAGCACCCGCTCCAACAATTTGCCACTGCGCCATTGCGAGTGAGTGACCTTGATCGTCTCGCCATCGACGCCCCCGTACCTGACCGAAGTGCCGGTGTACGTCTCTCCCTTGAAGAGTTCCACGCCCCTGGATTCCGGCCAGCCGCGCAGTTCGGTGACAAAGGTCGGCAAAAAACCCTCCAGCGACTCGGGCACCTTGTTCTGCAGAATCTGCGGCCCCAGTGCATCGGCCTCGCCATAGGCTTTGAACCGCTGCAAAGTGTCGATCAACAACGCTGGCGGACTTTCCTGTTCGACGTGCATCCGGCGCAATCGGGTGTGATCGACGCCACTGACGATCCGCGCCTGTTCCTGGCGGGCGATGGGCAGTTCTTCGAACGCAGTCCCAAGACGCCGCCAGACTTTGGCTTCATCCCAAAGCTGGGGTCGTTCGAGTTCGCTGGTCCAGGCGCCGCCGCCGTTGTGAGCCACTTGCGGTTCATACGCGTTGGCGCGCGAGGGGTGGCGGATGCGATGGCCGTTGCTGTTCGGGCCTTCCTTGATTGCGTAGTGTTTGTCATCCAGCGCCAGCACGCTCTCGCCGTCGTGCAGCAACAGGCCTATCTCATTCGGCCGCACATTATTGGGCAGCGGAACCTGACGTTCATACGGAGAAAGGTCTGGGTTCCACAGGCTTGTCTTGCCGTCGGGGAGCTCAACTGCTTTCAAATTGTCGACAAACGGCGAGGGCTGAATCGACAACGCGGCTCCGGTTGGCAGCACATGCCCGGCGCCCATCAGCGCCAACTGCGCGCCGTTGATCAGCACCGAACTGATGTGCCCCGCCGCTTCTTCGCGATCGCCCTTGCTCCAGTCTTCAAAGCCCTCGGCGAGCTCTTCGACCAATTGCGCAACCATAAGACCGAGCAACGCTTCGCCCACACCCGGAATCAGCATTCCGGCAAAGTTGAATACGTTCCAGGCGATGTCCAGGTAACCGGTCAGGCGCTTCCAGCGTGTTTGCGCGTCTTCGTCGCCGGTGGGCACCGCGATATGCCGGGCATCGGCGATGACTTTGTCCCGTCGCCTTGTAAACAAAGCACTCCATACGTTGCCGCTGATGACATGGGTGAGCGGTTCCGGGTTAGCGTTCTCGATGGGTGTCTCACGCCACCAGGGGCCCATGTCCAGAGATTTGCGTTGCGCCCATTCAAAGGTCTTGAGGCGTTCGTTGACCCGGGCGAAAAATACGCCTTTGTCTTTCTGATCGACGAAACGGCTGAAAAACTGCTGATACTCGACACCGCGCAGTTGACTGACCAGGGTCTGCATAAAGTCGGTGAACGAGTCGTACTCTTTGATCGGGTGTTGCGGGTCGCCGGGGACGTAGGCAATCAGCCGTCCCGCCAGACGGTTTTGCCGATGAACATCGTCCTTGCGCGCCAGCTCTTCGGACATGCCTTGGGGGCCATTGGCGAAAAACGCCTTGATCAGTTTGAACAGCTCGTATTCCTTGCCCGGCAACACCGGGATGCGATCCGACCATTCGCTCCAGAATTTCAACTGTTCAGAGGTCAGCGCATCAATTGCCTTCTTTAACTGCGAAGGTTCGGCCACGGTGCTGAACAGCACGATGCCGGTGAGCCTGAAGCCCATCAGCGACAAGCGATGGCAGTGCATCGGCGCGCCATACCAGGAATTATCCGGTTCGCCGTCGTGCACCTTGAGCAGCGCGCCGAAACCGTGGGCGCTGACCTCGCCCTGGAGCCGCGCCAACAGTGCGGCCAGTTTGAATGCGGCCTTGTCGCTGGTGACGGACTTCAGTTGCAACTCCATCCGCGCGGCGGCCGACGTCGGGGTCAGGATGCCTTTGAGATGAGTCTGATATTGCGCGCCGAGGTCCAGCGTGCGGCACAGCGTGACAAATTGCGCGACGGTCATGGCGTGGCGCAGGGGCGCGTTTTGCGCATCGCGGGTAAACACGCCGGAGCCGTCACGGAACGCCGCTGGCTCGGCTTCGTCGGCCTCGAAGTTATGCAGCGCCGCATCGAGCAAGGTCATTTGCTTGAAATGGTCAGCCCCTCGGTCAATGCCGAAGATAATTTTGCTGGGTACATATAAGCGCAGTTCGGCTACGCGAACATCCAGCTCAACATCCAGCTGATCTTTTAATGCTTTGTTTAATAGTGGCTCGGCGAAGTCTCGAATATCAGCTTCCAACTTACCGAACAACTCATCGAGTCGTCCTTGAAGTAACCAGCGCCGACTGTAAAGATCCTTGAGTGCATCGCGGTCAATCTTTCGGGCCTTGAGATACCACGGCGCAAAAAACTCGGTTACGCCGTCCGCATGCGCCAGCAGGCTATCTGGCGGCGTCATCCCCTGCGAATCCTGGATCGCCTGTTTGATGCGATCGATATGAACACCGAGTGCCCTGGTTTCAGTGACAGTCGCTGCATCCTCCCTGATGTTCCGTATATCAGCCATGTAACAACAACCTTCCATGATTATTGGAGGCATCAGGCTAACGAACAGAGTCCTTTGATAAAAGATCAAAATCCTGCGGACAACAGGGTTAAAAACCTGCGGACACGGTAATAAATGAAATACCGGATATATATAAATACCACCTGCCGGGTCACTCAACCTGCACCCACGCATTCAGCAGTGTTTACGCGGCCGTGAAGAGGCTAAGATGCTGCTCCATCAACGGTCATTTTTTGTTCGGAACCATCGTCCATGCGCCTAAGCGAATTCATCGTGGTTGAGGTTGATCGTATCGTCGATGAGTGGGAGCAATTCGCCCGCGTCATCACGCCGGACGAAAACCTTGATCGCATCACCTTGCGCGATCACGCCAGCTCGATTCTTCTGGCAGCCGCGCGGGACATGAACACCGCCCAGACCGCTCAGGAACAAGCTGCCAAGGCCATGGGCGACGGTCCGGAGAAAACCCCCAGCCTGGATCAGGCCGCCGCCAGCCATGGCGAGTTGCGGCACAACGTCGGTTTCGATCTGGTGCAGATGACGTCCGAGTTCCGCCATCTTCGGGCCTGCGTGATTCGGCTGTGGGTCAATAGTCTGCAAGCCCCGGACCTGGCGTATTTCCAGGACATGATCCGCTTCAACGAAGCCATCGACGAAGCCCTGGCCGAATCGACCGCCGCTTATGCCGAGCAGGTCAACCACTCGCGGGACATCTTCCTCGCCATCCTCGGCCATGACCTGCGCGCACCGTTGCAGGCAGTGAGCATGTCCACCGAGTTGCTGCAGCGCAAAGTCAATCTTGAAGGCGACGCCCTGGCCTGTTTGCACCACATCCAGCGTGGCACCCGGCACATGTCGGTGATGGTCGCGGATTTATTGGAATTGGTGCGCAGTCGCCTGGGCAAGAGCCTGCCGATCGAACCTGGACCGATGGACATGGCCGACGCGGCGCATGAGGCGATTGCCCAGGCCTGCGCCGGCAACCCCGAATGCGATCCCATGCTCAATATCAGCGGCGACACTCGAGGCAACTGGGATGCCGGGCGTATCGCTCAGTTGCTGCAGAACCTGATCGGCAATGCGTTGCAACATGGCACGAACCAGCGCGATGTCACGGTGAACCTCATCGGTGAGCCCGATACTGTGAGCCTCACGGTGCATAACTTTGGCGTACCGATTCCGGAGGATGCGCTCAGCACGATCTTCGACCCGCTGGTGCGCACGGCCAGCGAAGAACTCGGGCAGCCGTCGACCAGCCTTGGCTTGGGATTGTTTATCGTCAAGGAAGTGGTGACCGCTCATCGGGGGACGATAGAAGTCAGTTCCAATGAGGTGGAGGGGACGTTGTTTACGGTGGTGTTGCCGCGCAAGGCTTGATACCGCGTTGTGGCGAGGGAGCTTGCTCCCGCTGGGTCGCGTAGCGGCCCCTCTCTTCTCTCAAAAAAAGGGGACTGCTGCGCAGTCCAGCGGGAGCAAGCTCCCTCGCCACAGGAAAGCCTTCCACAGGTTGATCGCTACTCAACCACCAACCGCCCCAACCGCTGCTTGAGCATCCGGTTCTCCGCCCGCAGTTGCTGGACCTCTTCAAGCAGGTCCAGCGCCAGGGCGACGCCTTCCCATTCCAGCTCCAGGTCGCGCCGCAGCTTGGCGGCGCGCTTGGCCAGGGCCAGTTCGTAATCGTTGAAACGCCAGTCCTTGGGCGCGGAGCCCTGAGGTTCGAGGATGCCGTGTTCGACGATTTCGATCACGTAGACGTCCGACAGGTCGGTCGCCTCACAGAATTCTGCCATGTCCAGTTGAACGATCAGGGGACTGCTCATAGTCAGTAGCTCCATAGTTCTAGCGGATCAAAAATTTTCTCTCGGGTCGAACGCGGCTTTCTTCGCCAGTTCCTGCCACAACGCCTTGGTCTCATCATCGAGGACTTTAGGCATCACAGCCTTGAGTTGCACGAACAGGAAGCCCCGCTCACCCTTTTTGTTCATCAAACCGTGGCCCTTGGCGCGCATGCGCTGGCCGTTCTGGCTGCCGGCCGGAACCTTGAGGTTGATCTTGCCGGTCAGGGTCGGCACCGCCACTTCCGCGCCCAGCGCCAGTTCCCACGGTGCCAGCGGCAAAGTGATGATCAGGTTTTCGCCTTCGACGTCGAATTTAGGGTGCGGCGCAAAACGGATGATCAGGAACAGGTCGCCATTGGCGCCGCCACCGACGCCTGGAGCCCCTTGGCCCTTGAGGCGGATACGCTCGCCGTCGGTCACACCGGCCGGGATCTTCACGTTCAGGCTTTTCGGGGTGTTGCTCACATGCTGGCCGGCCGCGTTGTATTGCGGCACCTGAAAGGTGACCTTCTTCGATTCGTTCGAGAGGGTCTCTTCCAGAAAAATCCCAAGTTCCATTTCCACGTCTTGCCCTCGACGTCCGGCACTGCGACGCGACTCACCACCAAAACCAGGACCCCGGTTGCCGAAGATCGAACTGAAGAAGTCCGAGAAATCGCCCGTGTCCTGACCGCCACCGAAACCGCCGCCACCGCCACGCCCCTGCCAACCCGGCGGGCCCTGGAACGGCTGGCCGTGCTGGCCGTATTTGCGCAAGTCGTCGTACTCGGCGCGCTTGTCCGCACTTTTCAGCGCTTCATAGGCTTCCGAGGCGTCCTTGAACTTGGCCTCGGCGTCCTTTTCCTTGCTGACGTCGGGGTGGTATTTGCGAGCCAGCTTGCGATAGGCGGCCTTGATCGTCTTATCGTCAGCGGTCGGTTCCACACCGAGAATCTTGTAATAGTCTTTGAAGTCCATCTAAGGATCACCATCCGTTATCAAAATCGCGCCACTGCCGGCAGCATGCGCGTATTAACAGCCACCGGGTTGACCGATCTCAAGATTGTGACCGGGCAGCGCATCAGAAGTTTATCGGCAGCGGCTGGCGGTTCTTGCGACCGCCAAATGGCTGCCAGGGTCGATGCAGACAAGTTTGGGGCGTCCGGCCAGCTTATCAAGGCGCTATTGATGGTGATTTAGCGGATAGTCGGCCTTCGAATCTTCGCCGCACTGACATACACTGCGCGGCCGTTTTTTAACCGGAACTCGAAAGACATGAAAAACGCATCCCCAGCCCGTGCCTGTGGTATCGACTTCGGCACGTCCAACTCCACCGTCGGTTGGCTGCGCCCCGGCATGGAAACGCTGATCGCGCTGGAGGACGACAAGATCACCCTGCCTTCGGTGGTCTTCTTCAACATCGAAGAACGCCGCCCGGTGTACGGCCGGCTGGCGCTGCACGAGTACCTGGAAGGCTACGAAGGCCGGCTGATGCGCTCGCTCAAGAGCCTGCTGGGTTCCAAGCTGATCAAGCACGACACCAGCGTCCTCGGCACGGCGATGCCGTTCAAGGACCTGCTGGGGCTGTTTATCGGCCAGTTGAAGAAGCGCGCCGAAGCGGCCGCCGGTCGCGAGTTTGAAGAAGTGGTGCTGGGTCGCCCGGTGTTTTTCGTCGACGACGATGAACTGGCCGACCAGGAAGCTGAAAACACCTTGGTCGACGTGGCCCGGGCCATCGGCTTCAAGGACGTGTCGTTCCAGTACGAGCCGATTGCCGCTGCGTTCGACTACGAGTCGACCATCGAAAAAGAAGAGCTGGTACTGATTGTCGACATCGGCGGTGGTACGTCCGACTTCTCGCTGGTGCGCCTGTCGCCCGAGCGCCGCATGCACGACAACCGCCACGATGACATCCTCGCCACCGGCGGCGTGCACATCGGCGGGACCGATTTCGACAAGCAGTTGAGCCTGCAAGGCCTGATGCCGCTGTTCGGCTACGGCAGCCGCATGAAGAGCGGCGCCTACATGCCCACCAGCCACCACATGAACCTGGCGACCTGGCACACCATCAACTCGGTGTACTCGCAGAAGTCGACCCTGGCCCTGGGCAGCATGCGCTACGACATCGAAGACACCGGCGGCATCGATCGCCTGTTCAAGCTGATCGACCAGCGCGCCGGCCACTGGCTGGCCATGGAAGTGGAAGAAACCAAGATCCAGCTGACCCACGCCGACAGCCGCCACGTACCGTTGGACCGCATCGAGCCGGGCCTGAGCGTTGAATTGACCCGCGCATTGTTCGAGTCCGCCATCGACAACCTGCTGGAGCGCGTGCGCAACAGCGTCACGCAACTGCTGAACGATGCCAACGTGCGGGTTGATCAGGTCGATACGGTGTTCTTCACCGGCGGTTCGAGCGGGATTCCGGCGCTGCGCAACAGCGTCTCGGCGATGCTGCCGAACGCACGGCATGTGGAAGGCAACATCTTTGGCAGCATCGGCAGCGGTTTGGCGATTGAGGCCATGAAGCGTTACGGCTCGATGGATTGATCTGAAACCGCAGTGCGCCCTTCGCGAGCAAGCCCGCTCCCACATTTGACCGCATTCCAAATCTGGAACTCGGTCAAATGTGGGAGCGGGCTTGCTCGCGAAGAGGCCAGATCAGGTAACACACCTCTCGAATCAAACCATCCCCGCCAGCTTCAACTCACTCTTCAGATACGCGTAATAAATCGGCCCCGCCACCACCCCAGGCAGGCCGAACGCGGCCTCGAACACCAGCATTGCCAGCAGCAACTCCCACGACTTGGCACTGATCTGCCCGCCAACAATGCGCGCGTTGAGGAAGTATTCGAGCTTGTGGATAAAAATCAGATAACCCAACGCCGCCACGGCGACCCAGATCGACAGCGACAACCCGACGATGGTGATCAGGGTGTTCGACATCAGGTTGCCGATCACCGGCAGCAGGCCGAGCAGGAATGTCAGCACGATCAGGGTTTTGGTCAGCGGCAGCTTGATGCCGAACATCGGCAGGATCAGCGCGAGGAAGATCGCGGTGAAAAAGGTGTTGAGCAGGGAAATCTTGATCTGCGCAAACACGATGTTACGAAACGCCTGGACCAGCAGGTGCAAGCGGTCGAACAAGGCAGCGGCCAGCGGCTTGCGCTTGGTCACGTCAGGTGCCCGCTGCAAGGCGATGATCGCGCCCAGCACCATGCCGATCAGCAACGTCACGAACATGTGCGCCGCGTCCTTGCCCACCAGCTGCAAATCGCTGAGGTGTTTGCTCATCCACTCGCCGATGGCCACGCGGAACTCGGCGGCGCTGGCCGGCAGGTAGGCGTCGATGAACGGCGGCAGTTGCCCGCGGGCGCGGTCGACCACGTGCATGAATTTGTCGAGGGAAGCGCCGGGGTTTTCCGCTTCGTGCAGCAGGAAGCTGATTGCACCGGCAAAGATCAACGCCAGCACACTGACCACCAACGTGCCGAGCAACGCCACGGCCAGCCAACGGGCGCGGCGACCTTCTATCAGCCGCTGCAATTGCGGCGTGAGCATGTTGACCAGTTCGAATACCAATAGCCCGGCCAGCAGGCTGGGCAGCAGGCGCAGAGGGATGACCAGTAGCAAACCACCGAAGATGATGACCCAACTGATAAACAGCAAGACGTGACGTTGAGAAAACGTTGGCATACAGCCTCAAAACGAACGGCGTAAAAGGATGGGCAGTCTGCCAGCGATCCGGGGCCAGCACTAGGGATTGTGTAGGTCGACCTTGGTCGGGGGACTGACGGCTTTTTTCGGTGCCCTGACTGGCCTCTTCGCGAGCAGGCTCGCTCCCACAATGGATCGATGTCTGCAGGACTCAATGTGGGAGCGGGCTTGCTCGCGAAAGCGGTGTGTCAGGCGAATAAGGGGCTGAATTGAAGACCGCATTCGCGAGCAAGCCCGCTCCCACAATGGATTGAGTTTAATCCAAAGGCCTACTTTTTCTTCAGGCAATCACTCATGAACGCTTTACGCGCATCGCCCTTGAGCGCCTGGGTGGCGGCGGTGGCGTTGCAGGTTTTCATCTTCTCTTGCTGCGGGGTCAAGGTTTTCGCGTCATTGGCGGCCGGAGCCGCTTTGAGGCACGTGCTCATGAATGTCTTGCGCTCATCGCCCTTGAGGCTTTTCGCGGTAGCGTCGGCATTGCAGGTGGTCATTTTGTTCTGTTGGGCCGTGGCGGCGAAGCCCTGGGAGCAGAGCAGCAAACCGATCATCAACAAAGGGACACGCAACATCTTCATGGAGTTTTCTCCTTGTTGCCGCACCGATGGATGCGGCCTCGCCCTGAAGTGTAGACAACAGCTGTTACACATTCCTGCCTTCAAGGTGGCTGCGTCGATACTGTTCCGGTGTGCACCCGGCCTGGCGCTGGAACATCGCGATAAATGCCGAACCGGTGCTGTAACCCATGTCGAAGGCGATGTTCTGGATGCTGCGCTGGCTGTCCAAAGCCTCGATGGCCGCCAGAAACCGCAGGCGTTGCCGCCATTCGCCGAAGCTCATACCCAGCTCACGCAAGAACTGCCGGGCGAGGGTGCGCTCGCTGACATGAATCTGCGCCGCCCAGTCGGCCAATGGCCGGTTGTCTCCGGGCTCAGCCTGCAAGGCTTCGAGTATCCCGAGCAAACCCGGATTGCGGGCGTAGGGCAGATAACAGGCGTGTTCGGGCGCCTGTTGTAACTGGTCCACCAGTACTTGGGCCAAGCGCACGTCGGTTTCGTGCTCCGGGATTTTCACGTCTCGGGCGGCGAAGTCCTTGAGGATCGCCTTGAGGATGTCGCTGATCGCCAGAGTGCAAGCCTGTTGCGGCAGGTCGCGACACAGCGACGGCGCCAGGCACACCGCGCGGTAGTTGATCGGCTGGTTGCTGTAGAAACTGTGCTCGGTCTGCGGTGGCACCCACACCGCGTACTGCGGCGGCGACATGAAGCGGCTGTTGCCGATTTCCATGTGCAACACGCCGTTGGCCGAATACTCCAGCGTGCCCCACGGATGGCGATGGGCCGAGGCGTATTCGTGGGTGTCGAAGTCGGCGTAGCGGAAGTACACCGGGGCCGGCAGTTCGCTGAAATCCAGCAGATCGATGTGTTTACTGCTCATGCTGTCCGTCATCCGGGGCCGATTGTCTGGATCGCAGTATAGGCTTGCATCCAGACAAGCGGATAATTGCCCCTCATCAACGTCCTGGTTTTTCCCTCATGCAATACATGTATCCCCTGCTGGCCATTTTTATCTGGGCCGGCAACACCGTAATCACCAAGATGTCGGCCGGCGCGATTTTCCCCGCCGAGATCGGCTTCTATCGCTGGCTGCTGGCCGGGATGCTGTTCACGCCCTTCATGCTCAAACCGGTGATCGCCCACTGGCCGATGATCCGCCCGAACCTGGGCAAGATTTTCATCCTCGGCGTGCTCGGCATGGCGGTTTATCAGAGCCTGGCCTACTTCGCCGCGAGCCTGACCACGGCCACCAACATGGGCATCATTCTGTCGTTGATGCCATTGATGTCCCTGGCGATGGCGATTATCAGCCTCGGCCAACGCCTGACCGCCGGCGCACTGGCTGGTGCGGTGTTGTCGTTCGCCGGTGTGCTGGTGGTGGTGTCATCCGGCAGCCTCGGCGCGTTGCTGGAACATGGGGTGAACCTGGGCGACGCAATGATGCTGATCGCGACCCTGGCCTACGCGATCTACAGCACGCTGTTGAAGAAATGGCAGCTGCGCCTGCCGCCGCTGGTGTTGTTGTATATGCAGGTGTGGGTGGCGGTGCTGGTGCTGTTTCCGCTGTTTGTGATTTCGCCGAAGACCGGCCTGACCCTGCAGAATATTCCGCTGGTGCTCTACGCCTGCCTGTTGGCCTCGATGATTGCGCCGCTGGCGTGGATGCAAGCCGTGGTGCGCTTGGGCCCGAGCCGGACCACGCTGTTCTTCAACCTGCTGCCAGTGATTACCGCGCTGATTGCGGCGGTGGTGCTGCATGAACAGTTGGCGATGTATCACCTGGTGGGCGGGATGTTGACGTTGGGTGGGGTGATTCTTTCGGAGCGCTGGACTACGGTGTTGGGGCGCAGGATTCGCGTAGCTTGAGAGGACGCCTTCGCGAGCAAGCCCGCTCCCACATTTGGAATGCATTCCCCTGTGGGAGCGGGCTTGCTCGCGAAGAACGATGACGCGGTCTGGGGGTTAAACCCCGGCGGCCTTCAACCGCGCCGCATGCTCGACAAACAACCGCACCGGATCCGCGCCCTTCCCCACCAGCCCCAGCGACTGGTTGACGATGTCGAAATGATCCAGCGGATATTCATCGCCAATCACCGTGCCCAAATGTGAGCTGTAACGCCCGACCATCCCGTCGCAATGCCCGGCTTCGCGCACGAACGTTGTCGCAAACAACCGGCAAAACCGATTGGTCCCGTCGAACAGATTGCCGCCGCGATCGGTCTTGCCCGGCTGCAAGGTGCCGGACCAGGAGTAATAACGCACACCGTTGACCTCTGCCGGCCCCTGTCCGCCCCAGGTTTCAGGCAAGCCCTGTGGATAACGCTGGTTGAACTGCGCCACGCCGTCGGTCGTCAGGGAATGATGCGAAGCGTTGATGTCCACCGGCAGCTTCGGCCCGCGATAGCCGGTTTCCAGCAGGCTCATCAAGGCGCCGATTATCCGCAGCAAAACGCTGAGCACCCGGCCCTTGGCGCTGTCCGCCGGGTAGTGTTTGTGCAGGTAATCCGCCAGTTCCGAACCGTGATTGGGCCCGGCCACCGAAGTGACTGAAGCCACGCGGTCCGGACGTTTGGCGGCGGCATAGCGCGCAGTCAGCGAACCCTGGCTGTGGCCGATCAGGTTGACCTTCTCGGCGCCGGTTTCCCGCAGGATCTCGTCGATCCGCGCCAGCAACTGCTCGCCACGCACTTCGGTGGAATTGAGTGGCGACACCTGCACCGCAAACACGCTCGCACCACCCCGGCGCAACGCCGCGACGATCCCGAACCAGTACGGATAAAAAAGCACGCGGATAAACCCGAGCATTCCGGGGACCAGCACCAACGGGTAACGCGGGGCGGAACCTTGCGACATGGGCGGACATCCTTGTGATCGATGGGGTGACGCAAGGCGGGATGCAAGACATCAGCCAAGCATCGCCAGCGAACATGACCAGCCTATGACATCCGCCAAACACGCTTTACTTCAGCCCCACGACACGCGAACGGCATCCGCCGGTGCGGGCGTTTTTCGAATGGCTGCGCGAGGAGGCGCGGGCGTCAGGGCATGCCTTGCGTGATCCAGATCAACAAAGGTTGACCGCTGGTTCAATTACATAAAACTTTCTGCAGCGCTCATAACTCACACCTTAAGTAGCGATTACGTCCCCAGAGGCGTGACGCAAACCGGATTAGCCTCCAGGAGATCGAGATGAGCGACATGCATTTGTCTGATGTAACCACCCTGCGTGCACGCGCCCGCCAGAACGTCGAAAACGGTGCCGTGACCGAAAGCTACAGCGCCGACCTAGACGAGGTGCTGCGCCTGCTCAATGAATCGTTGGCCACCGAACTGGTCTGCGTGTTGCGCTACAAGCGCCACTACTTCATGGCCAACGGCCTCAAGGCCCACGTGGCCGCCGACGAATTCCTCGAACACGCGAACCAGGAAGCCGAACACGCCGACCGTCTGGCCGAGCGCATCGTGCAACTGGGCGGTGAGCCGGAATTCAACCCCGACCTGCTGTCGAAAAACTCCCACGCTCAATACGTGGCCGGCAACAACCTCAAGGAGATGGTCTACGAAGACCTGGTCGCCGAGCGGATTGCCATCGACAGCTACCGCGAGATCATCCAGTACATCGGCGAAAAAGACCCGACCACACGGCGCATCTTCGAAGACATCCTGGCTCAGGAAGAAGAACATGCCGACGATATGGCCGACATTCTGAAAGACCTGTAGCGCCTGGTAGATCGCTTTCGCGGGCAAGCCTCGCTCCAACAGGTTTTGTGGTGTGTTTCGAACGCCGCATTACCTGTAGGAGCGAGGCTTGCCCGCGAAGGCGTCTTCGCAGACGCCATCAATTTACTTGGTTGGCTTGACGGTAACCGGCGCCTTGCCCGCCCTCATCTGCTCCAACAACGGCGCACACTGGTTCGGCTCTCCACCACTCGGCGCCACCAGCGCCAGCAACCCAGCCGCCGGCGCAGCAATCACGCCCAGCGCCACCATGCCCGCACCGCGCAGCAACAACGGCACAGCTTTCACCCCGGCACTCGGCTTGATGAATTTGCCCTGCACGTACAGCGGCGAGCGCAACGAAATCAACCGCCATCCCTTGGATTCCGGGGTGATGGTCAAGTCCAGTTGTTCCGTCGCCATGTTCGCGGTGCCATCGATGTAGATGATCGCGTTCTCGGTATCGAAGACAAACAACTGTGTGGTCGCCAGACCGGTCTTGATGTCGAAGTCCGCCGCTGCGCAGTTGATCTTCACTTCCTTGTCGCC
The DNA here is from genome assembly GCF_024296925.1 of Pseudomonas nunensis. Classification (NCBI taxonomy): domain Bacteria; kingdom Pseudomonadati; phylum Pseudomonadota; class Gammaproteobacteria; order Pseudomonadales; family Pseudomonadaceae; genus Pseudomonas; species Pseudomonas nunensis. The sequence goes on from NZ_CP101125.1 coordinate 5,517,857, forward strand.
AAAGATCTTGCCGACCACGTAGTTGCCGACGTTGAGCCCGGCCAGCTCCATCAACTCACGGCTGATGGCGCCGTCGTTGATCAACATTTTCAGCTTGCCGTTGGAAGTGCCCAGCAACTTGGCAACGGAGTTGCCACGACCCGAGATATCGGCGTCGCCGTTCAATTCGCCGAAACTGGTTTTCATCGGTTCGAAGGTCGGGAACAACTGCTTCAACTTGAAGCCCCGCGCGGTGAGCTTCGCCTGCCCTTCCAAAGGTTCGGTGCGGCCATTGAGGCGAATCTGCGCATCGAGCTTGCCACCGGCCACGCCGAAACGCAGGGGCTCCAGGCTCAGCACTCCGTCAGTCAGAACCAGATGGGTATAGAGGTCGGTGAACGGCAGCTTTTCGCTGTGGACGATGCGCTTGCCGGTGAATTCGACATCCGCGTCCATATCCCGCCAGCGCTCGGTCTTGAATTCCTCGACCGGCAGCACCTTGTCCGTCGGCTGCTTGCTTTCACCGCCACGGGCCTTTTGCTTGGCGTTGGAGTCGGCGCCGATCAACGGCGCGAGGTCAGCAAACAGCAATTGATTGGAGACCAGCGAACCGCTGAGTTTGGGCCGCGGCTGACTGGCGACATAAGCCAGGTCGCCGTGAATGTCACTGTTGCCGATCTTGCCGTTGAAGCCTTCATAGCGGAACTGCGCGCCAGCCGGGTCATGCAGCTTGGCGGTCAAGTGACCGTCGGTGGCGTAGGGAGGCGAGTCCGGCAGGGTCACGCCGGTCAGCGGGTACAAGTTGGCCAAGCTGCTGCCGGCGAGTTTCAGGCGCAGGTCCAACGCGCCGAGGTTCAGCGGATCGGTCAGGGTGCCTGCCAGTTCGACGCTGGTGTCGGCGATCTTCACTTGGGCTTGCAGTGGAAACGGCTTGGCCGCGTCTTGCAACGCCAGCAGGCCACCGATCTTGCCTCCACCGGCGAGTTTCTGTTGGTGGTATTGGCCCTTCACCTTGATCGCGAACGCGTAGTCCTGGGGAGCACCGCCCTTCTCGACTGCGGTTTTCGCCGCTTTGTCACCGACGATGTCGCTGAACGGAATCGGTTTGCCCAACGGATCGATCAACACGTCCAGCTGGGTTTTCAGGTTTTGGTCGTCGAGGGTGACGTGGCCCTTATCGAAGCCGATGGCGCCGATGTCCACCACCCAATTCGACGGTTCGGCGTTCGGGTCTTTGGGGTCGAACTTGAACGTCCAATTCGCGCGGCCATCGGCCAGGCGCTGGAGGTCGGCATTCGGCTCGGTCAGGTCAATGCGCGGGATCACCACGCGTTGCGCCAACAAGGCCAGCGGCGAGATGCGCAACTCGACGCGCTTAAGGGTGACCATCTGCGGCTGCTTCGACCAGTCCGGGTTGCCCAGGCTCAAGTCCTCGGCGACCACATGCGGCCACGGCACCCAGGCGCGCCAGCCGCCTTCATCGAGCTCGCGCCGCCACACCACCGCGAGGTTGCCATTAATGGCGAACGGACGATGCAGTTCTTCGGAAACTTTGGCATTGAGCGGCGGTTTGATCCGGTTCCAATCGAAGAACACGATGATCAAAACCAGGATTGCCAGCAGGACAACCAGGCTGGCGAAGGTCCAAGTGATTATTTTTGAAGTGCGCGTCATTGCACAGGGCTCCTGAATACGACTGAGCGCCCTGACTGCGACGCACGTTTGAAACGGTAGGCCAGAACCGGCCTGCCATGAAATCTACGACTGGGAAACGGCTCGCAGGTTTAACTGAAATGCCTCTTAACGCTCAAATAATCGGCCGCGAACACAGTGCGCCCGCTTCTGGCGTTACCGGCCCCGCACTTTTGTGCGGCACGAGTGAGTCGAAAATACCCACCTCAGTGCAAAACCGCCCGCCGGAAACGCCCGTTCTAGAGCCTCTGCGTCAAACAATCAATTCTGTTGATTATTACCATTGCGTTTATGAACTTTTATATCGACTTATCGAGAGTAGCATTGCCCTCGTACCCACTTTATCGCCCTCCCAAGGAGCAACCCATCATGAAACGCCAATTACTGCTTAGCCTTACCCTTTCGATGCTAGCCAGCACCGCTTTTGCTCTGCCAGCTGCTGATCAAGCCACACCACAAGTCAAAGACAGCCACTCGGTGTTCAGCCAAACCGTCGCAGCCGATGGTTCGGATCGCACTCCACAAGGCCAGACCCTTGCCGAAGGTGGTAATGATCGCCTGAAAGAAAAAGGCTTGATCACCCAAGACGGCTACGACAAAACTCCACAAGGTCAAACCCTGGCTGCTGACGGTTCCGACCGTACTCCACAAGGCCAAACCCTGGCTGCTGACGGTTCCGACCGCACTCCACAAGGCCAGACCCTTGCTTCCGACGGTTCCGATCGCACTCCACAGGGTCAAACCCTCGCTTCCGACGGTTCCGATCGCACTCCACAGGGCCAAACCCTCGCTGCTGATGGTTCGGACCGCACCCCACAAGGCCAAACCCTTGCTGAAGGTGGTGGTGACCGTGTAATCGAACGCAACAGCGCTTTGAGCTGAGCCCATGGCGGCCCTGAAAAAAAGCCCAATCCCCGGATTGGGCTTTTGACTTTATATAGAGCCACACTTCTCCTCGCTTAACCCCCGATCCCCGTTCGACGCCGGCAAAGCCGATTTGCTAGAGTGCGCCGCTGTCCTCTCCAGAAAACACCCTTGCGATGCTGCCCCGCGCCGAACAGAAACAACAGACCCGCAACGCCCTGATGGACGCCGCCCGCCATTTGATGGAATGCGGCCGAGGATTCGGCAGCCTGAGCCTGCGCGAAGTCGCGAAAACCGCCGGGATCGTGCCCACCGGTTTCTACCGGCACTTTGCCGATATGGACGAACTGGGCCTGGTGCTGGTCAGCGAAGTCGGCCAGACCTTCCGCGAAACCATCCGCCTGGTCCGCCACAACGAATTCGTCATGGGCGGCATCATTGATGCGTCGGTGCGGATCTTCCTCGATGTGGTCAGCGCCAACCGTTCGCAATTCCTGTTTCTCGCCCGCGAGCAGTACGGCGGCTCGCTGCCGGTGCGCCAGGCCATTGGCCGCTTGCGCGAAGATATCAGCTCCGACCTCGCGGCGGATTTGTCATTGATGCCCAAGTTGCAGCATCTGGACATCGCAGGCCTGAGCGTGATGGCGGATCTGATTGTTAAAAGTGTGTTTGCGACCTTGCCGGATATCATCGATCCGCCGCTGGAAGCGTTGCCCGAGCACCTGACGCCTCAGGCGAAAATCACTCAGCAGCTGCGTTTTATCTTCATCGGTTTAAAGCACTGGCAAGGCCTCGGCAGCACGGAATAACCCTTGTGGGAGCGAGCTTGCTCGCGATGGCGATTTCATATTCAACATTCATGTGATTGAAAGACCGCTATCGCGAGCAAGCTCGCTCCCACAAAAAATCAACTGCGCCGCAAATCAGTGCATGAAGAATCCTTCACGCACCAACATGACTCAAAACCCTGCAACATCCTGCAACAACTACTACTCTCCGACAGGGTTTTCCTACGTATCACCCGATTGGCAAGCCCCTTGCTCTAGCCTGAGCATTGTCCTTTGTTGGAAGCTTTCCGATGCTGGTGATTCACCGCAGAATCGACCCTCAACCCGTCTGGGCCGCCGAGTTGCACCTGACCTTCGAAGCCCGGAGCAAAAGCCGCTTGCGCTGTTTCAGTGCCGAGCAGGAAGACGTCGGATTGTTTTTGGAGCGCGGCCAGTCACCGCTGTATGACGGCGAATGTCTCCAGGCCGAAGACGGGCGCATCGTCCGCGTCTGCGCCCGCCCCGAACAACTGCTGCACGTCACCTGCGCCAATGCTTTCGAACTGACCCGCGCCGCCTATCACCTCGGTAACCGCCACGTCGCCCTGCAAGTCGGTGACGGTTGGTTGCGCCTGCTCGACGATTACGTGCTCAAGGCCATGCTCGAACAGCTGGATGCCAAGGTCGAAAACATCGAAGCGCCGTTCCAGCCGGAACACGGTGCCTACGGTGGCGGCCATCACCACTCGCGCCACGGCGACGAAGACTTCAACTATCCGCCGAAACTGCACCAGTTCGGCGTACGTCTATGAACCCAGCCTGGGCGCTGCTGCGCCTGGCCAGTCCGCAGTTGCCGATTGGCGGCTACAGCTATTCCCAAGGTTTGGAAATGGCTGTGGATAACGGCCGCGTGACGGATGCCGACAGCGCCCGACGCTGGATCAGTGATCAGTTGCTGCTCAACCTCGCACGCTTCGAAGCGCCGTTGCTGCTCGCCCATTGCGTGGCCGCCTCGCACGATAACTGGGCCGAATTGCTGCAACGCTGCGAGGAACATCGCGCCAGCCGCGAAACCCGCGAGTTGCATCAGGAAAGTCGGCAGATGGGCTATTCATTGCAGCAACTGCTCAACGGTTTGCCGGAACTCGATGCACCGGCCCGGGCCTTTCTCGAACAACGTCCCGAACCGCACCTGGCCCTCGGCTGGGCCCTGGCTGCTCGCGCCTGGGGCATCAGTCCGCAAGACGCGTTGGCCGCGTGGCTCTGGAGCTGGCTGGAAAACCAATTGGCGGTGTTGATGAAAACCCTGCCGCTGGGCCAGCAAGCCGCACAGCGCCTGACCAGTCAGTTGCTGCCGCTGTTGCAGGAAGCGCAGCACAACGCCAACCGAATCAATCCCGAACACTATGGCAGCGCCGCCTTCGGCCTGTCCCTGGCGTGCATGGCCCATGAGCGCCAGTACAGCCGCCTGTTCCGTTCCTAGGGCCCGTTATTTTGGGCTTTTAATTTTGGAGAAGCTGTATGAACACACAACCTCTGCGCGTCGGCATCGGCGGCCCGGTCGGTTCCGGCAAAACCGCCCTGACCCTGGCCCTGTGCCTGGCCTTGCGCGACCGCTACAACCTGGCCGTCGTGACCAACGACATCTACACCCGCGAAGACGCCGATTTTCTGGTGCGCAATGAAGCCCTGGCGCCAGAACGGATCATCGGCGTGGAAACCGGCGGCTGCCCGCACACGGCGATCCGCGAAGACGCTTCGATCAACCTTGAGGCCGTGGACCAGTTGAACCGACGCTTTCCGGGGCTGGACCTGATCATCGTCGAATCCGGCGGCGACAACCTCTCGGCGACCTTCAGCCCGGAGCTGTCGGACCTGACGATTTATGTGATCGACGTTTCGGCTGGCGACAAGTTGCCGCGCAAGGGTGGGCCGGGGATCTGCAAATCCGATCTGCTGGTAATCAACAAGGTCGACCTCGCACCCATGGTAGGTGCCTCGCTGGAACTGATGGACAGCGACACCAAACGCATGCGCAACGGTAAGCCGTTTGTCTTCAGCAATCAGAAAACCGGCCTGGGCCTGGAAGACATCATCGCCTTCATCGAACGCCAGGGCCTGCTGACAGCAGCCTGATCACGACTCATCAACAAGGAAGCTTATCCATGACACTGAAACGCATCCTGGGCGCCCTGGCCCTGCTGCTGACACCGGCCATCGCCTTCGCCCACCCGGGCCATGGCGACAACGGCTTGATCGCCGGCATCAGCCACCCGATTGGCGGCATCGATCACCTGCTGGCGATGGTCGCGGTGGGGCTGTGGGCGGCGCAGCAGAAAGGCTCGGCGCGTTGGGCGCTGCCGTGCACGTTTGTCGGCACCATGCTGATTGGCGGTTTGCTGGGTTTTGAAGGGTTGAACCTGCCGGCGCTGGAAAGCGGAATTGCGGCGTCGGTGCTGGCGCTGGGCCTGGCTGTCGCGCTGGCGGTGCGTCCGCCGTTGAGCGTGGCCGTTGGCGCGACGGCTCTGTTTGCGTTGTTCCATGGCGTGGCCCACGGTCTGGAATTGCCGGACATGTCGAGCCCTTGGGCGTATGCCGCAGGATTTGTCGCGGCGACGGCGGCGTTGCATGGCTTGGGTTATGCGGTGGTTCGCGTTCTGCCGCAAGCGGCGGCGCCATTGATTCGCGTGGCGGGAGCGGCTTCGGCGGCGACTGGGGTCTGGTTGCTCGCGGGCTGATTCTTTATTGCCTGTTCTGGCCTCTTCGCGGGCAAGCCTCGCTCCTACATTGGGATGCGTTCCCATGTGGGAGCGAGGCTTGCCCGCGAAGGCGGCCTGACAGACACCGCCTCTCTCAGGCTGCTAACATGTCGCGCAATCGCCCCTGCCGTGACGACGCCAGCCAATGCCACCTGTTTCCCGCTCTGCCTCCCAGCCTGAATTGACCGCCCTGTTCGCCTCGGTGCAACAGCACTTCCAGGACGTGATCGTGCCGCTCTGGCAAGGCCCCGGCTGGAATGCCGAGATGGCACTGCCTTATGAAGCGCTGGACGCCGAGAATCAGCCTTTGCCACCGCAACGCTATCGCGCCATGGCCTGCGCCCGTCAGCTGTATCTGTTTTCGAGCCTGATCGGCCAGGTGCCGGCAGCTCAGGAACGTGCGGCGGCGCTGTTCCGTTCCTTGCAGCAGCATTTCCACGATGCCGAGCACGGCGGCTGGTTCTACAGCATCGACCCGCAAGGTGCGCCGCTGGACCAGCGCAAAGACCTCTACACCCACGCCTTCATCCTGTTCGCCTGCGCCCATTACTGGGACAAGGTTCGTGAACCGTTGGTGGAGTCGGTGCTCAACGCCGCACTGGAAGTTGTAGCCCAGCGCTTCGCCACGGACGACGGTCTGTACGAAGCGTGCCTTGAGCGCGACTGGTCCTCGCTCCAGACCGGACCATTGCAGAACCCGCTGATGCACTTGGCCGAAGCCTTCCTCGCGACCCTTTCAGTACGCGAAGACGCCGCCGCCCAAGGCGCACTCGTCGCGTTATGCACAGCGATGCAGAAGCACTTCATCGATCCGCAGACCGGCGTGCTAATGGAAAAACCGCTGGGGGCTGTGGATAACTGGTTCGAACCGGGGCATCAATTCGAATGGTATTTCCTGCTGGAATCCTCGCCATTGCTGCGTGGATCGAAGCTGCATGCTTCGCTGGACCGTGCCTTTGCGTTAACCGAGCAATTGGGTGTCGATCCACAGACCCGCGCGGTTCGGGCAATGCTCGATCTGGACGGCTACCCGAAAGATGGCACCGAAAGAATCTGGGCCCAGGCCGAGTATCTGCGGGCGCTGACCTTGCGGCCGAGCAGCGAAGTAGCGGTGCTGCGCCAATTGCAGGCGTTGCAGCAGCAGTTTCTGCATGAGGGTGGCTGGTATGAGTGCCGTGATGCCGTGGGCGAAGTCAGCCGCAAGGACATGCCTTCGACCACGCCTTATCATTTGGCGACTTGTTATCGTGGGTTGGTCGACTATCTGCGCTGAATGGAAGATTGCCTTCGCGAGCAAGCCCGCTCCCACAGGGGAACGCATTCCAATGTGGGAGCGGGCTTGCTCGCGAATGGCCTCGAAAAGGTCACCGAACTGTCAGGCGATCCACTTCCGATCCCCGGTAAAACTGATGGTCAGCCATCGCGCTGCATCCGCCTGACCCAACTTCGCGGAAATATCCTCGCGCAACACATCCAGTTGCCCCACGCTTTCCAGTCGGTAATCCGCCGGCAACACCACATGAATCTCGATAAACCGCGCCCGTCCGTGCTTCTGCACGTAGGAGCTGTAGTCGTCGAAACCATGCTCGACCTTGGCCGCGTCCATCACCTGGCGCACTTTGTCATTCAGTTGATCCGGCACTATGCCCAACACGTCACGCAGCGCCGGACGCAGGATTTTGAAGGCCGGTGGCAACATGCTCAGGGCCAGCAGAATCAGAATCAGCGGGTCGACGTACACCGCCCACTCTCCGTAACCCTGGGACTTGAGCAGCAGCGCGGTAAGAAAACTGACCAGCAAGCCCACCGAGAGCATCGCGTCCACCAGCCAACTGATGTTGTCGAACTGGATCAGCGTGGACTTGAGCTTGCGATTGCGATGGCGCACGTAGAAAAAGTACGCGAACTCGACGACGGTAAATACCGCCGCGTAGATGATCACCAGCCCCAACTCGATTTCACGGCCACCATTGATGATGCCGAACACACCGTTGAGAAAGGCGTAGATCGCGATCAAAAACAGGAAACTGCCTTCGATCAGCAACACCATCGGCTCCAGATGCCAGAAGCCGAACTGGAAGCGGTGATTGCTTTCCTTGGCGATCAGTTTGGCGGTGATCAGCATCAGGACCTTGATGAAGGTCGCGATCAACGAGAAAAAACCATCGAACAGGATGGATTGGGCACCCGAAATAAAACCGGTAACGATCCCGGCGATCGCCACGGCGAACATCAGGATCGTTGATTGTTTGAGCAGCGACTGCTCACCTCGGTTACTCACGTAGCCTCCTCTGAAAACCTGGGTAGTTGAGGGAGGAGTCTACCTTATGCCTTGTTTCGCCTGTTCTGGCCCCTTCGCGAGCAAGCCCGCTCCCACATTGGGTTTATGGTGTACCTGCAATCCTGGGCACAACACATTTCCTCTGTGGGAGCGGGCTTGCTCGCGAAGAACGATAACGCGGTCTTACGCCTTGCCACCATTGCGCTCAATCGAGAAACCCGCCCAGGTCTGGCTCACCGGCATCAGTTCCAGGCTGTTGATGTTGATGTGCGCTGGCGCATTCAAAACCCAGAAAATGGTGTCGGCAATGTCCTGCGGCTGGATCGGCTCGGCACCGGCGTAGGTGGCGTTGTAACGCTCCTGGTCACCGGCGAAACGCACCAGCGAGAACTCGCTCTCACACAGGCCCGGCTCGATGTTGCTGACGCGCACGCCAGTGCCTTGCAGGTCGCAGCGCAGGTTCAGGGAGAACTGTTTGACGAACGCCTTGCTCGCGCCATACACGTGGCTGCCCGGGTACGGGTAGTTGCCGGCGATGGAGCCGAGGTTGACGATGCCGGCGCCACGACCATGGGCGATCAGGCGCGGCAGCAGCAGCCGAGTGCTGTACATCAGGCCTTTGATGTTGGTATCGACCATGGTGTCCCAGTCGTCCAGATCGCACTTGGGCGCCGGGTCCACGCCCAGGGCCAGGCCCGCGTTGTTGATCAGCCCGCGCAACTTGACGAAGGACGGCGGCAGGTTAGCAATCGCCTCCTCCATGGCCTTGCGGTCACGCACGTCGAGCACCAGGCCATGCACCTCAGTCTGCTTCGACAACTCGGCGCACAGGGCGTTGAGGCGCTCTTCACGACGGCCAGTCAGCACCAGTTTCCAGCCAGCCTCGGCAAAACGACGGGCACAGGCTTCGCCAAAACCGGACGTTGCGCCGGTGATAAACAGGGTGTTGGACATCGTGTTCTCCTTGCTTCGGCTGATCGTCAGCCATTGGAATAGAAAATCAGCAGCCAGCATGCCCGGCCTCGCCCTTACCGGCAACCAGCACAACTCGATGGGCAACAGACAATCCCTGTAGCAGCTGGCGAAGCCTGCGTTCGGCTGCGCAGCAGTCGTAATCCATGCAACGCTACTTTCACTGTTGATCCGTATTGGGCGACTGCTGCGCAGCCGAACGCAGGCTTCGCCAGCTGCTACAAAAACTGCGCAGGTGTACGAAAAACAACCAACCACGGCAACGCCTTGTCCGCCGTGGCTTGCAGCCATGTGCGCGCACGTTATCCACAGGCCGGTCCACAGTCTTTGGGGGCAAGTGCAAAAGCTGGAAGCCGCTGTGTATAAGGCTTTGCGAGCAGAATAGAAACTTTTTTGCTTGACCCTCAAGAGGCCACCGTGTAGCCCATGGCATTTTGCACGATACGCCGCACAAACCGACGATGGCGCCAAGCCAGCAACGACGGCCCTCAGCCGAGTCTTTCCAGAGTTTAACCACAGACTTATCCACAGGCTGGCGCACCTCGAATCTGGCACTTTTGACCCACAACAAAAAGGTTGACAAAGGCGCCTCATGCTCAGGGAAAAACGCCTGATCAAAAAACAACCACACGCCTGCAAGCCACGGTTTTAAAGGCCTTCAGCCAGCTACTCCCACGTTATTCACAGCCAGCTCCACAGCAAACGGGGACAAGTCAAAACCGTGACAAAACAACTATTTGCAGCGGCTTTATGTCGCGGTTTGAGAGCTTGTGAATATTGTTTTCCACAATTTCCCTTTACCTCAATCCGCGGTCCCGCGTAGGAGCTGTGTAGGAGCTGTGTAGGAGCTGTCGAGTGAAACGAGGCTGCGATCTTTTGACGTTGATTTTAAAAACAAGATCAAAAGATCGCAGCCTCGTTTCACTCGACAGCTCCTACCAGCTCCTACCAGCTCCTACGGGGATTTGTGCAGGCACAAAAAACGCCCTGAGTTCGTCAGGGCGTTTTGTGGGTTTTACGTTTTAGTGTCCGCCGAGATAAGCGTTACGCACTTCCTCATTCACCAGCAGCTCCTTGCCGGTGCCTGTGAGGCGGATCTCGCCGTTGACCATCACGTACGCCCGATCCGACAGCTTCAGCGCGTGGTTGGCGTTCTGCTCGACCAGGAAGATGGTCATGCCGGTTTTCGCCAGTTCCCGCAGGGTCGCGAAGATCTGTTTCACCACGATCGGCGCCAGGCCCAGGCTTGGTTCGTCGAGCAGCAACAGCTTGGGCCGGCTCATCAGTGCACGCGCGATGGCGAGCATCTGCTGCTCGCCGCCGGACATGGTCATGGCCCGCTGGGTACGTCGCTCTTCGAGGCGAGGAAACAGCTCGAACATGCGCTGCATGTCTTCCTTGGCGTGCTTGTCGCCAATCGGAATCGTGCCCATCAGCAGGTTTTCCTCGACGGTCATGTCGGGGAACACCCGCCGCCCTTCCGGCGACTGCGCAATGCCGTGGGACGCGATGTAGTGGGACGATTTGTGGGTGATGTCCACACCCTGGTAGATGATCTGCCCATCAGCCGCCCGGGGCTGGCCGAAGATCGACATCAGCAGGGTCGACTTGCCGGCACCGTTGGAGCCGATCAGGCTGACGGTTTCGCCTTCGTTGATGTGCAGCGAGACTTTCTTCAGGGCCTGGATTGGCCCGTAAAACACGTCCAGATCCTTCAGTTCGAGGATGGGTTGGCTCATAGCACCACTTCCTCTTCATCAGCGCCGAGGTAGGCCGCAATCACTTTCGGGTCGTTACGAATGGCGTCAGGCCCGCCCTCGGCGATGACGATGCCGTGGTCCAGCACCACGATGTGGTCGGAAATGCTCATTACCATGCCCATGTCGTGTTCGATCAGCACTACGGTCAGATCGTGCTCGTCGCGCAGCAGCCGGATCATCGCGCTCAGCGCTTCGGTTTCCTGAGGGTTGAGGCCGGCGGCCGGTTCGTCGAGGCAGATGATCTGCGGCCGGGTGCACATGGCCCGGGCGATTTCCAGACGGCGTTGCTGGCCGTAGGACAGTTCGCCAGCCAGACGGTTGGCACAGTCCACCAGGTCCACCACTTCCAGCCAGTAGAACGCATGGTCCAGCGCATCGCTTTCAGCCTTGCGGTAACCCTTGGTGTTGAGGATGCCCGCCAGCATGTTGCGGTTGACCCACATGTGTTGGGCCACCAGCAGGTTTTCCAGCACCGACATTTCCTTGAACAAACGAATGTTCTGGAAAGTCCGCGCCAGGCCGGCACGGTTCACCAGGTGGGTGCCGCCGAACATCTTGTAGTACATACGACTGAAGAAGGATTTCGGCGAAACGAAATCCACCGGTTTGAACGATTCACCCAGCAACTGGATAACGTTGGTCTTCTCGCCGCGCACACTGAGTTCGATCTTGCCGCCCGAGGCCTTGTAGAAACCGGTCAGGCAGTTGAACACGGTGGTCTTGCCAGCGCCGTTGGGGCCGATCAGGGCGAAGATCGAGTTGCGGTGGACTTTGAGGCTGACATCGCTCAACGCCTTGATGCCGCCGAAGTGCATCATCAGCTTCTCGACCGAGAGTACGACTTCGCTCATGGCGCTACTCCTTTACGCGGGGTCACACCGGTACGGCTGATCCGAATCAGGCCGCGCGGTCGCCAGATCATCATCAACACCATCAGGATGCCGAACAGCAGCACGCGGTATTCCGCGAAGCCACGCAGCAGTTCCGGGGCAACCGTCAGCACGAACGCCGCGATGACCACACCGATGGTCGAGCCCATGCCGCCGAGTACCACGATGGCGAGGATCAGGGCCGATTCGAAGAAGGTGAACGAAGTCGGGTTGACGAAGCCTTGATAGGTCGCGAAGAACACACCCGCCAAACCGGCAGTCGAAGCGCCGATGGTGAACGCCGAGAGCTTGACCAGTACGTGGTTCAGGCCCATGGAGCGACAGGCGATTTCATCTTCACGCAGGGCTTCCCAGGCGCGGCCGACCGGCATCTTGACCAGGCGATGCTTGATGTACAGCACGGCCAGAACCACCAGGAACAACACCGCGTAGATGAAGTAATACTTCACGTCCGGGTTGTAGGCGATACCGAAGAACTCATGGAAAGGCACCCCGCCGTCCTTCGCGCGTTTGCCAAACTCCAGACCGAAGAACGTCGGCAATGGCGCCGGCATGCCGTTCGGGCCGCCGGTCAGGGACAGCCAGTTGTTGAGGATCAGGCGAATGATTTCACCGAAGCCCAGGGTCACGATCGCCAGGTAGTCGCCGTGCAGGCGCAACACCGGGAAACCGAGGATGCAACCGGCCAGGCCAGCGGTAATCGCCGCCAGCGGCAGCACCGTCCAAAAACCCAGACCGAGGTATTGGTAACCGAGCGCCAAGCCATAGGCGCCGATGGCGTAGAACGCCACGTAACCGAGGTCGAGCAGGCCGGCCAGGCCGACCACGATATTCAGCCCCAGGCCCAGCAACACGTAGATCAACCCGAGGATGACCACGCCCAGCAAGTAGGAGTTGGAGAAGAACGGAAACACCACGGCGATAACGATCACCAGCGGCACAATCCAGCGCAAACGGGTTTTGTAATCAGGAGGCAGTACATGAACCCCGGAGCCGGTGCTTTCAAAGCCTTCGAGGATTCTCAGGCCCTTGGGGGTTTGCAGGAACAGGCTCAAGGCAAAGCGGCCAGCCATGACGATGGCGACAATCCACGCCACCCGTGTCGGTTGCAGGTTGAAGCCGTAGCCGTCGAGGACCACGCCGACAATCGGGCCGAACACAATCAGGGCAACGAGGCCGGCAAGAATCGCGTCAACCAGGCTTCTTTTGAGATCAATGGTTTTTTTAGTGGTTGAAGACATCGCTTACACCTTCGACACAAGAGGACGGCCGAGCAGGCCTTGGGGCCGAAAGACCAGAACGAGAACGAGCAGCGAGAAGCTGAAAACGTCTTTGTAGTCCGAGTTCACCAGACCTGAGAACAGCGACTCGGAAATCCCGAGGATGATCCCGCCGAGCATCGCGCCAGGCAGCGAACCGATGCCACCGAGTACCGCGGCGGTGAACGCCTTGATCCCGATAACGAAGCCTGCGTAGAAGTCGAACGTGCCGTAGTTCATGGTGATCAGTACGCCGGCGAGGGCCGCCATTGCTGCACCGATGATGAACACGTAGGAAATCACGCGGTCGGTGTTGATCCCCAGAATCGAGGCCATCTTGCGGTCTTGCTGGGTGGCGCGGCACATGCGGCCGAGCTTGGTGTACTTGATGACATAGGTCAGCAGGCCCATGCCGACGAACGCTGCCACCAGAATGAAGATCTTGGTGTAGGTCAGCTGGACGAAGCCAGTGCCCACTTCAACGCGCCATGCACCGGTCAGCAGGGTTGGAACACCCTGTTGGCGAGCGCCCTGGGCGATCTGTGCGTAGTTTTGCAGGATCAGGGAAATACCGATGGCGCTGATCAGCGGTGCCAGTCGTGTGGAGTTGCGCAGCGGTTTGTAGGCGACGCGCTCGATGACCCAGCCATACACCGCGGTGACGATGATGGTGAAGACCAGTGTGCCGAGCATCAGCAGAGGGAAGGATTCAATACCGAAGTAAGCCAGCAGAGCCAGACTGATTGCCGCGAGGTAAGCGGAAATCATGTAAACCTCGCCGTGGGCGAAGTTGATCATGCCGATGATGCCATAGACCATTGTGTAGCCGATGGCGATCAGGCCATAGACCGACCCGAGGGTCAGGCCGTTGACCAGTTGCTGCAGGAAAATACCATCCATAACGCAATCTCACGCATTTGAGAGACTGCACAGAAGCGGGTTGCAACGGACCGGGGTTCAGCCACCAGTGCAACACGGTTATGTGCAGCTCTACGAGAAAAGACAGGTACTGCACGGACATGTTCTTTGACTGCCCGGCGCACAAGGCGCCGGGCAAATCAACAGGTCATATCACTTCTGTTTTTCCAGCTGGTGGTATTTGCCGTCCTTGTCCCACTGGTAAACCACGTAGTCGGAGACTTTCAAGTCGCCCTTGCTGTCCCAGGTCTTCTCGCCCATGACGGTCTTGACCGGGTTTTTCTTCAGCCACTCGGCGGCTTTTTCGCCACTGTTGGACTTGGAGCCGTTGAAGGCAGCAGCCAGGGTCTGGACCGAAGCGTAGGCGTACAGGGTGTAGCCTTCAGGCTCGGTGCCGGCTTTGCGGAACGCGTCTACGACAGTTTTGCTGTCTGGCAGCAGGCGCGGGTCAGCGCCGAAAGTCATCAGCACGCCGTCGACGTATTGCGGGCCGCCAGCGGTGGTCACCAGTTCGTCGGTCACGATGCCGTCATCGGACATGAATTTCACGTCTTTCAGGCCTTCGGTACGCAGCTGTTTAACCAGTGGACCCGCCTCTGGGTGCAGGCCGCCGAAGTAGACCACGTCGGCACCGGCCGCACGGATCTTGGTAACCACGGCACTGAAGTCTTTCTCGCCGCGGGTCAGGCCTTCGTACAGCACTGGCGTTACGCCGCGCTTGACCAGTTGAGCCTTGGTAGCATCCGCCAGGCCTTGGCCGTAGGTGTCTTTGTCGTGCAGTACGGCAACTTTCTTGCCCTTGAGCACGTCGACGATGTAGTCGCCGGCCACGATGCCTTGCTGGTCGTCACGCCCGCACATACGGAACATGGCGCTCAAGCCGCGTTCGGTAACTTGTGGGTTGGTGGAACCTGGAGTGATCGCGATGATGCCCGCTTCGTCGTAGATCTCGGAGGCCGGGATGGTCGACGAGGAGCAGAAGTGACCGACTACGCCAGCGACTTTCTGGTTGGTCAGGTCCTTGGCGACCGTCACAGCCTGTTTCGGTTCGCAGGCGTCATCGCCCTTCACCAGTACGATTTTTTCCCCGTTGACGCCGCCCGATGCGTTGATCGCGTCGGCTGCTGCCTGTGCACCCTTCATGTACTGCTCGCCAAATGCCGCGTTGGCGCCAGTCATTGGACCTGCCACACCGATTTTCACATCAGCTTGTGCAAACGCAGAAACACCCAACGCAGTTGCCACTGCGAGGGCCAGAAAGCCTTTCTTGTAAAACGTCTGGGACATGAGGTGGTGCTCCAAGGTTTTTTTTTAGTTGGCACTGCGACTTCTCTGGTTGCTCAGAGCAAGGGCCGTGCCATCGGTTTTTTATTCTGAAAAAAGTCGCTGCTTTATTGTTATTTCGACTGTTTCGATCCCATTTTCATTGGGCGTGCAACCGTCTAAACCGCGGGAGGTGAAACCATTATTTTAAAAAGGCGCAACCCGCACGCGCCATCATTGCAACCGCGGCACTAAACGACGTGCAACCAGCCTGTAACAACGTGCGTCACCGAAGTGCACACTGCTGGTGCGGTACTGCTACAACCCGCACCATTACAGGCTAGTCGCTACGCGAAAAAGCGCCGCTTCCAGCAACACATTTCAACAATCAAATCACGATCCGCAAGCACTGGCCTGCGTGATACAGCGAAAAACCGGCCTCATACAGACAGCTGCGCAGGCCGACACCGGCCAGGGGCTGCATCGGTGCGAACGGAATCGGTAGCGCTTGAGGATTTCCGTTACACAAATAGTCGGCAAAGGCTTTCCCGACCACCGTGCCAGTTGTCACGCCCCGGCCGTTGTAACCGGTAACTGCCACTAAACCGGGCGCCGGTTCGAACAGGCGCATCAGGTGATCAGGGGTAAAGGCGATGCAACCGGTCCAGGTGCACTCCCATTCAACCGGTTTCAGGTAGGGGAAATAATGCTGCTGGACTCGATCGGCCCAGGCTTTCAGGAACCAGGTCGGTTTCTGATTGCCATTGCCGAGGCTGCCGAGCAGCAAGCGTCCATCTTTGTCGCGACGGATGCTGCTGAGGACCTGGCGCGTATCCCAGGAACCCTGGCCGCCGGGCAGGATCTGTTGCGCGGCGTCGTCGGTCAGCGGGACCGAGGCCACTTGGTAGTAATAACCGGGGAAGAAATTGCGCCGCAGTTCAGTCCAGTCGCCTTCGGTGTAGGCGTTGGAGGCGATCACGACTTGATCGGCGAGTACCGAGCCTTGGGTGGTCTGGACTGACCACTTTTGGCCCTGACGTTCGAGTCGGGTCACCGGAGAATGATCGAACAGTTGACCGCCGAGGGCGGTCGCCGCTTTAGCCAGCCCGGTGGTGTAGGCCATCGGGTTGATGGTGCCAGCACGTCGATCCAGCAACGCGGCGGCGATCTTTTTGGTCCCGGTGGCTTGTTCGCAGGCCTGGCCGGTCAACAGTTCAACCGGTGCTCCGCGACGTTTCCATTGTTCTTCGCGACTGCGCAGATCAGCTTCGCCACGGCTGTTGTGCGCCATGTGCAGCGTGCCTTCACGGCGTAATTGGCAATCGATTTTGTACTTGTCCACAAGGCTGAACACCAGGGACGGTGCGGCGCCGAGCATACGGTTGAGCTGACTGCCGACCGCTTCGCCGAACCCGGCTTCAATCTCATCCGGCGGGATCCACATCCCGGCGTTGACCAGCCCGACGTTGCGTCCAGACCCGCCATGCCCGGCGCGATGGGCTTCCAGCACGCAGACGCTTTTACCCGCCTCCAACAAATGCACGGCTGCCGACAGCCCGGTAAACCCGGCGCCGATGACGCAGACATCGACCTTCACTTCACCCTTGAGCGCCGCATTGTCGGGCCTTTGTGGCGTCAGTTTTTCCCACAGACACTCTTCGCGTAACGGCATTGCCAGACTCCAATCAGAAACCTAACCAACACACCATTCCCAGTGTGGGAGCGGGCTTGCTCGCGAAGGCGGCGTCACATCCAACATTTGTGCTGAATGACACACCGCTTTCGCGAGCAAGCCCGCTCCCACAGGGGATCTTCATGGGTTCAAGCGTTGCGCTTAGTCGAAGGTAATCCCCTGCGCCAACGGCAACTCCAGCGAATAGTTCACGGTGTTGGTCTGGCGGCGCATGTAGCCGCGCCATGCGTCGGAGCCCGACTCACGGCCACCGCCGGTTTCCTTCTCGCCACCAAACGCGCCGCCGATTTCCGCGCCGCTCGGGCCGATGTTGACGTTGGCGATGCCGCAGTCGCTGCCCACCGCCGACATGAACTGCTCGGCTTCACGCACGTCGGTGGTGAAGATGCACGAGGACAGGCCTTGCGGTACAGCGTTGTTCAGGCGCAGGGCTTCAGCGAAATCGGTGTAACCCACCACGTAAAGGATCGGCGCGAAGGTTTCATCGCGAACCACCTCGCTTTGCTCTGGCATTTCCACGATCGCCGGGGACACGTAGTAAGCATTCGGGAACTTGTCTTCCAGCTGACGCTTGCCGCCAAACACCCGGCCGCCTTCGCTCAAGGCTTGTTCCAGCGCTTCCTGCATGTTTTCGAAGCTGTTTTTGTCGATCAGCGGGCCGATCAGGTTGCCTTCCAGCGGATTGCCGATGCGCACCTTGGAGTACGCAGCCTTCAGGCGAGTGACGATTTCTTCTTTTACCGATTCGTGGGCAATCAGGCGACGCAGGGTGGTGCAACGCTGGCCGGCGGTGCCGACGGCGCTGAACAGGATTGCGCGAACGGCCATGTCCAGGTCGGCGCTTGGGCCGAGGATCATTGCATTGTTGCCGCCCAGCTCAAGGATGCTGCGAGCAAAACGCGCGGCGATTTTCGGCGCCACTTCACGGCCCATACGGGTGCTGCCGGTGGCGCTGATCAGCGCGACACGCGGGTCATCGACCAGCGCTTCGCCGGCATCGCGGCCGCCGATGATCACTTGGCTCAGGTGTGGAGGTGCATCGCTGAAGTTTTTCAGTACGCGGTCGAACAGTGCCTGGCAGGCCAAAGCGGTCAGCGGGGTTTTTTCTGACGGTTTCCAGATCACCGGGTTACCGCAAACCAGCGCCAGCGTGGTGTTCCAGGCCCAGACCGCGACCGGGAAGTTGAACGCACTGATTACGCCGACAACGCCCAGCGGGTGCCAGGTTTCGCGCATGTGGTGGCCTGGACGCTCGGAAGCGATGGTCAAGCCGTACAACTGGCGGGACAGACCGACGGCGAAGTCGCAGATGTCGATCATTTCCTGAACTTCGCCCAGGCCTTCCTGGGTAATCTTGCCGGCTTCCCAGGAGACCAGCTCACCGAGATCGGCCTTGTATTCACGCAGAATGTCGCCCAGTTGGCGCACCAGTTCGCCACGGCGCGGTGCCGGGACCTTACGCCACAATTCGAACGCATGATCTGCGCGACTGATGTGTTGCTCGACTTCAGCGGCACCTTCCCAGTTCACGGCAGCGATCTGGCTGCCATCGATCGGCGAATGCACGGGCACTTTGCCGTTCTGGTACAGGGCCGGGTTCACACCAAGACGATCAAGCAATGCGGCAACCATGGGTCACTCCTCAAGCAGAAAACGGAAATCGTGCAGCCGGAATTTCACGGCTGATCAGACCTGTAGTTGTAGCGCCCCCGAGACGAGCCAACAAACGACCATTAAGCGAGATATCATTCCGTTTATTCATGCTTCGCATCTGCCGGTTAAGAAAAGCATAGAGATACAAGAAAAAGGACCACCCATGCTGAATAAACGCTACTTGCCGTCGATCACTGCATTGCAGTGTTTCGAGGCCGTGACCCGGCATTTGAGCTTCACCCGGGCCGCCGAAGAGCTGAACCTGACCCAGAGCGCCGTCAGCAAACAGGTCGCGCAACTCGAAGAGTTGTTGCAGCACCTGCTGTTCCGCCGGGTGCGCCGACGCCTGCAAATGACTCCGGCCGGTGATTTGTACCTGGTCGAGGTGCGAAAAATCCTCACGCAGGTCGAGATGTCGACCCATTACCTGCGTTCCTACGGCGGTGACACCGAAGTCCTGCGCGTCTCGACGCCGCCGACCTTTGGCGCACGCTGGCTGGTGCCGCGCCTGAAAGGCTGGCGTCTGCGTCATCCCTCGATTCACCTCGATTTGTGCAGCGAGCAGGAAGCCGACGACCTGCTGCAAGGCCGCAGCGACCTGGCGTTCTACTTCGGTCAGGGCTCGCGGCCCGGCACCGAAAGCCTGAAGCTGTTCGGCGAAGAGCTGGTGCCGGTCTGCGCGCCGGGCAGCCTGCCGGACACGTCGTTTACCGATCCGACGCAACTCACCGACCTGGTCCTGCTGCAAAACGCCTCCCGGCCCCAGGCCTGGCATGACTGGTTCGACAGCCAGGGCTACCACACCGAACACAGCTACCACGGCCCACGCTTCGAAACCTTTTATATGTGCATCCGCGCCGCGCAAGTGGGCTGCGGCGTGGCGCTGTTGCCAAGGTTTCTGGTGGAAGAGGAATTGGCCGACGGCAAACTGGTCATACCCTGGCAGCATGCGATGCCGAGTTCCGACGCTTATTACCTGGCGTACCCCGAACACTCGGCGGAAGTGCCCAAGGTTCGGGATTTTGTGAAGTGGATGCTGGAGCAGATTGATAGCCCGGACACACCACAGATTTAGAGTTACCCCAATCCCTGTGGGAGCGGGCTTGCTCGCGAAGAGGCCGGCACATTCAACATTAATATTGACTGACCCACCGCCTTCGCGAGCAAGCCCGCTCCCACAGGGATCTGCTACAGCCAAAAAAATCGCTGGCAATCACCACCGCCGATATGCGCCACTAGCCCCATTCATTGATACAGCTGAAACGTCGCGACCACGGGCCGCGGCCAGCCTGGAGATTCCCTTATGAGCGAGAGCGTATTTGGCGATCGCATCGTGCAGAACCTGCTCGACACCGACTTCTACAAACTGACGATGATGCAGGCGGTGCTGCACAACTACCCTAACGTGGAAGTCGAATGGGAGTTTCGTTGCCGTAACAGTGAGGATCTGCGCCCGTACCTGGCGGAGATCCGTTACCAGATCGAGCGCCTGGCCGAGTTGAGCCTGAGCGCCGACCAGTTGAGTTTCCTGGAGCGCATCAGCTTCATGAAGCCGGATTTCCTGCGTTTTCTCGGCTTGTTCCGCTTCAATCTGCGCTACGTCCACACTGGCATCGAAAACGGCGAGTTGTTCATCCGCCTGCGCGGACCGTGGTTGCACGTGATTCTGTTCGAAGTGCCGATGCTGGCGATCGTCAGCGAAGTGCGTAACCGCTATCGCTACCGGGAAGTCGTTCTCGAGCAGGCGCGTGAGCAGCTCTATCGCAAGTTCGACTGGCTGACTGCCAACGCTAGCAGCGACGAATTGTCCGAATTGCAGGTAGCCGATTTCGGCACGCGACGCAGGTTTTCGTACCGCGTGCAGGAAGAAGTGGTGAACGTGCTCAAGCACGATTTCCCCGGGCGCTTCGTCGGCACCAGCAACGTGCACCTGTCCCGCGAGCTGGACATGAAACCTTTGGGCACTATGGCCCACGAGTGGATCATGGCCCATCAGCAACTCGGCCCGCGCTTGATCGACAGCCAGATTGCCGCCCTCGATTGCTGGGTCCGCGAGTATCGCGGTTTGCTGGGGATCGCCCTGACCGACTGCATCACCACCGACGCCTTCCTCGGCGATTTCGACCTGTATTTCGCCAAGCTCTTCGACGGTTTGCGCCATGACTCCGGTGATCCGGTGCTATGGGCGGAAAAGTCGATTGCCCACTACCACAAGCTCGGCATCGACCCGATGAGCAAGACGCTGGTGTTCTCCGACAGCCTGACGCTGCCCAAGTCGCTGGAAATATTCCGCGCGCTGCGGGGTCGGATCAATGTCAGCTTCGGCATCGGCACCAATCTGACCTGTGATATTCCGGGTGTTGAACCGATGAGCATCGTGCTTAAAATGACCGCCTGCAACGGCCAACCGGTGGCGAAGATCTCCGACGAGCCAGGCAAGACTCACTGCAAAGACCCGAATTTCGTCGCCTATTTGCGACATGTTTTCAAAGTACCTGCCCTTCCCAGTATCTCTAGCAAGGAGTGAATTCATGCAAGCCGAACAGCGTGAGATTGCTGAACAGCTCAACGTCCAGCCGCCGTTCGCCGATCAGGCCGCCCTCGAGGCTGAAGTCGCCCGGCGGATTACCTTCATTCAGGATTGCCTGGTCAATTCCGGACTCAAGACCCTGGTGCTGGGCATCAGCGGCGGCGTGGATTCCCTGACCGCCGGCCTGCTGGCCCAGCGCGCCATGCGTGAACTGCGCACCCGCACCGGTGATGACAGCTACAAGTTCATCGCCGTGCGCCTGCCGTACGAGACGCAATTCGATGAACACGACGCCCAGGCCTCGGTGGATTTCATCGCCCCGGACGAACGCCACACAGTGAACATCGGCCCGGCGGTCAAATCCCTGGCCGGTGAAGTCGCGGCGTTCGAAGGCCAGCATGCGGTGTCGGTGGATTTCGTGCTCGGCAACACCAAGGCGCGGATGCGCATGGTCGCCCAGTACACCATCGCCGGCGCGGCCCACGGGTTGGTGATCGGTACTGACCACGCGGCGGAAGCGGTAATGGGCTTCTTCACCAAGTTCGGTGACGGTGCCTGCGATTTAGCCCCGTTGAGCGGCCTGGTGAAAAATCAGGTGCGGTCGATTGCTCGCAGCTTCGGCGCGCCGGAATCGCTGGTGGAAAAAATTCCAACTGCCGACCTTGAAGACCTGTCGCCAGGCAAACCGGACGAAGCGTCCCACGGCGTGACCTATGCCGAGATCGATGCGTTCCTGCACGGCGAGCCGGTGCGTGAGGAAGCGTTCAAGATCATCTGTGATACGTACAAAAAGACCCATCACAAGCGCGTGATGCCGTTTGCGCCCTAAGCGCCATGCATCTGTAGGAGCTGTCGAGTGAAACGAGGCTGCGATCTTTTGATCTTGCTTTTAAAAACAAAATCAAAAGATCGCAGCCTCGTTTCACTCGACAGCTCCTACAGGGAAAGCCAAAAAAAAGCGTCCCAAGTGGACGCTTTTTTATGCGCGCGATTCGATTACTTCAGGGTAACCGCGCCTTTCATCATCGAGATGTGGCCAGGGAACGAGCAGAAGAAACCGTAGCTTTCGCCAGCCGCCAGTTTCGACACGTCGAAGGTCACCGAGTCTTTCTCGCCAGCACCGATGATCTTGGTGTGGGCGATGATGCGTGCGTCGCCTTCCGGCAGGTAGTTCTTGTCGATGCCGGCGGCCAGGCCTGCGGTGGCGATCGGCTGCATGTCAGCCTCTTTGCTCAGCACCCAGTTATGGCCCATGACGTTTTTCGGCAGGCTGCCCGAATGAGTCAGCTCGACGGTGAAGGTCTTGCAGCTCTTGTCGATTTCAATGGCTTTGGTGTTGAAGGACATCTGGTCAGTGGAGTCGACGGTGGTCTTGCACTCCGCAGCCATCAACTGAGCGCTTGCCAGTGTAAGCAGGGATACCGCAGCAAGTTTTGCAAACATGGTGAATCTCCAAGGCAGGGTTAACAAAATCGCGAATGGACAGAAGACTGCCTGAAAACTTCGCAAGTTCCTATGACCTGAGTCAAAAATTGTATACAACTTTCGGGCTATGACACTCATCGAAACAAACTAACAGCCAGACGTCTGGGTCGGCCCTATCCTCAAGTCTTCATCACTTGGAAGGAGCGCCTGTCATGTCCATCAACAGCTTATTACGCAGTTTGCTCGCCGCCTACGCCTGTGGCGCCAGCGGTACTTACGAAACACCTCAACGCGAGGTTTAACCCTTGGATCGACGGATTTCTGCCTTTACTCTGTGGCCATTCTGACCACGGAGTAAGGCATGTCTATCGCATCCGTTTGTGTATTTTGCGGTGCCAGTATCGGCACCAACCCGGCTTATCGTGAAGCGGCTGTCGCCCTCGGGCGAGCATTGGCCGAGCGCAAGCTGACCCTGGTCTATGGCGGCGGCGCCGTCGGGCTGATGGGGATCGTCGCCGATGCGGCACTCGCGGCCGGTGGCGAAGTCATCGGGATCATCCCGCAAAGCCTCAAGGACAAGGAAATCGGTCACAGCGGCCTGACGCGTCTTGAAGTCGTGGACGGCATGCATGCGCGCAAGGCGCGGATGGCTGAACTCAGCGACGCATTTATCGCGCTGCCCGGCGGCCTTGGCACGCTGGAAGAACTGTTCGAAGTCTGGACCTGGGGTCAGCTTGGCTACCACGGAAAACCGCTTGGTTTGCTCGAAGTAAACGGTTTCTATGGCCAATTGACCGCTTTTCTTGATCATATCGTCGGCGAAGGCTTCGTTCGCGCACCACACCGTGACATGCTGCAAGTGAGCGAATCGCCGCAAACCCTGCTCGATGCACTGGACGCCTGGCAACCCTCGATCCTGCCAAAATGGGCCGAGCAAAAACCCAGCTAACGGCTAGGCACCGATACAGGGCAGAATATGCGCCGCTCAACCTCACCTTCGACCCCAGAGGATCGCCCATGGCTAAACCTAATTATTCCTTCGCCAAACGTCAGAGAGACTTGGCCAAGGAGCAGAAGAAAGAGGAAAAGCTTCAGCGCAAGAAAGCTACAGCTGAAGAAGAAGCAGCAGCACTGAACCCGGATGCAGAAGGTGAAGTGGCGGCAGAAGATGATGTTGAAGCACCGAAAGATCAGGCGCCCGACGCCTGAGACCCTCAGGGCCCGATGATCTGATCAGGCTCACCGGATCTGTGTCCAGGGTCAGCAGCCCCGCTGCTGACCCTCACAGGCCCAACGCTTTGTGAATCGAATCGCGATACCCCTTGGGCAAGTTGGCCGGCAGATTCGCCGGATCAAACAGCCCGATCTCCTTGTGTTCATGACTGACTTTCGGCACAAATCCGCCCAGCAACTGGCAGCGGTAGGTCGAGATAAATACGTGTTTGCCGGGGATCACCTCGAACAGATACGAATCCAGCGGCTCCCCCACCCCCACTTCGACGTCCAGCTCCTCGGCAATCTCCCGTGCCAGGCAGTCCGGTGCCGTCTCGCCCAGCTCGATTCGCCCGCCAGGTAATTCCCATTCGTCACGCTCGTTGAGCATCAGCACGACAAGGCCTTCGGGGGACTGCAGGACGCCTTTGATTGAAACCGGGAACATCGGAATTCCTCCTTTTCATTGACACACCATCCCCCCCCTGTGGGAGCGGGCTTGCTCGCGAATGCGGTGTGTCAGCCACATTGATATCGACTGATACACCGCATTCGCGAGCAAGCCCGCTCCCACAAGGGGATTTCGGTTAATCCAGTGGCATCACGGTGACTCGGACTTCCGGGTCATGATTGCCGCCGCCAAGAATCACCCCGCGCAACGGCGACACATCGGAAAAATCCCGGCCCCAGGCCAGGGTGATGTGTTCCAGCGCCGGTTGCACATTGTTGGTCGGGTCGAAATCCACCCAACCGAGCACCGGGCAAAACACCGACACCCAGGCATGGGACGCATCGGCGCCGATCAGTCGCGGCTGGCCCGGTGGTGGCTGGGTCAGCAGATAACCGCTGATGTAGCGCGCCGCCAGACCGCGCGAGCGCACGCACGCGAGCATCAGGTGCGCGAAGTCCTGACAGACGCCACGCCGACGCTCCAGCACTTCCACCAGCGGCGTGGCGACCTGGGTTGCCTCGGCATCGAAGGTGAACTCGCTGAAAATCTTCTCCATCAACGCCTGAACACCCAGCAGCAACGGCCGTCCCGGAGGAAAACAGCTTTCCGAGAAATCGACGAAGTTGCGTTTCAAGTGCACGTACGGCGATTCGAAACGATAACGACAGGCTTCCAGCAACTCAGGTGAAAGCGGCTGGCTGCTGTAAGTCAGCGCGTTGCGGGTTTCTTCCCAGGCCGGCGACAGATTGAAATCCAGGACCGGCCGGGCCAGTACTTCAACGGTGAGTTCGGCATTCACCAGCAGCTCATCGTGGGGGCGTTCGAAAGCGAGTCGAGTCAGCGGATTGCCGAACACGTCCAGCTCATCGCGACGGGTCGTCGGGTCCGGGCTGATCAGCAACGCCTGCGCGGTGCAGCGCTGCCAGGTGCAGGGGCGCGGCCACAGGTGCGCCAGTTGCTGGGCCAGGGACACCGGGCTGTCGTAGTGATAATGGGTGTCGTGGAAAATCTGGTAACGGGCATTCATCAGACGGACACCGTGCGCTGGCTGACATCATCGACATGGGCAAAATGGCGCAAGGCCAGGCGATCCGAGACCTGGCCGCTGGCATCGGCGATTTCTTGGAGCAAATCGGCCAGGCCCTCGACCGCTGCGTGAACGCTGGCCTCGCCAAACAGCGAGTTCTCCAGGCAGCCCAGATCGAAGTGCATCAAGCGCTCCACCAACCGTGGCAGCCCCGCCTCTCGCGGCGCACCGAAATCGTCATTCAGGCGCTTCAATGTGCGGGTCACCAGTTTCAACTGGAACAGCACCGCGTGCGGGTTCTGCTCATCCAGCAACAACAGGTCGAGCACCGGAATCAACTGCGCCACCGCCAGATAGCGCGAGCGGTAGGTGATGCTGCTGTTGCCCAGCTCCAGCAGCCACTCAAGCCCGGCTTGATCGAAGGCGCCGGCACCGCGCAGGAATGCCGCGAGGCTGCTGCTGAGAAACTGCAAACGCTCGATGCGCCGGCCGATCATCAGGAAACGCCAGCCTTCGTCCCGAGTCATGTCGTCCAGGGCAAACCCGGACAGCGCCGCCAGGGACATCACCAAGCGGTTGAGGAAATCCAGCAACTCGCCGAAATCCGGCTCTTCGGTTTCCAGCTCCATGGCCTCGCGCTGCAATTCCACCAGCGCCTGCCAGTTTTCCCGGGAGAGCTTGCCGCGCACTTGCGAGGCCGCCCACTGCAGTCGTTGCAGGTTGGAACGCAAGCTGAACGGCCAGTCATCGCCGAGCAACGCCGCCAGCAAACGCTCCGGCAACTCGCCTTCCTCGGGCAACAGATTCAGGCGTTCACCAAGGTCTACCGCCGCTTCCAGCGCTTGCGGATCATCGCCATCGACGTAACGCGCCAGCATGACCCGCAGCAACCGCGCACTGTCATCGCAACGCTCGCAGTACCGACCAAACCAGAACAAATTCTCGACCACCCGCGACGGCAGATACGGATCGCGCCGCACCAGATCATGGACACCGATGGTGCGCCGGGTTTTCCATTGTTCGCCGCTTGGCGCCCGTTCACCCAGCACCCAAGTGTCCTTGCTCGCGCCACCGCGCTGCATCGATACCACCTCGGCATCGGCTTCAGCGGCGACACGGGTCAGGCCGCCGGGCAGCACCCGATAACCATCACGACTGGCCACCGCGTACACGCGCATGCCGATGGCCCGGGGTTGCAGTTGACCGTCCTCGGCCTGCCAGATCGGCGCCTGGGACAGCTGCGCCAGTTCTTGCGCGACATAAGCGTAAGGCCGCGCCTGCATGCGCTCAGCCAGCGCCTGACGCTGTTTTTCACTCAGATCTCGGCCAAACACAGGCGCGAAGCTCTGGGACGGGAATGCCGGTTTGATCAGTAACTCCGGCAACTTCTCCAAGGCCTGGGCGAGCACCGGCGCTTCACCGCACCACCAGGTCGCAATGGACGGCAGGATAAGTTCTTCGCCGAACAGGAATTGATTGATCCTTGGCAGAAAACCCAGCAGTCCCGGCGATTCCAGTACGCCGCTGCCCAGGGCATTGGCGACCAGCACCCGCCCCTGACGCACGGCCTCCAGCAAACCCGGCACGCCGAGGGCCGAGTCGGTGCGCAGTTCCAGAGGGTCGCAGAAGTCATCGTCGAGGCGCCGCATGATCGCGTGCACCCGGCGCAGGCCGCTCAAGGTTTTCAGGTAGACGGTAGCGTCGCGCACCGTCAGGTCGCCGCCCTCCACCAGCGGATAACCGAGCTGGCGTGCGAGGTACAAATGTTCGAAATAGCTTTCGTTGAACCGCCCCGGCGTCAGCAGCACGATCAGCGGTGCTTCATCGTCACTCGGTGCCTGGCGGGCCAGGGTTTCCTGCAAGGTGCGGAAAAACCCGGCGAGGTGCTGCACCTTCAAATCACGGTACAACTCGGGAAACGCCCGAGACACGATGGTGCGGTTTTCCAGCGCATAACCGGCACCGGACGGCGCCTGGGTCCGGTCCGCCGTCACCCACCAGCGACCGTCCGGGGTGCGCGCCAGGTCCACGGCGTACAGGTGCAGAAAGGCGCCGTCAGGCGGAGAAATCCCCTGACACGGCCACAGGAAATTGTTGTGCCCGAACACCAGTTCGGCCGGCAGCAGCCCTTCGGCGATCAGACGCTGTGGGCCATACAGGTCCGCCAGTACCGCGTTGAGCAAGCGCGCCCGCTGGGCAATCCCGGCGGACAGTTGCTGCCACTCATCGGCAGCAATCACATGGGGCAA
Source organism: Pseudomonas nunensis (assembly GCF_024296925.1). Taxonomy (NCBI): domain Bacteria; kingdom Pseudomonadati; phylum Pseudomonadota; class Gammaproteobacteria; order Pseudomonadales; family Pseudomonadaceae; genus Pseudomonas; species Pseudomonas nunensis. Next base: position 5,545,501 of record NZ_CP101125.1, read on the forward strand.
CAGGTCCAGTTCCCACGGACGATCGGCGCCCTTGGGGTCGGCGTAGACGTTGTAGGTCACGCCGTTTTCCTGGATTTGCCGGGTCAGCAACGCCTGGCGCTGCACCAGTTGCGTCGGGGTGCTGCGCTGCAATTGGTCGAACAGCCGACGCCAGTGCGGGCGCACCGCGCCGCTGTCGTCGAGCAGTTCGTGATAAGTCCCCGCCGTCAGCGGGTAGCGGTCAAGCAGGTCAGGCATGGAAAGCTCGGCAGACAGCAAAGAACGGTCAGACTAACGCAGGCTCATGACGCTCGGATATACGAAAAATCCGAGCGTCGTGTAGGGCTTAGAAACGTCGCAAATCGAGTGTCATCGGCAGCTCGTCGTTAATCGTCACGTTCGGTATAGGAAGTTTCCCAGGGGTGTGTCCGATTCGGAAGAAACGCGCCATTCGCCGGCTCTCTGCTTCGTTGGCGTTCACCGGCAGGCTGTCGTAGTTGCGCCCGCCCGGATGGGCGACGTGGTACTGACAGCCACCCAGCGAGCGCTCCATCCAAGTATCGAGCAGGTCGAACACCAGTGGCGCGTGGACCGGGATGGTCGGTTGCAGGCAGTTGAACGGTTGCCAGGCGCGGAACCGCACGCCTGCGACGAACTCTCCCACCCGACCGGTCGGCTGCAACGGCACCGGAATGCCATTGCAGGTCAGCAGATAACGTTGCGGCGCCAGGCCGGTGACTTTGACCTGCAAGCGCTCCAGGGACGAATCCACATAACGCACCGTCCCGCCGACCGCGCCCTCCTCGCCCAGCACATGCCAAGGCTCCAAGGCCTGGCGTACTTCCAGCTCGATGCCACTGACGGCGTAATCGCCGACCTTGGGAAAGCGGAATTCCAGATGCGCGGCAAACCACTCGGCGCGCACCGGGTAACCGGCAGCGTTGAGATCGACGATCACATCGGCGAAATCCTGTTCGATAAAGTGCGGCAACAGGAAACGATCGTGCAGCTCAGTGCCCCAGCGTGCCAGTTTCGGCGGTGCATAAGGCTCGCGCCAGAACCGCGCCACCAGCGCCCGCAGCAACAATTGCTGAGCCAGGCTCATGCGCGCATGGGGCGGCATTTCAAAGGCGCGCAATTCCAGCAAGCCGAGACGCCCGGTGGTGCCGTCCGGCGAATAGAGTTTGTCGACGCAGAATTCGGCGCGATGAGTGTTGCCGGTGACATCGATCAACAGGTTGCGTAACAACCGATCCACCAGCCACGGCGCGCACTCTTCCCCCGGTTTCGGCATCTGTGCGAAGGCGATTTCCAGTTCATACAACGAGTCGTTACGCGCCTCGTCCACACGTGGCGCCTGGGACGTCGGGCCGATGAACAACCCGGAAAACAGGTAGGACAAGGACGGATGGTTATGCCAGTAACTGATCAGGCTGCGCAGCAAGTCCGGACGCCGCAGGAACGGTGAATCGGCAGGTGTGGCGCCACCCAGTACGAAATGGTTACCGCCGCCAGTGCCGGTGTGCCGGCCATCGATCATAAATTTTTCGGTGGTCAGCCGGGTCTGGCGCGCTTCTTCGTACAGAAACTCGGTGCGCTCAACCAATTCGTCCCACGTCGCGGACGGCTGCACGTTGACCTCAATCACGCCCGGATCCGGGGTGATGCGGAAATTGCTCAGGCGCGGATCGCTCGGTGGTTCATAGCCTTCCAGCAACACCGGGCAATGCAGTTCCTGCGCCGTGGCCTCGATGGCGGTGACCAGCTCCAGGTAATCCTCGACCCGCTCAAGGGGCGGCATGAACAGGTACAAGCGGCCGTCCCGCGCTTCGGCACAGAACGCGGTGCGGGTCAGCCAATCGGCGGATTCGTCGATTTCAATATCCCGTTCAATCGCTTCCGCAGGCGTGCCTGGACTGTTCAACTGCTGAGTGTCCGGAAGCGCCGGGAATTCCTGGTTCGGGTCGTTAGGGTAGATGAACGGATATTCCGCGGCTTTCACCCAAGGCTGTGACCCCAGCGGCAAGCGATAACCCAGCGGCGAATCCCCCGGCACCAACCGGCAATGTTCATCGCGCAGATACCAGCGACCGCTCTGCCACTGATCGCCCTTGGCGGTGCGCGCCAGCGGCAGAACTTGGCCGATGACCTTGTCCAGACCTTGGCCGAACACTTTGCGCAGGCGCGCACGCTCCAACGGTTCTTCCAGGCGTGAATCTTCGGCGCTGACGTTCAGCGGCAAAGTGCCTTCGCGCCAGAGGTAATAGAAATTGTCTTCGTAGGCCGGGAACACAAAGCGTGTCGGAATTTTCAGGCGTTCGGCGACACTCGCGAGAAAACGCCCGGCCAGTTCGCCATCGGCACCGTAGTCTTCCTGCTCATCGGCAATCAGCGCGCTGTTGTGCCAGATCGGCACGCCGTCCCGACGCCAGTAGCAGTTCAGCGACCAACGCGGCAGTTGTTCGCCGGGATACCACTTGCCCTGGCCGAAATGCACCAGGCCTTTGGGTGCGTAGTGTTTGCGCATGCGCTGGAACAGTTCGGCAGACAGCCGACGCTTGTCCGGGCCGAGGGCGGCGGTGTTCCATTCCGCGCCGTCCGGGTCGTCGATGGAGACGAAGGTCGGTTCGCCACCCATGGTCAAGCGCACGTCGCCTTCCAGCAGGTCGGCATCGATCTGCCGACCCAGCGCCTGGATCGCCAGCCACTGGTCTTCGGTGTAGGGCTTTGTAACCCGTGGCGCTTCCCAAATCCGCTCCACGGACATTTCGTGGGTGAATTCGCACTCGCACGGTTCCACCAAGCCACTGATCGGTGCCGCAGAGCCCGGATCGGGACTACACGCCAACGGAATGTGTCCTTCACCGGCAAACAGCCCTGACGTCGCGTCCAGGCCGATCCAGCCGGCGCCGGGCAAGTAGACCTCGCACCAGGCGTGCAGGTCGGTGAAGTCCACTTCGGTACCCGAGGGACCGTCGAGGCTTTTGACGTCGGCGGTGAGCTGGATCAGGTAGCCAGAGACGAAACGCGCCGCCAGCCCGAGGTTGCGCAGCAATTGCACCAGCAGCCACGCCGAATCGCGGCAGGAACCGGAGGCGTGTTCGAGGGTGTGTTCGGGGGTTTGAACACCGGGCTCCATGCGGATCAGGTAACCGATGTCTTCGCTCAAGCGCTGGTTGAGCGCGACGAGGAAATCCACGCTGGGCAGCGGCGTGCGGTCGATGCCGTCCAGATAGGCCTTGAACTTCGGCGTCAGGGGCAAGGTTTCAAGGTACGGCGCCAGTTCCTTGCGCTCATCGGCGGCGTAGGTAAACGGGATCTTTTCCGCGTAGGGCTCAAGGAAGAAATCGAACGGATTGAATACCGCCATTTCCGCCAGCAGATCGACTTCGATCCGCAGCTCATCGGTTTTCTCCGGGAACACCAGGCGTGCCAGGTAGTTGCCCTGGGGGTCTTGCTGCCAGTTGATGAAATGCTGCTCGGGCGAGACTTTCAGCGCATAGGACAAAATCCGCGTGCGACTGTGGGCTGCCGGGCGCAGGCGAACGATCTGCGGACCGAGCTCGACGGCGCGGTCGTAGCGGTAATGCGTGACGTGATGCAATGCGACATGAATCGACACGGCGTGCCTCCTGCGAGCCTTAAGCGTATTCGACAGCGCGCAAGACTTATGCCATCGCGCAGCGCTGGCGCTTTCATAGATTGCTTAAGGCAGTACAGCACCAAAATCGGGCGACGCGGGAATTTGGTTGGAGGGGATTGCACGCAAATGTCGCAAGGCATGACTGCCGGGGTTCATCGATGGGGTTTCAGGCTGGCTTCAAGACGCTTGATCCGCTGACGGATGCGGGCGCCCACTTGCAACACCAGAATCGCGCGCTGATAGCGACGCTTGCTCATCAAATACAAGCCGATCAGCGACGGAATTGCCGCGATCCAGGTAAACCCCACATGGCTTGCTTCAAGCATCGCCAGCAATGTGCTCGACAGGCAGAACACCAGCATGCAGAACAAACCCCAGACCGCTTTGGGGTAACCGCGAATCAACGCGATAAAACACCCTGACATCAGCAAACACCCGCCCATCATGCCGATCAGGATGTACTCCATCATCGGGTAATCCCGTGGGAAAAATACCTCGCCGAACAACGTGCCGGTCAACGAAATGGCGAAAATCGTCATCATCATGACCACTACATGAATCCACCCGTAACGCCGCGCATAGGGTTGCCAGGCCAGCCAATGGGCAAACTTCAACTGCATGAGTTTGTCGGCAGTCGATTGTTGTTGCGAGGGGGATTTCTTGCGGCGAGCCATGGATTTCTTCCTTGAAATTGAAAGGCTGGAACGATCAACAGACAAAAAAACGCCAACCCGAAGGTTGGCGTTTTGTCAGAGCTGGCGAAGCTTAGCGCGGCACAACCGGTTTGCGCGCAGGCTTGGGCCCTTTGCCTTTGGCCGCGTCCTTACGCTCCTTGGCAGCTTGCTGATTGCGGGCGAACGCCGCAGCCTTGGCCTGTTCACGCTTGTCCCACGGGTTGCCACCATCGCTGGCACGCGGCGGCAGGCCGGTGTGCTGGGTCAGAATCTTGGTGGTCTTCTCGCCTGCCACTTTATGGCTGCCAGCCGGCGTCGAGTTCTTGCGACGGGCGCTCTGGTAGCTGTCGGTCGCTGGCTGATGCAGCGGGATCAACTGGTTCTTGCCCGGCCCGATCAGGTCGGCGCGGCCCATACGGGTCAGCGCTTCACGCAGCATCGGCCAGCCTTTCGGGTCGTGGTAACGCAAGAACGCCTTGTGCAGACGACGCTGCTCTTCGCTCTTGACGATGGTCACGGCGTCGCTCTTGTAAGTGACCTTGCGCAGCGGGTTCTTGCCCGAGTGGTACATCGCGGTGGCGGTGGCCATCGGCGACGGGTAGAACGCCTGCACCTGGTCGGCGCGGAAGCCGTTGCCCTTGAGCCACAGGGCCAGGTTCATCATGTCTTCATCGGTGGTGCCCGGGTGGGCGGCGATGAAGTACGGAATCAGGTACTGCTCTTTCCCGGCTTCCTTGGAATACTTCTCGAACATGCGCTTGAACTTGTCATAGCTGCCAATGCCCGGCTTCATCATCTGGTTGAGCGGACCTTCCTCGGTGTGTTCCGGGGCGATCTTCAGGTAGCCACCGACGTGGTGAGTTACCAGTTCCTTGACGTATTCCGGCGACTCGACCGCGAGGTCGTAGCGCAGGCCGGAAGCAATCAGGATCTTCTTCACACCCGGCAAGGCACGGGCGCTGCGATAGAGCTGGATCAGCGACGAGTGGTCGGTGTTCAAATTCGGGCAGATGCCAGGGAACACGCACGATGGCTTGCGGCACGCGGATTCGATTTCCGGGCTCTTGCAGGCGATGCGGTACATGTTCGCGGTCGGGCCGCCGAGGTCGGAAATGACGCCGGTGAAGCCTGGCACCTTGTCGCGGATCTCTTCGATTTCGCGAATGATCGACTCTTCGGAACGGTTCTGGATGATCCGGCCTTCGTGCTCGGTGATCGAGCAGAACGTGCAGCCGCCGAAGCAGCCACGCATGATGTTCACCGAGAAACGGATCATGTCGTAGGCCGGAATCTTTTCCTTGCCGTACGCCGGATGCGGAATCCGTGCGTAAGGCATGCCGAACACGTAGTCCATTTCTTCGGTGGTCATCGGAATCGGCGGCGGGTTGAACCAGACGTCGACTTCGCCATGCTTCTGCACCAGCGCACGGGCGTTGCCCGGGTTGGTTTCGAGGTGAAGCACGCGGTTGGCGTGAGCATAAAGAACGGCGTCGCCACGGACTTTCTCAACCGACGGCAGACGAATCACAGTCTTGTCGCGCGTCATCTTCGGGCTGGCCAGAATCTGCACGACTTTGGCTTCTTCCGGATCGTCAAGCGGCCCCTTTTCCTGCTCGATGGCGCAGGCCTGGGTGTCCTGGGTGTTCACGTACGGGTTGATGATCTTGTCGACCTTGCCCGGACGGTCGATACGCGTGGAATCGACTTCGTACCAGTCTTTCGGCGTGTCACGACGGATGAACGCGGTGCCGCGCACGTCGGTGATGTCTTCGATCTTGTGACCGTAGGACAGACGCTGGGCGACTTCGACAATCGCACGCTCGGCGTTGCCGTACAGCAGAATGTCGGCGCTGGCGTCGATCAGGATCGAGTTGCGTACCCGGTCCTGCCAGTAATCGTAGTGGGCGATGCGGCGCAGGGAAGCTTCGATGCCACCGAGGACGATCGGCACGTTTTTATAGGCTTCCTTGCAGCGCTGGCTGTAGACCAGGCTCGCACGATCCGGACGTTTGCCCGCCAGGCCACCAGGGGTGTAGGCGTCATCGGAGCGGATTTTCTTGTCGGCGGTGTAGCGGTTGATCATCGAATCCATGTTGCCGGCCGCGACACCGAAGAACAGGTTCGGCTCGCCGAGCTTCATGAAGTCGTCTTTGGACTGCCAGTTCGGCTGGGCAATGATCCCGACGCGGAAGCCTTGCGACTCCAGCAGCCGGCCAATGATCGCCATGCCGAACGACGGATGGTCAACGTACGCATCGCCGGTGACGATGATGATGTCGCAGGAATCCCAGCCAAGCTGATCCATCTCCTCCCTGCTCATGGGCAGGAATGGCGCTGGCCCGAAACATTCGGCCCAGTACTTGGGATAGTCAAATAACGGCTTGGCTGCTTGCATCATGTCGATAACCGGTGTTGGCTTTCATTGAATTTCGCGGGCGCGGAATATAGCACAAAAAATAACCAATTCCGACGGCTATGGTCGGAAATTGCGTTGGACCCATGTGGGAGCGGGCTTGCTCGCGAAAGCGGTGTGTCATCCAGCAAATTTGCCGAATGTGATACCGCCTTCGCGAGCAAGCCCGCTCCCACAGGTAAATCACTCGTCGTCGAAGTTGTAGCTGCCCGGCGCGAGGTTTTCGAAGCGGGTGTATTTACCGATGAACGCCAGTCGCGACGTACCGATCGGACCGTTCCGCTGTTTACCGATGATGATCTCGGCGATGCCCTTGTGCTCGGTTTCCGGGTGATACACCTCATCCCGGTACACGAACATGATTACGTCAGCATCCTGCTCGATCGCTCCGGATTCCCGGAGGTCGGAGTTGATCGGACGTTTGTTCGGCCGTTGCTCCAGGGAGCGGTTGAGCTGCGAGAGCGCCACCACCGGGCAATTGAACTCCTTGGCCAGGGCTTTCAAGGAACGGGAGATTTCGGAAATCTCGTTGGTCCGGTTGTCGCCGCCGGAGCCTGGAATCTGCATCAATTGCAGGTAGTCGATCATGATCAGGGCGACATCGCCGTGCTCACGCACCAGGCGCCGGGTCCGCGCGCGCATCTCTGAAGGGCTGATACCCGCCGTATCGTCGATGAACAACTTGCGATCGTTGAGCAGGTTGACCGCCGAGGTCAGGCGCGGCCAATCGTCGTCATCGAGGCGACCGGCCCGGACCTTGGTCTGGTCGATACGGCCCAGGGACGACAACATACGCATGATCAGCGATTCACCTGGCATCTCCAGCGAGTAGACCAGGACGCACTTGTCGCTGCGCAACACGGCGTTTTCCACCAGGTTCATCGCAAAGGTGGTTTTACCCATGGACGGACGGCCGGCGACGATGATCAGGTCGGACGGCTGCAGGCCGCTGGTCATCCCGTCGAGGTCGGTGTAGCCGGTGGACAGGCCAGTGATGGCGTTGTCAGTGTTGAACAAGGTGTCGATGCGGTCGATGGCCTTGGTCAGCAGATCATTCACGCTCACCGGGCCGCCGGTTTTTGGCCGGGCCTCGGCGATCTGGAAGATTTGCCGTTCGGCTTCGTCGAGAATTTCTTCTGCGGTGCGGCCTTCCGGGTTGAAGGCGCTGTCGGCAATCTCGCTGGCGATGCCGATCAGTTGGCGCAAGGTCGCCCGCGCACGGACGATCTGGGCATACGCCTTGATGTTGGCGACGGACGGCGTGTTTTTCGCCAGTTCGCCGAGGTAACCGAGGCCACCCACTTGCGAGGTCTGACCTTCCTTGTCCAATTGCTCGGCCAGGGTCACGACGTCGATTGGCGAGTTCATGTCCGCCAGTTTGGCGATCGCACGGAAGATCAGGCGGTGGTCATGTCGATAGAAATCGCCGTCCGACACTTGATCGAGCACGCGTTCCCAGGCGTTGTTGTCCAGCATCAAACCACCGAGCACGGCCTGTTCGGCCTCGATGGAATGCGGCGGCACCTTCAGGGCAGCAGTTTGCAGATCGTATTGCTCAGGAGCGGAGATATCGTTCATGGCCACTTGGTTATTTTATGAAAAGCAGGGATTACAGAAAGACAAAGGGCACGACCTGTAAACAGGATCGTGCCCGATGTTACCGGCAAGCACCCGAGGGTGCCAGCCGACAAGTGCTGCTTAAGCTGCTACCACGACAACGCGTACGGTGGCTTCAACTTCGGCGTGCAGGTGCACGGCTACGTCGAATTCACCTACGTTACGGATAGTGCCGTTCGGCAGACGAACTTCGCTTTTTGCAACTTCAACGCCAGAGGCGGTCAGTGCATCAGCGATGTCGTGAGTACCGATCGAACCGAACAGCTTGCCTTCGTCACCGGCGGTGGCAGTGATAGTCACTTCCAGCTCAGCCAGTTGGGCGGCGCGGTTTTCAGCCGAAGTTTTGCGGTCTGCTGCGGCTTTTTCCAGCTCAGCGCGACGCTCTTCGAACGCAGCCACGTTGGCAGCGGTCGCAGCGGTAGCTTTGCCGTAAGGCAGCAGGTAGTTACGACCGTAACCAGCCTTAACGTTCACTTTGTCACCCAGGTTGCCCAGGTTGGTGACTTTTTCCAGAAGGATCAGTTGCATGTGAAAATCCTCTTAACTTTTAACCTTCACCGTTCGCGTTATCGGCGTCTTTCGACTGCAGACGACCGCGAAAATCAATCAGGCTGTCGACGATGGCCAAGACCACCAGCAACGGATAGATCAGCTGCATGAACAGCAACAGCGTTACGTACAACCCGACCAGCCAGAATCGGCCCAGTCGCTTTTGCGCCACCAGCCCGTGAATCAGGGCCAGCCCGGCGAATACCAGCGGTACACTGCACAACGGCGTCAACATCGCCAACTGGGAACCGAAGTTCGGCCCCAACAGCATGAACGCCAGCAGTAACATCGCCAGCCCCAGCGGGAATCGGATGGCGCGAAACTCGCGACCAAATCCACCCGGGTTGTACAACAACGCCTGCCAGTAGCGCCCGACAAGCAGGCTCAGCACACTGACGATTTGCAACAAGGCCGCAATCAGGCCGGTCAGGACCGGTGCAATCAGGGACGCGAAACGCGCTTGCTCATCTACCGACAACTTCTGGTAGACATCACCGAGTAGCGACGGCATGACCTTTATCAAGGCCTGCGCCAACATCTCGATTTGGGGAGCAAAAGCTGTCCCCAGCACCACTGCAAACACCACTCCCATCGCTATGCTGACCAGCAGCACGCGGTTCCAGGACTCGCTTGCGCGCAAAACCAACGCAAGGCTCGAAGACCCCAGCAGCACCAGAAGTGCCCGTGGATCATCGGAGTAAAGCCACCAGACCAAGGCCGGCAGCAGTCCCAGAGCAAGTACGCCAATGGCGTCCTTCAATCCGCGCCGCAGGAGCACGAGGCATCCAGCGGCAGCACCCAACCAATACAACAACGGCAATGTCGCGCATCCAGCCACTACCAGAGTGGCCTGCACACGGCCGCGCATGATGAACTCAGCTATGGCGCGCATGCATTCAATCCTTTGCTACGTGTCGACTGCCCGGTCTCAGCGGCCGTGGCTGTCGGTGTAGGCCAGCAGGGCCAGGAAGCGGGCGCGCTTGATAGCGGTGGCCAGCTGACGCTGATAACGAGCTTTGGTACCGGTGATACGGCTTGGAACGATTTTGCCGGTCTCGGATACGTATGCTTTCAGGGTGTTGAGATCTTTGTAATCGATCTCTTTCACGTCTTCAGCGGTGAAGCGGCAGAATTTACGACGACGGAAGAAACGTGCCATGTAATAGGCTCCTCAAAAGGTCCGTGGATTACTCGTCAGCGTTATCGCTGTTGTCGCTGTCATCACTGTCAACGCCTTCGGCGTCGGAGTGCTCAGGACGGTCGCGACGCTCACGGCGCTCACTGCGGTTTTCTTCAGCCTTGAGCATCTCGGATTGGCCGGTAACGGCTTCTTCGCGACGGATGACCAGGTTACGGATCACTGCATCGTTGTAGCGGAAGTTGTCTTCCAGCTCGGCCAGGGCCTTGCCAGTGCATTCAACGTTCAGCATCACGTAGTGAGCCTTGTGAACATTGTTGATTGCATAGGCCAGTTGACGACGGCCCCAATCTTCCAGACGGTGGATTTTGCCGCCGTCTTCTTCGATCAGCTTGGTGTAACGCTCTACCATGCCGCCGACTTGCTCGCTTTGATCCGGGTGGACCAAAAAGATGATTTCGTAATGACGCATGAATGCTCCTTACGGGTTGTAGCCTGCCGCTCAAAAGCGGTCAGACAAGGAGTGAATGACACTTATGGACTTGCTTGCGATAGACACATGCGTGCCTGCCGTCACAGCAAGGGGCGCAATTGTAGAGAAGGGACAGGAGAGGTGCAAGGCAATTGGTGATTATTTGAACAATCACCTGGACTCAATTCCGAACACCTGTAGGAACCTGTAGGAGCTGTAGGAGCTGTCGAGTGAAACGAGGCTGCGATCTTTTGATCTTGCTCTTAAAAAACAACATCAAAAGATCGCAGCCTCGTTTCACTCGACAGCTCCTACGGGTCCTACGGGTTTTGCGAGTCCTGCGTAGTGTCAGGACTTTTTGGTGGCGGCTTTTACACTGCGCTGGCGCTGGGCTTCGAACAGACAGACGCCAGTCGCCACAGATACGTTGAGGCTACTGACGCTGCCGGCCATCGGCAAGTGCACGAGATAGTCGCACAGATCACGAGTCAGACGACGCATGCCGCTGCCTTCCGCGCCCATGATCAGGATGGTCGGACCGGTCATGTCATGCTGATACAGGCTCTGCTCAGCCTCGCCCGCCGTGCCGACAACCCACAAGCCACGCTGCTTGAGTTTTTCCAGGGTGCGCGCCAGGTTGGTCACGGCAACCAACGGAATCACTTCCGCCGCACCGCAGGCCACTTTACGCACCGTCGGGGTCAGGGTGGCCGACTTGTCCTTCGGCACAATCACCGCCAGCGCACCGGCCGCATCGGCCGAACGCAGGCAAGCGCCAAGGTTGTGCGGATCGGTCACGCCGTCGAGCACCAGCAGCAGCGGTGCGCCTTCGGAGCGATCGAGCAGCTCGTCGAGCATCGCCTCGCCCCAGACCTGGCTCGGACTCACGTCCGCGACCACGCCTTGGTGCACGCCTTCGACCCAGGCATCCAGCTCGCGACGCTCGGCGTTGCCGACAGGCACGCGATTGTCGTTTGCCAGCTGGATCAGGGTCTGAACCCGCGGATCGCTGCGGCCTTCAGCCAACCAGATCTGCTTGACGCGTTTTGGGTGGTGACGCAACAACGCTTCTACCGCATGCACGCCGTAGATTTTTTCCAACTGACTCATGACTTGGCCTTAGGTTTACGCGCCCCGCCGCTTTTGGCAGCTGGAGCCGAGCCCGATTTTGGCGGGCCTTTACGGTGTTTGCTCGGCTTGCTGCCGGGAGCCTTGTCAGGCGCCGACCGTCCGGTCTTTCCCCCAGACGCCGCTTTACCGCCGCTTTTCGCTTCAGACAGCAACGCCTGTTTCAGTTCACGACTTTTACGCAGCTCGGCGTTTTTCGCCGCTGCATCGCTCGGGCGATAAGCTTCGGGCGCTTTTTCCTTGGCAGGACGACGACCGGTTTTCGCCGGGGCCGGTTCTGCGGCGGTTTTAGCTGCAGTCTTGGCGGCTGGCTCAGCCTTTTCGTTGCCGCGCTTCTTGCGACCGATCGGCGCGCTGATGGTCTTTTCAGCCATCTCGAAGTCGATCTTGCGTTCGTCAAGGTCGACGCGCATCACGCGCACTTCAACGGTGTCGCCGAGGCGGAAGCTGCGACCGGTACGCTCACCGGCGAGACGGTGATGCACAGGATCGAAGTGGTAGTAGTCGCCCGGCAGCGCGGTGACGTGCACCAAGCCTTCGACGTAGATGTCGGTCAGTTCGACGAACAGGCCGAAACCGGTCACGGCGGTGATCACACCCGGGAACGATTCGCCCACACGGTCTTTCATGAACTCGCACTTGAGCCAGTTCACCACGTCGCGGGTCGCTTCGTCGGCACGGCGCTCGCTCATCGAGCACTGCTCGCCGAGTTGCTCCAGGGCCGCTTCGTCGTACGGATAAATCCGCGCCTTCGGAATGGTCATCGCGCCAGCACGGCGAACGTGCGGCGTGTCCTGTTTCGAATGGATAACGCTGCGGATCGCCCGGTGCGTGAGCAAGTCCGGGTAGCGGCGGATCGGCGAGGTGAAGTGGGTATAGGCTTCGTAATTCAGGCCGAAGTGGCCCTGGTTATCGGCGCTATACACCGCCTGGCTCAACGAACGCAGCATGACGGTCTGGATCAGATGGAAGTCCGGACGGTCCTTGATGCTCGCCAGCAGTGCCTGGTAATCCTTCGGCGACGGGCCGTCCTTGCCTTTGTGCAGGGACAGGCCGAGCTCGCCGAGGAAGGCGCGCAGTTTTTCCAGACGCTCCGGTGGCGGACCGTTGTGCACGCGATACAGCGCAGGGATTTCGTGCTTCTTCAGGAATTCAGCAGTGGCCACGTTGGCCGCCAGCATGCATTCCTCGATCAGCTTGTGCGCGTCGTTACGCACGGTCGGACGGATTTCGGCGATCTTGCGCTCGGTGCCGAAGATGATCCGGGTTTCCTGAGTTTCGAAATCGATCGCGCCACGCACGTGACGAGCGCCCAGCAGCACTTTGTAGAGTGCGTAAAGCTGCTTGAGGTGTGGCAGAACGTCGGTGTACTCGCCGCGAAGCTGACGTGCTTCGGTGAGTTTCGGCGTTTCGAGCATCGCGCTGACTTTGTTGTAGGTCAGGCGAGCATGGGAGTGAATCACCGCTTCGTAGAAGCAGTAGTCGGTCATCTCGCCGGATTTGGAGATGGTCATCTCGCAAACCATGGCCAGGCGATCGACGTGCGGATTCAGCGAGCACAGGCCATTGGACAACTGCTCAGGAAGCATCGGCACCACGCGCTCGGGGAAGTACACCGAGTTGCCGCGAACCTGGGATTCGTTGTCCAGCGCCGAACCAATCTTCACGTAGCTGGAGACGTCGGCAATCGCCACGTACAACTTCCAGCCACCGGAGAACAGGCGCAGCTTGCCTGGCTTGGATTCGCAGTAAACCGCGTCATCGAAGTCGCGCGCATCTTCACCATCGATGGTCACGAACGGCAGATGGCGCAGGTCGATGCGCTTCTCTTTGTCTTTCTCTTCGACTTCAGGCTTGAGCTTGGCGGCTTCTTTCAACACCGCCTCAGGCCATACGTGCGGGATATCGTACGCGCGCAGGGCGACATCGATTTCCATGCCCGGCGCCATGTAGTTACCCACGACTTCGACCACGTCGCCTTGCGGCTGGAAGCGTGGCGTCGGCCAGTGAGTGATCTTCACTTCGACGAACTGACCGATCTGCGCGTTGGCGTTGCGGCCCGGGGTGACCAGCACTTCTTGCTGGATCTTCGGGTTATCCGCGACGACGAAGCCGATACCGCCTTCTTCGAAGTAGCGACCGACGATGGTCTCGTGGGCACGGGACACGACTTCAACGATCATGCCTTCGCGGCGACCGCGACGGTCCAGCCCGGAAACACGCGCCAGGGCACGGTCGCCGTCGAACACCAGACGCATTTGCGCAGGGCTCATGAACAGATCGTCACTACCGTCGTCCGGGACCAGGAAGCCGAAGCCGTCACGGTGACCGCTGATGCGGCCCAGGATCAGGTCGAGCTTGTCCACCGGCGCATACGTGCCGCGACGGGTATAGATGAGTTGAGCGTCGCGCTCCATGGCGCGCAGGCGGCGACGCAGGGCTTCGATCTGGTCTTCTGTGGTAAGACCAAACTCCTCGACCAACTGCTCGCGGTTAGCAGGCGAACCTCGATCAGCAAGGTGCTGAAGGATCAGTTCGCGGCTAGGAATAGGGTTTTCATATTTTTCCGCTTCACGAGCGGCCTCGGGATCGAGGGACTGCCAATCGGCCATTAGAGAGTTTTCACCTTGTCTATATGCGGGTTAGTTTGGCATAGGCGTAATGAAACGGGAAATTTCAGGCTGTGACAGCCCATCTAAAGCTCTTTATCGACACCGAAAAACCGAATTAAATGCCATTGGCGAAATTTTCCAGGTTTTTTTAGTGGCGGGGGTTTACAGTTAAAAAGGCGCTCCGTATAGTGCGCGCCATCGACGACGCACTAGCGTTGCCGATACTGCCCAGATGGTGAAATTGGTAGACACGCCAGCTTCAGGTGCTGGTGACCGCAAGGTCGTGGAAGTTCGAGTCTTCTTCTGGGCACCAATTTCGAGCTTGAGATTAGATCAATTTCAAGGCTCACACAAAAACCCGCGAAAGCGGGTTTTTTGCATTCAGGGCTTCTGATTTATTAAAACCAAATCAGGGGTTTACAGATTAAAAAGCTCTCCGTATAGTGCGCCACATCAACAGCGGCAACGTTGCTGATACTGCCCAGATGGTGAAATTGGTAGACACGCCAGCTTCAGGTGCTGGTGACCGCAAGGTCGTGGAAGTTCGAGTCTTCTTCTGGGCACCAATTCAAATTTCAGAGTCGATCTGGAATTTCACAAAAACCCGCGAAAGCGGGTTTTTGCGTTTCTGGCTTTCAAAAACTTCCAGCCAACATCGACCCCTGTGGGAGCGGGCTTGCTCGCGAAGACGGAGTGCCAGTCGACATCGATGCAGCTGAAAGATCGCCTTCGCGAGCAAGCCCGCTCCCACAGGGACTGCAACAGCCGCTCTAGCCGAGCCTCTCCTACCCCGCAAAGCGCACTTGAGAAACAATATCGTTTATCATTGTTGCAAGTTTTTGCAATGCGACAGTGAGGAACCCTGCGAATGATGTTTCGAAATACCCTGCGCCGAAGCCTGACCTTCACCCTTCTCGGCCTGGCCCTCGCCACTCCCCTCACCCAAGCCGCCGACCCGGTTTCCCTGACGCTCTATAACGGCCAACACAAGGAAGTCGGCGATGCTGTCGCCAAAGCCTTCGAAGCCAAGACCGGGATTCACGTGAATGTGCGCAAGGGCAGCAGCAACCAGCTCGCCAGCCAGGTCGTCGAAGAAGGCGATCGCTCCCCCGCCGACGTGATCTACACCGAAGAGTCGCCGCCGCTGAACAAACTCGGCGAACAAGGCCTGCTGGCCCAGACCGACGCCGCCACCCTCGCCGTCCTGCCGAAAGATTACGTCGCTGGCAATGGCACCTGGATCGGCATCACTGCCCGGGTTCGCGTGGTCGCTTTCAACCCAAAACTGATCGACGAAAAAGACTTGCCCAAATCGGTCATGGAATTCTCCGATCCTAAATGGCAAGGCAAGGTCGGCTTCGTGCCTACCAGCGGAGCGTTCCAGGAACAAGCCGTGGCGATCATCAAGACCCACGGCATGGACGCTGCCGAAGAATGGCTGACCGGCCTGCGCGCTTTCGGCAAGGTCTACAGCAACAACATGGTGGCACTGAAAGCCGTGGAAAACGGCGAAGTCGCCACGGTGCTGGTGAACAACTACTACTGGTTTGCCTTGCAGCGCGAAAAAGGCCAGCTCGACTCGAAACTGCATTACTTCACCGGCGGCGACGTCGGCGGCTTGATCACGGTTTCCAGCGCAGCCGTGCTGAAATCCAGCAAACATCCAAAAGAAGCCCAGCAATTCCTCGCCTACATGGCCAGCGAAGAAGGCCAGCGTGTAATCACCCAGACCACCGCTGAATATCCGCTGCACAAAGGCATGGAATCGGATCGCGGGCTCAAGCCGTTCAGCGAACTCGAAGCGCCGAAAGTCACCCCGGCCGACCTCGGCAATGCCGAAGAAGCCCTGGACCTGGAACGTGACGTTGGCTTGAACTGATGAGCGCATCGCTATCCGCCCCCGCCGCGCGCGGGGGTTACGTACCACGGCGCAAGCGGCCGTCAATCTGGTTGTTGTTGCCGGTGTTGCTGCTGGTTGTCCTCAGCCTGCTGCCACTCGCGTATGTCGGGCTCAAGACCTGGCAAGCAGGTTGGGCCGAGGCACTGCATCTGCTGTGGCGGCCGTATGTGTTTGGCCTACTGCGCAATACGCTGTCGTTGATGGTCGGCGTTACCGTGGCGTGTGGCGTGATCGGTTTGTCGCTGGCCTGGCTGCTGGAGCGCAGCAATCTGAAGGGACGGCGACTGTGGGGCGTGATCCTCTGTTTGCCGTTCGCCGTGCCGGCGTTTGTCAGCAGCTTCACTTGGGTTTCCTTGAGCGCGCATTTCGAAGGTTTGGGCGGGGCGATTCTGGTGATGACCCTGTCCAAGTATCCGCTGGTGTTTCTGCCGGTGGCGGCGACCCTGCGTAATCTTGATCCTTCGCTGGAAGAGTCCGCCCGCACCCTTGGGCAGAATCGCTGGGGCGTGTTTTTCAGGATTACCCTGCCGCTACTCTGGCCGTCGCTTCTGGCCGGTTCGCTATTAATTGCGCTGCACATGCTGGTGGAGTTCGGCGCGCTGTCGATCATCGGCCTGCAAACCTTCACCACCGCGATCTATCAACAGTTCGAGCTGGAATTCAGCAACGCAAACGCAGCGATGCTGTCGGCGGTGCTGCTGGCGCTGTGTCTGGTGCTGTTGTGGCTTGAGCTGCGAGTGCGCGGCAAGGGCCGACATGTGCGCACCGGCCAAGGCGCGGCACGACATGCGGAACAAGTGCGCCTGGGACCTTGGGCCGCCGCCGGACAGGTTTATTGCCTGACACTGGCAATCATCGGCAGCGGGGTTCCGCTGGGGATGCTCGCGTATTGGTTGGCGGTCGGCTCATCGGCAGCGTTCCCGGTGGCAGCGATCAGCGAGGCCTTGCTGTCGTCCCTGGCATTGTCGCTGGGTGGCGCCGCACTGTGCCTGGTGTTGGCGGTGCCGGTTGGGTTGCTGGTGGTGCGCTACAAAGGCCAACTGGCGATCTGGGCCGAGCGTTTGCCGTATCTGCTGCATGCGCTGCCAGGCCTGGTGATTGCGCTGACCCTGGTGTATTTCGCCCTGCACTATGTGCCGGCGCTGTACCAGACGTCGATGTTGCTGCTGATCGCTTATGCGCTGTTGTTCCTGCCGCTGGCCCAGGCGCCGATTCGCACGGCGCTGAACAAGGCTGCGCCACAGCTGGAAGAGGCGGCTCGCACACTGGGTGCGTCGTCGTTCAGTGCGTTTTGCCGGGTGACCTTGCCGATTATCTTCCCGGCGTTGGGCGCGGCGTTTGCGCTGGTGTTTCTGGATGCGATGAAGGAACTGACGGCGACGCTGCTGCTGAGCCCGACCGGGCTGAACACTCTGGCGACGGAAGTCTGGGCGCATACCGCGAACGTGGAGTTTGCGGCGGCGGCGCCTTATGCGGGGTTGTTGATATTGGTGTCGGGGTTGCCTGTGTACCTGTTAACAACCCGGATGTATTTGAGCCGTTGAAAAGCTTCGCGGGCAAGCCTCGCTCCTACAGGGATCGCGTGATCCAATGTAGGAGCGAGGCTTGCCCGCGAAGAGGCCCGCCCAGGCAAAGAAAACCTAAGCCCTGAACTGCCCCAGGCTAGCCTTCAACTGCGCCGCCAACCCATCCAGCACTTTGCCGCTGGCCGTGGTTTCCACCACCGCCTGAGCCGCTTTCTCAGCCTGCGCATGAATCGTCTCAACCCGGCCACGCACCGCTTGCGCGCCCTGCGCCTGATGCGCCGCTGCTTGTGTCGCCAGACCAATCGCCGCATGCACCTGCTCGACCGAGGCCTGCACCGACTGCTGCAACCGCGCGCTGTCACGCAACACCAGCAAACCTTCGCTGGCCTGGCGCCCGGCCTGACCAATCGCCGCTACCGCCTCACGCGCGCCTTGTTGCAAGGCCACGATATGCGCCTGGATGTCGCCGGTAGAACTTTGCGTCTTGCTCGCCAGGGCCCGGACTTCATCGGCCACCACGGCAAACCCGCGCCCCGTCTCACCCGCACGCGCCGCTTCGATGGCTGCGTTGAGCGCCAGCAGGTTGGTTTGCTCGGCGATCCCGTGAATCACCGTCAGCACCACTTCAATCTGCTCGCTCTGCTGCGCCAGACGCTCGATGACTTTCGCGCCGGTATCAACCTGCCCGGCCAATGCCTCGATCAGGCTGCCGACTTTCGCCGAGGTCCGGGTGTTCTCATCGGTGGCTGAACGAATATCCACCACTTGTTGCAAGGCTGCCTGCATCGCGTGGCTTTCCGACTGCGCTTCATCAGCCATTTGCGACAACGCGCGCAGGCTCTCGGCCACTTCATCGCGCTGCATGCCCGCAGCCGCATCGGCCCCGGCATTGCGCAAGGTCATGGCGCCGATTTCCACACCGGTACGCTGGGCCACGTCGCCCGCCTCGCGCACGATCGGCTGCAACTTATCCACAAAGCGATTGACCGCCGAGGCCATGTCGCCGATTTCATCCTTGCTGTTGATCTGCACACGTTTGGTCAGGTCACCCTCGCCCGCCGCCAGATCATCCATGGCGGCAATCAGCATTTTCAGGCGATTGACCACACGGCGACCCAACACCACGGCCAGCAACAGCAACACGCCGAAACCAACCACCGCCAGGCCCATGCCGATGCGCCAGCGCAAAGTACCCGCCGCTTGCTGCACAGTGCTGGTGGTATTGGCCTGCATTTCAGACGCCGTGGACTGCGCCGACTTCAGACGCGCGCCCATCGCCGCAGCGCTATCAGCCGCCGCGCCTTTGAGGCTGTCGCCGACCAGTTGATCACTGCTGGCGATCAGCGCGGTGAAGCGCTTGTCCAGCGCTGCCAGATCGACTTCCACCGAAGCGGTAGAGACGCCCATCAAGACCTTGCCGATTTCTACGCCATTGGGGCTGATCGAGGCCTCGAGGTAGTAGACCGACGGGTCGTTCTTCGCCGCATCCAGCACTTTATCCAAGGCGCGCTCGCCCTGGCCCTTCTCCAACAGCGCTTTGTTGATCGGGTTCTCGCGATTCAAATAGCGGGTCAGGTGCTGGCCGGCAGCGTCGTCATAGATCACGAACAACACGTTCGGATTGCGCTGGGCCCGGCGGGCGAATTCGGACAGGGTTGGAACGTCGCTGTCCCACATGGCGCGGGGTGCGACCGAGGCCAGAAGCTGCGCCATATCATTGGCGGAGTCCTTCAGGTCTTTTTCCAATGTCCCACGCAATTGCGCCTGCTCGTCCTTCAGGCGCGAGGACAGGCCGGCGGTGAGTCGCTGACGTGTATTGGTCGAAAGGCTGTCCAGGCTCGACGTGACTTCACGCCCCGCCTGCTCCAATTCACCGGAGAGTTTTTGACTGTCAGCACCCAGGCGCACGCCTAGATCGGCCTCCAGCGCGGTGACGGTGCTCCTAGTCAGGGCGACGGCAACCAGCACTTGCACCAAAAGGGCGATACCAAGGGTAACGAACACAGGCCGCAAAAGACGACTTTGTAACAGTGAGAGAATGGCTGACACGGGATTATCCCTCTGCTTTGACGCCATTAAATTGATGGCACGCCAGAAGCGATAATCACAGCAAGGGTCGTGCCGTCCAACAGGCATAAACGACAAAGGCCCCGATTAAGGGGCCTTTGTGTTTTACATCAACGACTTATTAAGCGAACGGGTGACGCAAAACGATGGTCTCGTTGCGGTCCGGACCCGTCGAAATAATGTCAATCGGCGCACCGACCAACTCTTCAACGCGTTTGATGTAGTTGCGAGCGGCTTGCGGCAGCTCTTCCAGAGTCTTGGCACCGACGGTGGATTCGGTCCAGCCTGGCATCTCTTCGTACACTGGCTCGAGGCCGATGTAGCTGTCGGCGTCAGTCGGTGCGTCGATCACTGCACCATCCTGGTTCTTGTAGCCGACACAGATGTTGATGGTTTCCAGGCCGTCCAGCACGTCCAGCTTGGTCAGGCACAGGCCCGAGATGCTGTTGACGTCGATAGCGCGACGCAGGATGACGGCATCGAACCAGCCGCAACGACGGGCACGGCCGGTAGTAGCGCCGAACTCGTGGCCACGCTTGGCCAGGAACGCGCCAACATCGTCGAACAGCTCAGTCGGGAACGGACCCGAACCAACGCGAGTGGTGTAGGCCTTGGTGATGCCGAGGATGTAATCCAGGTACATCGGACCGAAACCCGAACCGGTGGCGATGCCGCCCGCAGTAGTGTTGGAGCTGGTGACGTACGGGTAGGTCCCGTGGTCGATGTCCAGCAGGGAGCCTTGGGCGCCTTCGAACATGATGTCTTTGCCAGCGCGACGCAGCTCGTGCAGCTCGGCGGTGACGTCGAGCATCATCGGCTTGAGCAGCTCGGCGTATTCCATGCACTCGTCGAGAGTCTTCTGGAAGTCGATCGCTGGCTCTTTGTAGTAATTGACCAGGACGAAGTTGTGGTAATCCAGCAACTCGCCCAGCTTGGCGGCGAAACGCTCACGATGGAACAGGTCACCGATGCGCAGACCGCGACGGGCGACTTTGTCTTCGTATGCCGGGCCGATGCCGCGACCGGTCGTACCGATCTTCAGCTCGCCACGGGCCTTTTCACGCGCCTGGTCCAGCGCTACGTGGTAGGACAGGATCAGCGGGCAGGAAGGGCTGATACGCAGGCGCTCGCGCACCGGTACACCTTTCTCTTCCAGCTTGATGATCTCGCGCAGCAGAGCGTCCGGTGCAACCACCACGCCGTTGCCGATCAGGCACTGCACGCCTTCGCGCAGCACGCCCGACGGGATCAGGTGCAAGACGGTTTTCTCGCCGTCGATCACCAGGGTGTGACCCGCGTTGTGGCCACCTTGGTAGCGCACTACGGCGGCAGCATGTTCGGTCAGCAGATCAACGATCTTGCCTTTGCCCTCATCACCCCATTGGGTGCCCAGGACTACGACATTCTTACCCATAACACTTGTCCTCATTCGCGCAAACTTGGTGCCGGCAGCCGCCGGCAGGAAAACTCAAGAAGCCAGCGGCAATACTTGCCAAAGCCCGTTCTGCTGAATCAATTGCCGGTCGCAGTCCGCTTCACGGGCGGCGGCCAATGGTTGCCCAGGCAAAGCCTGAACGACACGCTGACCCTCACTGCGCAACTGGCAAACCTGCTGCCAGAGTGCCGCATCCGTACTGTCAGGCATCCAGATACCGCCAGACGGTAACTCGATCTCAGCACGCCCCAGGGTCACCAGGGTTTTCAAATCGGTGGAGAAGCCGGTTGCCGGACGAGCGCGACCGAAGTCGGCGCCGATGTCGTCGTAACGACCGCCTTGGGCAATGGACTGGCCAACACCCGGTACGAACACCGCGAACACCACACCGGTGTGGTAGTGGTAGCCGCGCAACTCGCCCAGATCGAAGTAAAGCGGTAATTCAGGGAAACGCGTGGACAGTCGGTCGGCAATCGCCAACACGTCTTCCAGCGCCGCCAGTACCGGCGCCGGCGCATTGGCCAGACGCTCACGGGCAGCGCTCAATACTTCACGACCGCCACACAGGTCGACCAACGCGCGCAGCATGCCCGACAGATCGGCAGGCAAGCCTTCGGTCAAGGTAATGACCTCGTCGATGGCTTTGCGTTGCAATGCATCGAACAACTGTTGCTCGACTTCACCGGACAAACCGGCGGCGCGGGCCAGGCCACGGTAGATACCAACATGGCCGAGGTCCATGTGCACGTCCGGCACATCGGCCAGTTGCAGCATGGCCAGCATCAGGCTGATGACTTCCACGTCGCTGCTCGGGCTGGCATCGCCGTACAACTCGGCGCCCAACTGAATCGGGCTGCGCGACGACGACAAGGCCCGCGGCTGAGCATGCAGCACGCTGCCGGCATAGCACAGGCGGCTCGGACCTTCGCGACGCAGTGTATGCGCATCAATGCGCGCCACTTGCGGCGTGATGTCAGCACGGAAACCCATCTGCCGGCCCGATTGCGGGTCGATGACCTTGAAGGTACGCAGATCCAGGTCCTGGCCCGCGCCGGTCAGCAGGGATTCCAGGTACTCGATATGGGGAGTCACGACAAACTCGTAACCCCAGCTCTGGAACAGATCCAACACCTGGCGGCGCGCTACTTCAATGCGCGCTGCCTCCGGTGGCAGTACTTCTTCGATGCCATCTGGCAGCAGCCAGCGGTCTACCGTTGCCATTACGCCATTCCCCTATGATCCGGGCGGCCAGCCGTTGGGCAAGCCTTGAGTGAAGCAGAAAATGTCCGGCCCATGCGCAAAGCACGCGCATGAACGACGTGGCAAAAAGCCTGAAACCGGCTTCGCCAATCACTTTCCTCGAAAAACCTGTCGAGTCATTCAACTCGGGCGCCTGCGTGAAAACCACAATCAAACGTGCAGACGCAAAAAAGCCGGGAATTTCCCGGCTGCCGCATCATACACACGTTTTCCCAAAGGATCACCCCGCCCGAGGTTTTAGCCGCCGGGCGGGGGATGATTCAGGTCAACGTCGTATCAAGGCTTGGCTTTTTCCAGGTAACGGAAGAAGTCGCTGCTTGGGTCGAGGACCATGACGTCGGTTTTGTTCGCGAAGCTTTCACGGTAGGCACGCAGGCTACGGTAGAAACCGTAGAACTCCTGATCCTGGCCGTAGGCCTTGGAGTAGATCGCAGCAGCCTGGGCGTCACCATCACCGCGAACCTCTTCGGATTCACGATAGGCTTCGGCCAGCAACACGCGGCGTTGACGATCGGCGTCGGCACGGATGCCTTCGGCCAGTTCGTTACCCTTGGCGCGGTGCTCGCGAGCTTCACGCTCACGCTCGGTGCTCATACGTTCG
This sequence comes from Pseudomonas nunensis, assembly GCF_024296925.1. Classification (NCBI taxonomy): domain Bacteria; kingdom Pseudomonadati; phylum Pseudomonadota; class Gammaproteobacteria; order Pseudomonadales; family Pseudomonadaceae; genus Pseudomonas; species Pseudomonas nunensis. The sequence goes on from NZ_CP101125.1 coordinate 5,568,515, forward strand.
AACACGCTGCGGTTCACTTCTTTCGGCAGATCGATGGCCTTGACCCGAACATCGACAACTTCGATGCCCAGCTCTTTTTCCGCCATCTTGTTCAGCGAAGCGGTGATGTCCGCCATCAACGCGTCACGTTCACCGGAAACCACTTCGTGCAGGGTGCGCTTACCAAACTGGTCACGCAGGCCCGATTCCAGACGACGGGACAGACGCTCGTCGGCAATCTGCTTGAGGCCGGAAGTTGCGGTGTAGAAGCGCTCGGCATCTTTCACGCGCCACTTGGCGAAGGCATCAACCATGACGGCTTTCTTTTCCAGCGTCAGGAAGCGTTGTGTCGGTGCATCCAGCGTCATCAGGCGTGCGTCGAATTTGCGCACCTGGTTAACGTAAGGCACTTTCACATGCAGGCCCGGCTGAACATCAGTCTGGACCACGCGACCGAACTGCAGCATCACCGCACGCTCGGTCTGAGCCACGATGTAGAAGCAGTTCCAGGCTGCGATCGCCACGACGACGCCGACAATAAGGGCGATCAGCGATTTATTGCTCATCAGCGACTCTCCCTGGTACGTGCTTGCTGTTGCTGCAGATCTGCTGCCGCACGCGCATTCGCTTCATTGCTGCTGGCTGCCGCGCCCGTTACCGGTGCGCTGGTGCTGCGGCCACTGTCGATCATCTTGTCCAGCGGCAAGTACAGCAGATTGCTCTGGCCATTCTTGTTGCCGGTCACGAGAACCTTGCTGGTGTTGGTGAAGACTTCCTGCATGGTGTCCAAGTACAGACGCTCACGAGTCACTTCAGGTGCCTTGCGGTACTCGGCGACCAGTTTGGTAAAGCGATCCGCTTCACCCTTGGCGCGCGATACCGTTTCGTCACGGTAGCCGTTGGCATCTTCGAGGATGCGCTGGGCCTGACCACGGGCTTCCGGCACGACGCCGTTGGCGTAGGTTTCAGCTTGGTTGCGCGAACGCTGCTCGTCTTCACGGGCGCGGATCACGTCATCGAAGGCTTCCTGGACTTCACGCGGTGCGGCTGCGTTCTGTACGTTGACCTGGGTAACGGTGATACCGGTGCGATAGGTATCGAGGAAACGTTGCAGACGCTCCTTGATTTCGCTGGCCATCAACTCACGACCTTCGGTCAGGACCTGGTCCATGGCGGTGGAGCCCACCACATGGCGCAAGGCGCTGTCGGTCGCTTGTTGCAGGCTGATCTCTGGCTGATCGACGTTCAGCACGAAATCCTGCAGGTTGCTGATCTTGTACTGCACGGTCAGCGGCACTTCGACGATGTTCTCGTCTTCGGTCAGCATCTGGCCCTGCTTGGTGTACGAACGCTCACGCGTCACGTTCTCCATGTACTTTTTATCGATCGGAGGGAAATAGATGTTCAGGCCCGGGCCGACCGTTTCGTAGTACTTGCCGAAGCGCAGCACAACGGCTTGCTCCTGCTCGTCGACCACGTAGACCGCGCTGTACAGCCAAACGGCCGCCAGCACGACCAGGCCGATGCCGAGCAGGCCGCCGAAGCCGCCACTCTTGCCCGAACCACCGCCGTCGTCACCGCGTTTCTTACCACCACCGAACAACCCGTTCAGGCTTTCCTGCAGCTTTCGGAAGGCCTCGTCGAGATCCGGTGGTCCCTTGCGGTCGCCGTTATTGCGGCGCTTGCCACCCCAAGGATCCTGATTATTCGAGTTGCCACCCGGCTCATTCCAAGCCATAGCGCTCTCCATCTGATAAAGCAAAGACGCACCCACGGCGCGCCGACCAATGCTACAGAATGCCTGTCACCACGGCACAACCGCTTTCTCAGGCTTTTATTGCAAAGTGTGTTGCTCGATGAAATCCATCGGTTGCAGGCCTTCGCGGCTCACCAGTCGATTCAACTCGACCCGTGGCAAGCGAACGGCCAGCAGGCAGATGCCTTCTTCGTCGTGTTCTTCTTTCTGCACCGCACCAAGCTCGAAAAACTGCGCACGCAGTCGAGCAAAACGCTGCGGCAAGCGCAAGGTCCCCACAAACAAATCACCGCCCAGCAACTCGGCAATGGCTTGTTCAAGCAATTCCAGACCACTGCCATCACGCGCCGACAGCCAGACCCGTTGGGGCTTGCCGTTTTCGTCGCGCTGGATTTGTGGCTCGACGCCTTCAAGCAAATCGAGTTTGTTATAGACCTCGAGTATCGGCAAGTCCTGGGCACCGATCTCGCCCAGCACCACCATCACCTGCTCGATCTGCAACATGCGATCCGGTTCGGCCGCATCGATCACGTGCAACAGCAGGTCCGAGTTGCTCGACTCTTCGAGCGTAGACCGAAATGCCTCGACCAGTTTGTGCGGCAAGTGGCGTATGAAACCTACCGTGTCGGCCAGGACAATCGGCCCCAGGTCGTCCAGTTCCAGACGGCGCAAGGTCGGGTCCAGCGTGGCGAACAACTGGTCAGCGGCGTACACGTCGGATTTCGTCACGTTATTGAAGAGCGTGGATTTGCCGGCGTTGGTATAGCCCACCAGAGACACGGTAGGAATATCCGCACGTGTACGGCCGCGTCGCGACTGTTCGCGCTGACTGCGTACTTTCTCGAGTCGGCCCTTGATCTGTCGCAGGCGAACCCGCAGCAAACGGCGGTCGGTTTCGAGCTGTGTTTCACCCGGGCCGCGCATACCGATACCACCACCCTGACGCTCAAGGTGAGTCCAGCCACGAACCAGACGGGTACTCATGTGGTCAAGCTGGGCCAATTCGACCTGGAGCTTGCCTTCATGGGTACGGGCGCGTTGGGCGAAAATATCGAGAATCAGACCGGTACGGTCAATCACGCGACACTCGAAAACACGTTCGAGGTTACGTTCCTGACTGGGCGTGAGGATGTGATTGAAGATGACCAGATCGGCCTTCTCGGCATGGACCAGGTCGCGCAGTTCCTCGACCTTGCCGCTGCCAATCAGGAATTTGGCGGTTGGCCGATGACGCGGCACGTTAAAAAACGCAACGGTCTCGGCGCCTGCCGAATTAGCCAATTCCTGAAACTCCTGCGGATCTTCGCGCGCCTCAGGGTCCTGTCCATCCAAGTGAACGAGGATTACTCGCTCACCACCACCGTGGCGCTCAAAGAACAAAGGAGACTCCTATCAGGCGTTACCTGGCTCAGCGTCGCCTGCTTCGGATTCGGTTGCGCTAGGCAGACGAATTGGACGAACCGGCACCACTGTAGAGATAGCGTGTTTGTAAACCATCTGGCTAACGGTGTTTTTCAGCAGGATGACGAACTGGTCGAAAGACTCGATCGTGCCTTGCAGTTTGATCCCGTTGACCAGGTAGATGGAAACCCCAACTTTCTCTTTACGTAAAGTATTCAAGTAAGGGTCTTGTAGCGAATGCCCTTTTGACATGTGCCGCACTCCTTTAAGGATTCAATAATAAAAAATAGGTAATTCAGATGGCTCTGGCCGTCACACCCCCAAGGATAGACGGCAATTGCAAGGACTCAGCTCAATATGGAGATGGTCCCGAGATATTTCAAGGCGCGCGGCAGATTGTCGCAATCGAGGCTGTCCAGCCAGTGTAAATCAGCCCAACTGCGTAGCCAGGTGAACTGGCGCTTTGCCAATTGGCGCGTGGCTATGATCCCACGCTCCTGCATCTCGGCTTGCGTCAGCTTGCCATCCAGGTAATCCCAGACTTGTCGGTACCCAACAGCGCGTATGGATGGCAACCCGGCATGCAGGTCACTTCTCTTACGCAGGGCTACGACCTCGTCGATGAATCCCTGTTCCAACATAATTGTGAATCTTTGTTTAATGCGCTCGTGCAATACCTGGCGATTTGCCGGAGCGATGGCCAAGTTCGCGACAGTATAGGGCAATTGTTGCAGTCCCGAAGCGGCTGCTTCAGTACTTTGCGCAGATTGTCTGAGCCGTAGCTCGGTCATGCTCTGACCGCTCACGCGGTAAACTTCCAGCGCACGACTCAGACGTTGCGGATCGTTCGGGTGAATTCGCGCTGCCGACACCGGGTCAATCACCGCCAATTGGTCGTGCAGGGCTTGCCAGCCAAGGCGTTCAGCCTCTTCTTCGATTTGCGCGCGAACCTCGGGATCGGCCGCCGGCATTTCTGCCAGTCCTTCGACCAAAGCCTTGTAGTAGAGCATCGTGCCGCCTACAAGCAGCGGGATTTTTCCACGGGAAGTGATCTCGGCCATCGCCTCAAGGGCATCACGACGAAAATCCGCCGCCGAATAGCTCTCCGCCGGGTCGAGAATATCGATTAGCCGGTGTGGGAATTCGGCCAAGATCTCTTTTGAAGGCTTGGCGGTGCCGATGTCCATGCCACGGTAAACCAGCGCCGAATCGACACTGATCAGCTCGCACGGCAGGACTTTGGTCAGTTCGATGGCCAGGTCGGTCTTGCCCGCAGCGGTCGGACCCATCAGGAAAATCGCTGGAGGGAGCTGGCTCATCAACGACCGCGCAAGAACAGTTTGTCCAGATCGTCCAGGCCCAATTGGGTCCAGGTCGGTCGGCCATGGTTGCATTGACCGCTGCGCTCGGTGTTTTCCATGTCCCGCAGCAGACCGTTCATTTCCGGCAGCGCCAGGCGCCGATTAGCCCGGATCGCGCCGTGGCAAGCCATGGTGCCGAGCAATTCGTTCAGGTGTGCCTGAATCCGGTCGCTGGTGCCGTATTCCATCAGGTCCGCCAGTACGTCGCTGACCAGACGATTGGCTTCTGCCTGCTTGAGCAGCGCCGGAATCTGCCGGATCGCCAGGGTTTCCGGGCCCAAGCGTTGCAATTCAAAGCCCAGACGCTGGAACCATGCGACGTTCTCTTCGGCGCAATCGGCTTCGCGCTGGCTCACGGCCAGGGATTCCGGCACCAGCAGCGGCTGGCCACTCAAGCCTTCGCTGGCCATGGCGACTTTCAGGCGTTCATACATGATCCGCTCGTGAGCGGCATGCATGTCCACCAGCACCAGGCCTTGGGCGTTTTCCGAAAGGATGTAGATGCCCTTGAGCTGCGCGAGCGCATAACCCAGCGGTGGAATATCGTCTTGGCCGGCAGGTAACGCGACCGCATTGGCTTCGGGCAACGGCGCGGAAAAATTCGCGATACGCCGCTTGGGCTTCCGCCACCGGCACGCCGGATTGAGGCTTCGGCGTGTATTGATACTGATAACCGGCACCCGCGCCCGAGCCCGCCGCCGTATTGAAGGTTGGTTGCCCTTGAGGCTGTTCCAGCAACGCATTGGCTGCCAGACGCATTTCGCCCTGCGGCCCGAATTCGCCAGCATCAATGCCGGTAGGTCGAACAATCGCCGTCGCAACTGGCGCGGCCAGATGATCTTCGGGCCGCACATCGCCCAAGGCGCGGTGCAAAGTGCCATAGAGGAAATCGTGAACCATGCGCCCGTCACGGAAGCGCACTTCGTGCTTGGTCGGGTGCACGTTGACGTCGACGCCCGCAGGATCGACTTCGAAAAACAGCACGAACGTCGGGTGCCGGCCGTTGAACAGCACGTCGCGATAGGCCTGGCGCACCGCGTGGGCCACCAGTTTGTCACGCACCGCACGGCCATTCACAAAGAAATACTGCAAGTCCGCCTGGCTGCGGTTGAACGTCGGCAACCCGACCCAACCCCACAAATGCAGGCCATTGCGCTCGATCTCAATCGGCAGCGCCTGCTCCAGGAAACCCGAGCCGCAGATCGCCGCTACACGCCGGGCGCGGGCCGCATCATCGTGGGCCTCGTGCAGGCTGAGGATGGTCTTGCCGTTGTGGCGCAAATGGAACGCCACGTCGAAACGCGCCAGGGCCAGGCGCTTGATCACTTCTTGCAGGTGATCGAATTCGGTTTTTTCGGTCTTGAGAAATTTGCGTCGGGCCGGGGTGTTGAAGAACAGGTCGCGAACTTCCACCGAGGTACCCACCGGGTGAGCAGCGGGTTGGACGCGAGGCGCCATGTCCCGGCCTTCGGTTTCGACTTGCCAGGCCTGATCGGCATCCTTGGTACGGGACGTCAACGTCAGGCGCGCCACGGAACTGATCGACGCCAGGGCTTCACCGCGAAACCCGAGGCTCATCACCTGTTCGAGGTCTTCGAGGTTACGAATCTTGCTGGTGGCATGTCGCGCCAGGGCCAGCGGCAGGTCATCGGCAGAAATACCGCTGCCATCGTCACGCACCCGCAGCAGCTTGACGCCACCCTGTTCGACATCGACATCAATACGCCGGGCGCCGGAGTCGAGGCTGTTTTCCAACAGCTCCTTGATCACCGAGGCCGGACGCTCAACCACCTCACCGGCGGCAATCTGGTTCGCCAGTCGCGGGCTGAGCAGCTCGATGCGAGCGGTATTGGTCAGCGCCTGATTCATTCTTTGGCCGCCAGTTCAGTGCCGGGAATGGCCAGGGTCTGACCGATTTTCAGCTCGTCACTTTTCAGGTTATTGGCGCTGCGCAGGGTCGCCGGGGACACCTGGTAACGCACGGCAATCATCGCCAACGTCTCGCCCGGGCTCACGCGATGGTCACGCGGGCCCTGGACAATCTTGCCGGAGTCGCGCAGCCACGCGATGTAAGTGCCCGGCGGCGGATTTTGCTGGAAGAACTGACGAACACCGGCGCTGATGGAACGCGCGAGCGCCTGCTGGTGGCTGGCGGCCGACAGTTTCGAGGCTTCGTTGGCGTTGGAGATGAAGCCGGTTTCCACCAGGATCGATGGAATGTCCGGAGACTTCAGCACCATGAACCCGGCCTGTTCCACCCGTTGTTTGTGCAACGGCGTGACGCGGCTGATGTTGCTCAAGACTTTTTGGCCAACGTTCAGGCTGGAGGTCAGGGAAGCGGTCATCGACAAGTCGAGCAGCACGCCGGCCAGCATGCGGTCTTTGTCGTCGAGGCTGACGCTGCCGGCACCACCGATCAAGTCGGAACGGTTTTCGCTGTCAGCCAACCAACGGGCAGTCTCGGAAGTAGCACCGCGATCAGACAAGGCAAACACCGAGGCACCGAACGCAGCCGCTGACGGCGCGGCGTCGGCGTGGATCGAGACGAACAAGTCGGCGCCTTTCTTGCGCGCGATCTCGGTACGGCCACGCAGCGGAATGAAGTAGTCGCCGGTGCGGGTGAGTTCGGCGCGGAAACCTTTCATGCCGTTGACCTGGCGCTGCAACTCACGGGCGATGGCCAATACCACGTCTTTCTCATGCTGACCGCGAGAGCCCGAGGCCCCCGGGTCTTCGCCACCGTGACCGGCATCAATCACCACAATAATGTCGCGCTTGCCGGCCGGAGCGGGCGGCAGTTTCACTGGAGGATCGATTGGAGTGACCGGCACCGGGGCCACAGTGGCTACGTTGGTCGGCGGCGGGATCGGCGCGGCGGCGTCGGCGCTGTCGAACAGATCGACCACCAGGCGATTGCCGTACTGGGCGTTCGGCGCCAGGCTGAAGCTTTTTGGCGTGACGGCTTTTTTCAGGTCGATGACCACCCGCAGGTCGGTCGGCGTGCGTTGGGCCGAACGCATGGCGGTAATCGGCGTGTTGGACGTGTTGACGTTCAGCGGCGCACCGAGGGTCGCGCCATTGATGTCGATAACCAGCCGATCCGGTGAGGTCAGGGTGAAGACACTGTGCTGCACCGGCCCTGTGAGGTCGAACACCAGTCGTGTGTTATCCGGAGCTCGCCACAGGCGAACGCTGTTGACCTTCGATTCGGCCACAGCGTCGACGGTCACCGCCAAAAACAACAATCCTACGGCAGCTACCATCGCGCGAAAGCGCATACCTGACCCCATCATTTAATTGGATTCCAATGCCAAAGCGGCACACCACGACTCGCCACGCGAGCCCTGGGACAAAATATTCAGCGAACGTCCGCTGTCTTGCGGGCTAATGGTAATGGTCAGGTCGGGCTTTGGCAAAAAGCCTGCACCCTTCTGGGGCCATTCGATCAGACACATCGCATCGTCATCGAAGTAATCGCGGATGCCGAGGTACTCCAGCTCCTCCGGATCGACCAGTCGATACAGGTCGAAATGGAAGGCGCGGATATCACCGATCTCGTAGGGTTCGACCAAAGTGAAGGTCGGACTTTTTACCGCGCCCACATGCCCCAAGCCACGGATGATGCCCCGGGACAGCGTGGTTTTACCCGCACCCAGATCGCCTTCGAGAAAAATCAGACCGTGCCCTTGGGTGGTTTGCGCTATGCGAGCACCGAATGCGGTCATCGCCTCTTCATCAGCCAGGTACAGGGTTACTTCAGACACGGTGCTTGCTCCTCCAACAACTGACGAATGGCTGGAATCAGATCACTGGCCGCCAGCCCACGGCCCGATTTACCTTGTTGCGTGCCGGCATTGGCATGCAGCCAGACCGCCAGGCACGCCGCGTCGAACGCTTGCATGCCTTGAGCGAGCAAGGCACCGACCAAACCGGCCAGCACATCACCCAAACCCGCAGTAGCCATCGCCGGATGGCCCTGATGACACACCGCCAGACGCCCATCAGGGCTGGCGATCAGGCTACCGGCGCCTTTCAGAATCACTACAGCTGTATATTTTTCGCTCAATGCGTGAGCGGCGGCGGGACGATCGGCCTGCACTTCGGCGGTGCTGATCCCCAGCAAGCGCGCTGCCTCGCCGGGATGCGGGGTGATGATGCAATCGGCGGGCAGCTTCACCTGCTCTGCGGCCAACAGATTCAACGCATCGGCGTCCCAGACCTGCGACAGCGGCGCGTTGGCAGCGGCAGACAACAAACTGCGCCCCCATGCGGCTTGACCGAGTCCTGGACCGACCACCAACACCGAAACCTTTTCCAGCAAACCCATCAGTTGATTGGCCGACGACGTGCCGAGCACCATGGCTTCGGGGATTCTGGCCAGCGCGGCCGGCACGTGTTCGCTACGCGTGGCTACGGACACCATGCCGGCGCCACTGCGCAGCGCACTTTGCGTGCTCAGCAGGATTGCACCACCGAAACCGCGATCACCGCCGATCAGCAGGACATGACCGAATTGGCCTTTATGTGAAGTGGGAGGCCGAGCCGCCAGTCGCGGCAGGTTACCGGTAGTCAGGCGACGAGCGCTGATGACGGCACTGTTGAACGCTTCGGGATCGGCTTGCAGGTCATTGAAGACCAGCTCGCCCACCACGTCCGCCGCTTCGCCCATGAACAGACCCAGCTTCAAACCAATAAAGGTTACGGTCAGATCAGCCCGAACCGCCGCGCCGAGCAGACGACCGGTATCGGCGCACAGCCCCGAGGGAATATCCACCGCCGCCACCGGCAGACCACTGGCATTGATGGCCGTAATGACACTGGCGTAGGGCTCTCGCACCTCGCCCGTCAAACCGGTGCCCAGCAAGGCATCAAGTACGATGCCGCGTAACTCGGAATGGGCGTTCCAGGCTTGAATCGCGACGCCTTCGGACACGGCTTCGGCGTGGGCCGATGCCGCGTCACCCTGCAAACGCTGGGGATCGCCGGCGGCCAGTACGCGCACATGCCAACCGGCACGCCGCGCCAGCACCGCCACCAGATAGCCGTCGCCAGCGTTGTTGCCGTGACCGGCCAGCACCGTCAATTCGTTGGCCGTCGGCCATTGCCGGACCAGCGCACGCCAGGTCGCCCGCGCCGCACGATGCATCAATTCGAAGCCCGGCGTACCGGCAGCGATCAGGCTCGCATCGAGCCCTCGCACTTGCGCGGCGCTGTACAGCGCGTCGGGTAAATCATCTTTAGTGTGCGGCATGCGTCTTCGGGCTCCGATGTCTGGCAGAATTATACGCACCTCAGCTCCGGTTTCTCTCGTCTCATGCCCGCTATTACTACAGACCTGCCCGCCCTCGCCCAATCCATCAAGGACTGGGGCCGCGAGCTGGGCTTCCAGCAAGTCGGCATCAGCGGCCTGGGCCTCGCCGAGCATGAGCAGCATCTGGAGCGCTGGCTCGCCGCCGGCTATCACGGCGAAATGGAATACATGGGCGCCCACGGCAGCAAACGCTCGCACCCGGAAGAACTGGTGCCCGGCACTTTGCGTGTAGTGTCCCTGCGCATGGACTACCTGCCCGGCGACACGCAAATGGCGCAATTACTCGCCCAACCGGAAAAAGCCTACGTGTCCCGTTATGCCTTGGGCCGCGATTACCACAAATTGATCCGTAAACGTGTGCAACAGCTGGCAGATAAAATTCAGGCCGAGATCGGCCCCTTCGGTTTCCGCGCGTTTGTCGACAGCGCCCCGGTGCTGGAAAAAGCCATCGCTGAGAAGGCTGGCCTTGGCTGGATCGGCAAAAACACCCTGGTCTTGAATCGCAAGGCCGGCAGTTACTTCTTCCTCAGCGAACTGTTTGTCGACCTGCCGCTACCGGAAGACCCGCCCCACTCCAACGAACACTGCGGTCGCTGCACCGCGTGCCTGGACATCTGTCCGACTAACGCCTTCGTTGGTCCTTACGTACTGGACGCCCGACGCTGTATTTCCTACCTGACCATCGAACTGAAAAGCGCTATCCCCGAAGACTTGCGGCCACTGATCGGCAATCGGGTGTTTGGTTGCGATGACTGCCAAATCGTCTGCCCGTGGAACCGATTTGCCCGTCCGTCGGGCGAAAGCGACTTCAAGCCACGGCACAATCTGGACAACGCTGAGTTGGCCGAGCTGTTCATGTGGGATGAGGACAAGTTTCTCAGCAGCACCGAAGGTTCGCCGCTACGCCGGGCGGGTTATGAGCGTTGGTTGCGCAATCTGGCGGTGGGGTTGGGCAATGCGCCGTCGAGCATTCCGGTGCTGGAAGCGTTGAAGGCGCGGCGCGAGTATCCGTCGGAGTTGGTGCGCGAGCATGTTGAGTGGGCGCTGAAACAACACGGCCTCGCGTAGGAGCTGTGTAGGAGCTGTCGAGTGAAACGAGGCTGCGATCTTTTGACTTTGATTTTTAAAAACAAGATCAAAAGATCGCAGCCTCGTTTCACTCGACAGCTCCTACAAAGGACCGCGTGATTTCAGGCCTCGTCGTTGTAGACGAACTTCGGCATTTCCCAGTGAAACCGGATCGCCAGCAACCGCAGCAAGAAACCACCGAACAGCGTGATCAAGATCGCCTGCTCCCCCGGCAATTGCAGATAAATGCAGAGCATGTAGCACCACGCCGCCGCGAAGGAGACGCTGGCGTACAGCTCGCGGCGGAAGATCAGCGGGATGTCGTTGCAGAAAATGTCGCGCAGAATGCCGCCGAACACCCCGGTGATCACGCCGCTGACCGACGCGACCAACATGCCGTGACCCATTTCCAGGGCGGTCATGCAGCCGATCAGGGTGAACGCCACCAGGCCGACGGCGTCGAGCACCAGGAACAGCGAGCGCAAGTGACGCATCCAGCGAGCAGTGAACACCGTAAACATCGCCGCGACTGAGGTCAGCACCAAGTATTCCGGGTGTTTGACCCACGTCAGCGGGTAGTGGCCGAGCAGCACGTCGCGCACCGAACCGCCGCCCAGGGCCGTGACGCAGGCAATCAGCACCACGCCAAACCAGTCCATGCCCCGCCGGCCAGCAGACAAGGCGCCGGTCATGGCTTCGGCGGTGATAGCGATCAGGTAGAGCATCAGCAACATGGCGGCGGTCCTGGCAGGAAGGCGCGCAGTCTAGCCATTTAGGGACGGCACCAAAAGAGGGCGTTTACGCGAGCCCTTGTAGGAGCTGTCGAGTGAAACGAGGCTGCGATCTTTTGACGTTAATTTTTCAAGATCAAAAGATCGCAGCCTCGTTTCACTCGACAGCTCCTACATGGGCCGGGGCGCCAGATCAGAACTTGATGAAATGCTTACGGTAGTGTTGCAACTCGGCAATCGATTCGCGGATATCGTCCAACGCCAGGTGCGTGCTGCCCTTCTGGAAGCTGTCACGCACGTCCGGCGCCCAGCGTGCGGCCAGCTCTTTGAGCGTCGACACGTCGAGGTTGCGGTAGTGGAAGTAGCTTTCCAGGGATTTCATGTGCGTATAAAGGAAGCGACGGTCCTGGCAGATGCTGTTGCCACAGATCGGCGACTTGCCCTTCGGCACCCACTTTTCCAGGAAGGCGATGGTTTCGGCTTCGGCTTCGGCCATGCTGATGCGGCTGTCGCGCACCCGTTGGGTCAGGCCCGAACCGCCGTGTTGACGGGTGTTCCACTCGTCCATGCCAGCGAGAATTGCGTCGCTGTGGTGGATCGCGATCACCGGGCCTTCGGCCAAAGTGTTCAGATCACTGTCGGTGACAATGGTCGCCATCTCGATGATGACGTCGGTATCAGGGTTCAGACCGGTCATTTCCAGGTCGATCCAGATCAGATTCTGCGGGTTTTGCATGTGTCGGCTCCTAGGCAATGCTGCGCAGTTTAGCCTAGGCAAGTAGCCGGGCGTGCTAAACTCGCGGCCGTTTTACCTAATCGCTGCATTCTTGATACGGAACACCCATGGCCAAACGCCAACTCAATCGTCGTCAAAACTGGCGCATCGAAAAGATTCAGGGCGAACGCGCTGCCCGCGCCGCCAAACGCGAGTCCTCGGCTGTCGAGGCACTTGAGGGCGGCGACCTGGGTCCGGAACAGACCGGCCTGGTGATCGCCCACTTCGGTGTGCAGGTCGAAGTCGAAGCCCTCGAAGGCGAACTGGCCGGCCAGGTGTTCCGCTGTCACTTGCGCGCCAACCTGCCAGCGCTAGTGACCGGCGATCAGGTCGTCTGGCGTGCCGGCAACCAGGGCATCGGTGTGATCGTGGCGCAACTGCCGCGCAAAACCGAACTCTGCCGCCCGGACAGCCGTGGCCAGCTCAAGCCTGTAGCCGCCAACGTCGACATGATTGTCATCGTCTTCGCACCGCTGCCCGAGCCCCACGCCAACCTGATCGACCGCTACCTGGTCGCCGCTGAGCATGCCGGGATTCGTCCGCTGCTGCTGCTCAACAAATTCGACCTGATCGACGAACAGAACGCCCCGGCGCTGAATGCTTTGCTGGCGGTCTACCGCACGCTGGGTTACCCGGTGCTCGAAGTGTCGGCCCACCACGGCAACGGCATGGAACAATTGCAGGAACAACTGGACGGACGCATCAGCGTCTTCGTCGGCCAGTCTGGCGTCGGTAAATCCTCACTGGTCAACAGCCTGCTGCCGGAAGTCGAAACCCGCGTCGGCCCGCTGTCCGAACTGTCCGGCCAAGGCACCCACACCACCACCACCGCGCGGCTGTTCCACTTCCCCGGTGGCGGCGAACTGATCGACTCCCCGGGTATCCGCGAATTCGGCTTGGGCCACGTCAGCCGTGCCGACGTTGAAGCTGGCTTCATCGAGTTCAACGACTTGATCGGCACCTGCCGCTTCCGCGACTGCAAACACGACCGTGAACCGGGTTGTGCCCTGCTCAAGGCGCTGGAAGATGGGCGTGTGCAACAGCAACGGATGAACAGCTATCGCTCGATCATCGCGAGCTTGCCTGAGACCAGCTACTAGACCGCCACAAAACCTGTGGGAGCGAGCCTGCTCGCGAAGGGGTCATCAGCTTCAACAATACTGTTGACTGACATACCGCTTTCGCGAGCAGACTCGCTCCCACAGGGGTTAAGCGCCACACAAAAAAGCCGCGATCATCTCGCGGCTTTCTGGTTTTCAGAGCACTGCTATTTCCAAACTGAAAAACACATCCCCCAAATAATCAGGTCGTCTATCAGGCCGCCTTCGCGGGCAAACCTCGCTCCTACAGGGACCGTGTCCGCGCTAAAAATGAATCAGGAGAACGCGCGCGCCCTAGCCAGGTCGGCTATCAGGCCGCCTCGCGGTGCTGTTGCGGTGCACGCCCCCTCGAGGGCATGCCGAGCCTGGGCGAGGCACCGAACGAAAGGGGCAAAAGCGCTTTGGTTACTTTGGCGCTCTTCCAAAGTGACCCGCTGTAAGAGCGGAACCCAAAGCAGCCGTTACCGCAGAAACGGATATGCATACCCTCCAAAAATAGACCGACTCGAAGGCCGCCATCGCGAGCAAGCTCGCTCCCACAATTTGATCGGTGTACATCTGCAAGAGACAGGTCGGCTATCAGGCCGCCTTCGCGGGCAAGCCTCGCTCCTACAGGGACCGTGTCCGCGCTAAAAATGAATCAGGAGAACGCGCGCGCCCTAGCCAGGTCGGCTATCAGGCCGCCTCGCGATGCTGTGGCGGTGTACGCCCCCTCGAGAGGCCGAGTGGAGGTTCTGCGCAGTGGGCAACCCGGCATGGATGCGGGGTTAGCCGCCCCCGGCCATGGATGGCCGATGGCGGCGGGCCCACGGAGCAGGACCGGAACGAGGGCATGCCGAGCCTGGGCGAGGCACCGAACGAAAGGGGCAAAAGCGCTTTGGTTACTTTGGCGCTCTTCCAAAGTGACCCGCTGTAAGAGCGGAACCCTAAGCAGCCGTTACCGCAGAAATGGATATGCACACCCTCCAAAAATAGATCGACTCGAAGGCCGCCATCGCGAGCAAGCTCGCTCCCACAATTTAATCGGAGTACATCTGCAAGAGACAGGTCGGCTATCAGGCCGCCTTCGCGAGCAAGCTCGCTCCCACAATTTGATCGGTGTACATCTGCAAGAGACAGGTCGGTTATCAGGCCGCCTTCGCGAGCAGGCTCGCTCCCACAGTTGATCGGTGTACATCTGCAAAATACAGGTCGGTTATCAGGCCGCCTTCGCGAGCAAGCCCGCTCCCACAGTTGATCGATGTACATCAGCAAAAGGCGGGTCGGCTATCAGGCCGTCTTCGCGGGCAAGCCTCGCTCCTACAGGGACCGCGCCCACGCTGAGCATAAAGTGACCAAATCAAAGTGGCACAAAAAAGCCGACTTCGCTGTCGGCTTGATTGTTATGGATTACTGCTTGGGAGGCTCCGTCGGCTTCGGCGCCGCATCCTCAAACAGATTCAACCGCTCACGCAGCTCATGCGCTGGCACCGGTTGCTTGTCCGCAGGCAAAGCATTCGGATCAACCGGCGTAGCTGGCGCATTCGGCGCTTCACCCGGCGCACCCTGCCCCGGCGTCGTGGTTGGATCAGCCCCTTGCGCCCCTTCGATGGCCGCTTGAGCCTTCTTGGTCAACACAACGATGTCGATACGGCGGTTGACCGGATTGAACGGATGTTCCCGATCAAACAACGCCGACGAGGCATAACCCACGACCCGCGCCACTTGCGATTCCGGGTAGCTGCCGGCGACCAGCGCACGGCGAGCCGCGTTGGCACGGTTGGCCGACAATTCCCAGTTACCGAAATCACCAGTGCCGGTGTAAGGCTTGGCATCGGTGTGACCGCTGATGCTGATCTTGTTCGGCACCGCTTTAATCGTGTCAGCCATGGCCAACAAGATGTCTTCGAAGTAAGGCTTCAAACGCGCCGAACCCGAATCGAACATCGGCCGGTTATCCGCGTCCATGATCTGGATGCGCAAGCCGTTAGGAGTGATCTCGAACAGGATCTGGTCCTTGAACTTCTGCAGCTGCGGGTTCTCTTCAACCTTGTTTTGCAGTTCTTGCAGCAGCAGTTCCAGGCGTTCTTTCTCGACCTGTTCGGCCATGCCTTCGACCTGTTCGGTATCGACAGTCACCTTGTCCGGCTGCGGCTGGGATTTCACCTCAGGGTTGAGGGTGTTCTCCGGCGCCAGGGTCGGCGTGCCGCCCAGATCGATGATGTACGGTGTGCCGCTTTCGGAGAAGCCGACCGGGTCTTTGAAGTAACCGGCGATGGCGATCTTCTGTTCCGGCGTGGCGGTGGACAGCAGCCACAACACTAGGAAGAACGCCATCATCGCCGTCGCGAAGTCAGCGAAGGCGATTTTCCAGGCGCCCCCGTGATGCCCGCCAGCAATGCGCTTGACGCGCTTGATGATTATCGGCTGATTATTTTCCATAACTTAACGACCGCGAACCGCTTGTTCCAGCTCAGCGAAGCTAGGACGGTGCGCCGGGTACAGAACCTTGCGACCGAACTCCACCGCCAACGATGGCGGCATGCCGGAAGCCGAGGCCACCAGCGAAGCCTTGATGGCTTCGTAGACGTTCAGTTCTTCCTTGGCATCGTGGGCCAGGGAATGCGCCAGCGGGCCGAAGAAACCGTAGGCCGCGAGAATACCGAAGAAGGTACCTACCAGTGCCGCACCGACGTGCAGGCCGATGGATTTCTGGTCGCCTTCGCCCAGGGAAGCCATGGTCACCACGATACCGAGTACCGCCGCGACGATACCGAAACCCGGCATGGCGTCGGCGATGCCGTTCACCGCGTGGGACGGGTGCTCCAAGTCTTCCTTGAGGCTATAGAGTTCCATGTCGAACAGGCCTTCCAGCTCATGCGGAGCCATGTTGCCGGAGGACATGATGCGCAGGTAATCGCAGATGAACGCGGTCATGCGCTCGTCTTTCAACACCGCTGGGTACTTGGCGAAAATCGGGCTCGCGGAGGCATCTTCGATGTCGCCTTCGATGGCCATCATGCCTTCGCGGCGGCTCTTGTTGAGGATCTCGTAGATCAGGCCCAGCACTTCAAGATAGAAGGTGTGGGTGAAGCGCGAACTGAACATGCCCAAGGATTTCTTGAGCACGTGCATGGTCATATAACCGGGGTTGGCCTGCAGGAATGCACCGAGGGCCGCACCACCGATAATCATCACCTCGAAAGGCTGAATCAGGGCGGCAATTTTGCCATGGGAGAGCACGTATCCGCCGAGCACGCTCGCGAATACGACGATGATGCCGATTAATTTAGCCATAGGTAGGAGAGCACTTACTGAGTCGGGTTCAAGGTCATATTCGGAAGTTAAAAAATCTCTTCTTCTACTTATCGGCAAAACTGCGCCAGACTATAGCCAGTTCAGGCGAAAAGCCAATTTAGCCCGCGCCGGGCGTGTTTACAGCCAATGATGATCCCGTCCAGCCATGGCTAATGAAACGAACGTTCCACCTCTAAAACCGACCACTCTCGACGGCTGGGTCAAGCTTCTCGATGGCGTGCGCCTGCCGGTTCCGCAAGAGAGTCATGACCGTGTCTGCAAAGCCATTCGCAATAACCGCAGCTCACTGCGCGACATTGCCGAATTGATGCAGGAAAGCCCGGCCCTGGCCTTGAGCGTGATTCGCGAGGCTAACCGCCACAACCATGGCAGCATGACCGAGCCTGCGGAAAACCTTGATGTGGCGCTCAATCGCCTCGGGTTGAAACGCACCGAAGAACTGCTCGCGCGCCTGCCCGCCGAACCACAGTCCGAGATCCCGAAAGCGCTGCGCCAGCTGCAATTGATCAGCCAGCACGCGACGCAACAGGCCAACGGTTTCTTCGCCAATCGCCTGGCACGACTGTGGCAGGACATTCATTGGGGCAGCCTGCTGTTTCTCTCGCCGTTGTGGCCGATGGCATTGACCCATCCGCACTTGCTCGAAGAATGGGAACTGCGGGTCATCCATAAAGGCGAGTCGGCACGCAAAGTCGAAAAGCAGTTGTTCGGCGTGCGCCTGCTGGACATCTGCCTGGCACTGGTGGACATCTGGCGGCTGCCGATCTGGGTGCAGCAGGGTTATCGCCTGCTGCTCAACGAGCAACGGGAGCTGGTGAAAGTCCTGCGCATTGCCCGGGACAGCGATCATCCGCTGCGCCAGCAAAACCGCCTCGACGACGATCCGACTTTGCGCCGCTGGCTCAATCAGCCGGCCAACACGGTGTTGCTGGCCAATGGTCTTGCGCTGTCGGCGCAACAGGCCTGGGACAGCCCGCACAGTGAACGCTGGCAGTACCTGACCAGCCTTTACCTGCAAATCCCGATGGATGAAGTGCAACAACAGTTGCACCAACAGGCCGCCAACAGCGCTCGCCAACATGCGATGCCGGACCTCTGGCACCCAGCGGTGTCGCTGCTTTGGCCGTGGGGCATGAACCGGGTCCACGCCGGTCTGCTGCCCGCCCCGGCGCCAACCACTGAAGACCTGAGCAATTGGCGCAAGCAATGCGCAGAGCTGCTGGTGGAGCCAAGTCGCTTTACCAACGCGATGCACCTGACCACCTCGGCACGCGACGCCCTGGTCGCCTGCGGCATGCGCCGGGTAATGATCCTGATGGCCGACCGCACCCACGCCAATCTGCGGGTGCACCAGACCGCCGGAGTGCCGAAAGAAGCCGCCAGCCTGAATTTTGTAGTGAGCCAGAGCAGCGTGTTGCAACGTCTGCTCTCGCAACAAGCTCAGGTGCGCATTACGCCGGCCAACAATGCCCAGTTTTCCGCGCTGCTACCTGCCAGCCTGCGCGCGCAGTTTGGTGGCGAACACCTGCTGCTGCGCTCATTGGTCAACAATGGCCGGGTGATCATGGTCGTGGTGGCGGACCAGGGCGGCGGGCCGTTCTCGGAAATCACCGTGCAAGCCTTTGGCAAAACCGCGCAGTGCATCGAAAAAGCCCTGCATAGCTTTAGCACCCGCGGCCAATAAGGCTGCGCTACAATCCTCCCCTTTGTGCTCTGGAGACCTCACATGTCTGACTTCTCTGGCTTGCCGCTGGTGATCGAGCCGAGCGACTTGCTCCCGCGTCTCGACGCCCGCGAACTGATTCTGGTGGACCTGACCAGCAGCGCCCGCTATGCCGAAGGGCATCTGCCCGGTGCGCGTTTTGTCGATCCGAAACGCACGCAACTCGGCCAGGCGCCAGCGCCCGGACTGATGCCACCGCAAGCGGCACTTGAAGCGTTGTTCGGTGAACTGGGGCATAACAAGGATGCGGTCTACGTGGTCTATGACGACGAAGGCGGCGGTTGGGCCGGGCGTTTTATCTGGCTGCTGGATGTCATCGGCCACAAAAAATACCACTACATCGACGGTGGTCTGCCAGCGTGGCTGGCGGAAGGCTTGCCGATGTCGATCCAGATCCCGGCCCCGGTCGGTGGCCCGGTTTCACTGACATTGCACGATGAGCCCACCGCCACCCGCGAGTACCTGCAAAGCCGTCTCGGTGCCGCCGACCTGGCGATCTGGGACGCCCGTGGGCCGTTGGAGTACTCAGGCGAGAAAGTCCTGGCCGCCAAGGCCGGGCACATCCCCGGCGCCGTGAATTTCGAATGGACCGCCGGCATGGATCAGTCGCGCAACCTGCGCATCCGCACTGACATGCCGCAGATTCTCGACCAACTCGGCATCACCAAAGACAAAGAAATCATCACCCACTGCCAGACTCACCACCGTTCTGGCTTCACTTATCTAGTGGCCAAGTCCCTCGGTTATCCGCGGGTCAAGGGCTACGCCGGCTCCTGGGGCGAATGGGGCAACCATCCCGACACCCCCGTAGAGATTTAAGGTTTTTAAGGACAGTTAATGAATAAGCGTTTGTTTATCCTCAGCCAATACCTGCTGCCCCATCACTTGCTCTCGCGACTGGCCGGCTGCATTGCCGAATGCCGCGTGCGCTGGTTCAAGAACGCCTTTACCGCATGGTTCGCCAAGCGTTATCAGGTGGACATGTCCCAGGCACTGGTCGAAGACCTGACTGCCTACGAGCATTTCAACGCATTCTTCACCCGCGCTCTGAAAGATGGCGCGCGCCCGCTGGACGAAACCCCGGGCGCGATCCTCAGCCCGGCCGACGGTGCGGTCAGCCAACTCGGCCCGATCGAGCATGGTCGGGTGTTCCAGGCCAAAGGCCACAGCTTCAGCGTGCTGGAATTGCTGGGTGGCGACGCTGCGAATGCCGCGCCGTTCATGGGCGGCGACTTCGCGACGATCTACCTGTCGCCGAAGGACTACCACCGTGTGCACATGCCACTGGCCGGCACCCTGCGCGAAATGGTCTACATCCCGGGCCGGATCTTCTCGGTCAACCAGACCACCGCCGAAAACGTCCCGGAACTGTTCGCCCGCAACGAGCGTGTAGCGTGCATTTTCGACACCGAGCGCGGGCCGATGGCCGTGGTACTGGTGGGCGCGATGATCGTGGCGTCGATTGAAACCGTCTGGGCCGGGCTGGTCACGCCGCCGAAACGCGAGCTGAAAACCTTCCGTTACGACGAAGCTGCCCGTGCGCCGATCCATTTGGAGAAAGGCGCGGAATTGGGCCGCTTCAAACTGGGTTCGACCGCCGTCGTGCTGTTCGGGCCGGATCAGGTCAAATGGGTTGAAGGACTGGGCGCAACCTCGCCGGTCCAAATGGGCCAGGCGTTGGGTTTGCCGAACGCTTGATCCGTTGAGCCGAACCCCGCGATCGATTTCGTGGGTTAGGCATCCATCCCTGTAGGAGCACGGCTTGCCGGCGGAGGCATCCTTGAGATTGCCTTCGCGGGCAAGCCTCGCTCCTACAGGGGGTTCGGTGCTTCCGGGCTCGTACCCTCTTCTGTAGGAGCACGGCTTGCCGGCGAAGGCGTCCTTGAGATTGCCTTCGCGGGCAAGCCTCGCTTCTACAGGGGTCAGGTCAGCGAAAATACTTCTCACTGCCATAACTGCTACAGTCAGGTCATTCACTGCCCATTTCCCGGTTGGAGTTTTTCCACGGCATGAATGAGACCAGCCCCCCACTGTTGCTTCGCGCGCCGACCCCAGTTGGCTTGCGCCTGTCATTCTGCGAACCCACCCCGCGCGACCTCAAGCGCTGGATCGCCAACCTGCCCAAAGCCAATATCGGCGAAACCGCTCGCCAGTTGTATCAAGGCTTGAGCGAACTCAATCAACTGCTGACCCCCAGCGATAATCGCCTGCAACTGCTCGAGCTGCTGCGGCCCGAGGTGTATTACGTCTGCAAGCACCTGGAGCGGCATTTCCTGCATCAGGCGATTGTCCTCGACGAACGTTCGCGCAAGATCGCCAACCTTTGCCAGGCGCTGCAAAGCCATTTGGCGATTGGCTATAAACAGATCGTCCTGCGCATCGCCCCACGCTTCACCAAGGACCGCGCACCGCTGCTCACTCAAGCGTTGCAGCGGGCGATCCATTGCCTGAACGGCCCGCTGGTCCGCGCCACCCAGCTCTATTGCCCGGTGCCGGAAGGCGTGTGGCTGGAGCTGCACCAGCTGTATCGCATCGCCTGCGAACATCGGCTGCAAAACCTCAGCGTGCGCGACCAACTGGCCAGCCAGACCCAAGACCTGAGCATCGAACAGACCTACGTCGCCGCGCTGCTGTTGGGCGCCTCGCGCTGTAATCAACTGCGCCAGAACCAGATCGCCCGGCTCGCCGAAGTGCTGGAACCCTGGAGCAAATGGATCAAGTTGCAACCCGGCAAACCCGGCAATGAACTGTTTGCGGTCGCATCGGACATTGACACCGGACCGCGCTATCGGTCCAAGTTCCGCGCTGAACAGCAGGCGACTCTGCTTGGGATCGATCCGCAACCGCTGGTGGCGGCGATTGAGGCCAGGTTGCTCAATCCGGACGACAACGCGTTATCCATACCGGCCGGACTGACTCTCGACACGCTACAACACTTGCACGCCGCCTGGGGTCAGGCCGCCGAGCGCAGTTTCCAACGCACCGTTGGTCAGGGCACCCTGACCCTGTGCGTGGGCATGAGTGCGCTGCACTTTTATCTGGGCGGGCAGCGTTCGTTCAGCGACATCCTGAAAAATCCCGCCGGACGACTGGCGCAGTTTTCCGCGATGTCCCCGGCCGGTGGCGGCAAAGACAATTGGAGCCAAGCCTTCGACGCCGCGCCCAATGGCACCGGCGATGCGCTGCTGCCTTACGAAGAAATCGAATACCCGACCCTGCAAAACGATGACAGCCACGAGGCCGCCGACCGTAATCAGAGTTTCCCGACCTACGCCCTGCCGATCATCAATCACAGCCCCGGCGGTTATTGCCTGGCATGGCCCGGCGCCGTGCCCGCCGAGCTACAGGCTGGCGAAATGGTTGGCATCGAAGATGCGGCCGGCCAGGGCTGGAGCATCGCCGTGGTGCGCTGGATTCGTCAGGTGCGTGGCGGCGGAACGCAGATGGGGATCGAACAGGTTGCGCCATATGCCGAGCCTTGCGGCTTGCAACTGGTGCGCACGCGGGACGATCACAGTCAGTATCTGCGGGGTTTGCTGCTGCCGGCGATCAGCGCGATTGACTTGCCCGCCACCCTGCTCGCCCCGCGCCTGCCGTTCCAGGAGGGCAACAAGGTGCTGATCAACACCAACGGCCAGGAACGTCGCGCCGGGCTGGATCGACGGGTATCGAGCACTAACAGCTTCAACCAGTTTGCTTACCGCTCACTGGAGGCGAGCAAAAACGAAAACGCCGCGGGAAGCGGCGTGATCGGGGCGGAAGAGGATTTTGATTCGTTGTGGAAGTCGTTGTGAGTCTTGCCACTACACCTGTGGCGAGGGGGCTTGCCCCCGTTCGGCTGCGCAGCAGTCGAAAACCCGGATAACTCGGTCTGTCTGAAAGGATGCAGAGGGCCGCTTCGCGACCCAACGGGGGCAAGCCCCCTCGCCACAGAGGCCCTTTCAGTCAATACAAGACTCAGAGCTGCCCGTCACGATCCCGGAAGCCCAGCAAATACAGGACGCCATCCAGCCCGAGGGTGGAGATCGCCTGTTTCGCCGACTGTTTCACCAATGGCTTGGCCCGAAACGCCACGCCCAGCCCGGCAATCGCCAGCATCGGCAAGTCGTTGGCGCCGTCGCCGACCGCGATGGTCTGCTCCAGACGCAAACCTTCCTTGTGCGCCAGCTCTTTCAGCAGATCCGCTTTGCGCTGGGCGTCGACAATCGGCTCGACCGCCACGCCTGTGACCTTACCGTCCACCACTTCCAGTTCGTTGGCGAACACGTAGTCGATACCCAGTTTCACCTGCAATTGCTTGGCGAAGTAGGTGAAACCGCCGGACAGGATCGCAGTCTTGTAGCCCAAACGCTTGAGTTCGGCGAACAAGGTTTCGGCGCCTTCGGTCAGGCGCAACGACGCGCCGATCGAATCCAGCACGCTGACGTCCAGCCCTTTGAGCAACGCCAGGCGTTCCTTGAAGCTGGCGCGGAAGTCGAGTTCACCGGCCATCGCCCGTTCGGTGATTTCGGACACCTGATCACCCACGCCCGCCGCCTTGGCCAGTTCGTCGATGACTTCGGCTTCGATCAGCGTCGAATCCATGTCGAACACCGCCAGGCGGCGGTTGCGACGGAACAGCGAATCTTCCTGGAAGGCGATGTCGACGTTCAACTCCTGGGCCACGCTGAGGAATTCGGCGCGCAGGGCTTGCGGATCAGCCGCCTCGCCACGTACGGAAAACTCTATGCAGCCCTTGCCCTTGTCGGCCGGGGTGTCCAGCGGCATGCGTCCGGACAAACGATCGATATGGTCGATGTTCAGCCCGTATTTGGCGGTGATCGAGCTCACAGCCTGCAATTGCCCGGCGGTCACTTTGCGGGTCAACAGGGTAACGATGTGGCGTTTTTTCCCCTGATTGCCGACCCACTGCTGGTAATCCTCTTCGGATACCGGCGTGAAACGCACCTGCTGATCAAGTTCATAGCCCTTGAACAGGATGTCCTTGAGCACCGACTTGCCTTGCTCGGTGTCAGGAATTTCAACCAGGATGCCGAACGACAGGGTGTCGTGGATCACCGCCTGACCAATGTCGAGAATGTTCACACCACCCTGGGCCAGAACGCCGGTAATGGCCGCAGTCAGACCCGGTCGGTCGACTCCCGTGATGTTTATCAGGACGATTTCGCGCAAGGCGCACCCCCGCAGGTGGAAAAAAACCGCATTCTACCCACTTTCAGTGACCATCGGGCACCGTCAGCGCTTTGCCGGTCTAGGGCCTGTCGCTATACTGCGCGTCAACTTCACGGACAAAAGAGCCGAGCTCAGTGAACCGGCCCACGCCAGTAAAAACCGATAACTTCTTCCTGCTGATCTTCCGGGCACTGCGCCACCGCCGTGTACCGATCGCATTACGCATTGCCAGCCATAACGTGATCCTGGTCGCTCTGGCCCTGGTTATCTATGCCTGTGTGATGGGTTTGCAGTTCAAGCAGGCCATGCACGAGCAGGCCGATGCGCTGGGCGAAAGCCTGACCACGCAGACCGCCACCTCGGCCACCGAGCTGTTGGTGTCCAACGACATCCTCAGCCTCAACGTGCTGCTCAACAACCTGACCAAAAACAAGTTGGTGGCCCACGCCGCCATCTATAGCGTGGATAACCGCATCCTCGCCGAGTCCGGTCAGCGTCCCAAGCACAGCCTGTTGGGCGAAGCCGAGGGCATGTACGAGAGCAAGATCACTTTCCAGGACGTGACCGCCGGGCAACTGCGCATCAGCCTGGACATGGATCAGTTCCAGCAGCCGATGACCATCAGCCTGCAAAGCATGGGCATCCTGAGTGCAATTCTGCTCGCGTTGTCCCTTGCCTTGAGCCTGCGCCTGGGCCGGCACATCTCCACGCCGCTGATGCAATTGCGGGTGTGGCTGCGCAATATCGACGAATACACCCCGGCCACCGAGCGCCAGGATGAGATCGGCGACCTGGCGCGCCAGCTGCACGCCAACTTCGCCCCGGAACCGGCCGAGCCTGAGCCCGTGCCGGAGCCTGAGTTCGACGACGCCGATTACGATGAAGAGGTTGATCCGGCCTTCGAAGTGCGTAATCTGCGGGACCCGAGCTTTGACGAGAGCAAACCGGTTGCCGGCCTCAAGCCTGCGCCGAAGCGTATTGTCAGCACCGTCGAAGACGATGACGATGATGACGCGTTCGCCGACCTGCGCGATGAGTCTGCAGACAATGCCCCGATAACGCTGGCCAAACCGGTGATTTCGAACGTGCCGCAGCACAGCGCGGTACTCGCCGTGCAACTGGGCGCGCAGGATCAACTGCGTCGCCTGCCGCGCACGCGCCTTGAGGAACTGCTCAAGCGTTATCGTGACTGCCTCGACCAGGCTGCTTCGCTGTATCAGAGCGAATTGCACACCCTGAACGATGGCAGCACGCTGATGCTGTTCCACACCGAAGACAGCGGCGACGACTACCTGACCAACGCCATCTGCTGCGGTGAGTTGCTGCGCGCCTTGGGCCATCAGTTGCAGATCGAAGTCGCTGACAGCGGCATCACCCTGCAATTGCAGCTGGGCCTGACGCTGGGCGACGAGTTGTTCGGCCTGAGCCAGATCGACTTGCTGCTGACCGAGTCGGCCCAGGACGCTTTGGCCCTGTCGCAACACAGCCGCAACCTGCTGCTGGTGGAGCGCAAGATCGGCGACGACGCCCTGATCCGCCAGCGAGCGCGGATCCGGCCGATCGCCAGCCCTGAAGGCGCTTGCTGTGTAGAGCGGTTGATGGAGCCTTATCCATCGATGCTGGAACGGCAACTGGCGCGGATGCACGAACGTCGGGCGTAATCGCCCTGTAATGAAAAAACCCGCAGACGAGTGATCGTCTGCGGTTTTTTTGTTGCCACCCGAATCTTGTAGCAGCTGCCGAGCCTGCGAGGCTGCGTTCGGCTGCGCAGCAGTCGCAGATCAGCCAACGTGCGAAGTGGCGTTGTAAACCGTATAGACCATTGGCGAGGACTTCGTCCTCGAACGCAGCCTCGCAGGCTCGACAGCTGCTACGGAAACAACAAAGCCCCTATATCTAGCTGCATATGCACCGGGCGTAACCGCCCTGCAATAAAAAAACCCGCAGACGAGTGATCGCCTGCGGGTTTTTTATTGCCACCCGAATCTTGTAGCAGCTGCCGAGCCTGCGAGGCTGCGTTCGGCTGCGCAGCAGTCGCAGATCAGCCAGCGTGCGAAGTGGCGTTGTAAACCGTGTAGACCATTGGCGAGGACTTCGTCCTCGAACGCAGCCTCGCAGGCTCGACAGCTGCTACGGAAACAACAGAGCCCATATCTCTGGATGCACGAACGCCGGGCGTAACCGCCCTGCAATGAAAAAACCCGCAGACGAGTGATTGTCTGCGTTTTTTTATTGCCACCCGAATCTTGTAGCAGCTGCCGAGCCTGCGAGGCTGCGTTCGGCTGCGCAGCAGTCGTAGATCAGCCAGCGTGCGAAGTGGCGTTGTAAACCGTATAGACCATTGGCGAGGACTTCGTCCTCGAACGCAGCCTCGCAGGCTCGACAGCTGCTACGGAAACAACAGAGCCCATATCTCTGGATGCACGAACGCCGGGCGTAACCGCCCTGCAATAAAAAAACCCGCAGACGAGTGATTGTCTGCGTTTTTTTTATTGCCACCCGAATCTTGTAGCAGCTGCCGAGCCTGCGAGGCTGCGTTCGGCTGCGCAGCAGTCGCAGATCAGCCAGCGTGCGAAGTGGCGTTGTAAACCGTGTAGACCATTGGCGAGGACTTCGTCCTCGAACGCAGCCTCGCAGGCTCGACAGCTGCTACGGAAACAACAGAGCCCATATCTCAGGATGCACGAACGCCGGGCGTAACCGCCCTGCAATAAAAAAACCCGCAGACGAGTGATCGCCTGCGGGTTTTTTATTGCCACCCGAATCTTGTAGCAGCTGCCGAGCCTGCGAGGCTGCGTTCGGCTGCGCAGCAGTCGCAGATCAGCCAGCGTGCGAAGTGGCGTTGTAAACCGTATAGACCATTGCTCGAACGCAGCCTCGCAGGCTCGACAGCTGCTACGGAAACAACAGAGCCCGCATCTCTGGATGCATAAGCGTAGGGCGTAACCGCCCTGCAATGAAAAAACCCGCAGACGAGTGATTGTCTGCGGGTTTTTTATTGCCACCCGAATCTTGTAGCAGCTGCCGAGCCTGCGAGGCTGCGTTCGGCTGCGCAGCAGTCGCAGATCAGCCAGCGTGCGAAGTGACGTTGTAAACCGTATAGACCATTGGCGAGGACTTCGTCCTCGAACGCAGCCTCGCAGGCTCGACAGCTGCTACGGAAACAACAGAGCCCGCATCTCTGGATGCATAAGCGTCGGGCGTAACCGCCCTGTAATGAAAAAACCCGCAGACGAGTGATTGTCTGCGGGTTTTTTGTTGCCACCCGAATCTTGTAGCAGCTGCCGAGCCTGCGAGGCTGCGTTCGGCTGCGCAGCAGTCGCAGATCAGCCAACGTGCGAAGTGGCGTTGTAAACCGTGTAGACCATTGGCGAGGACTTCGTCCTCGAACGCAGCCTCGCAGGCTCGACAGCTGCTACAGAAACAACAAAGCCCGCATCTCTGGATGCATAAGCGTCGGGCGTAACCGCCCTGCAATGAAAAAACCCGCAGACGAGTGATTGTCTGCGGTTTTTTTTATTGCCACCCGAATCTTGTAGCAGCTGCCGAGGCTCCGTTCGGCTGCGCAGCAGTCGCAGATCTGCCAGCGTGCGAAGTGGCGTTGTAAACCGTATAGACCATTGGCGAGGACTTCGTCCTCGAACGCAGCCTCGCAGGCTCGACAGCTGCTACAGGGAAGAGGCCGTCAGCAATGCCATAGATTCCCAACCTGCAGAAACAACAAAGCCCGCATCGCTGCGGGCTTTGGGTTGAATCCATCCAGGCTTTAGAACCTGAACACTTCCATATCGGTCCGAATCGGCGAAGCCATCGGGATCTTCGGCTGCTTGTCCTGTTCCGCTGCCGGCGCGACTGGCTTGGGCGCCGGTTTACGTGGGGCTTCAGCAATCGGCGGCTGGTTGGCCAGTGGCTTCAACGCCACGGACAATTGCTCGGCCAAACGCTGCAACAACACACCCTGGGCCTGGACCTGAGCCGCTGTTCCGCCCGCGTGTTGCTCTTGCAGGTGAATGATGCGGTTATCGCGAACCTGGCCACGACGGTCGATCAGACGCCATTGCGCATCCAGGATCGCCGGTTGCGATTCACCCGAGTCCAGGCGAGTAATCGTCAGCAGCACCTGCACATCCGGGGTAAACCCCAGTGTCGCCGGTGCCAGCACGACACGCTGGCTGTCCAGATGACCGGCAACCTGACGCAGCAGCAACTGATCGATGTCCGAAGACAGGCTTCCCGCCCAACGACCATCGGCGGATGCCTGGAGGCTGCCATCCGGCTGACGCTGCAGCAGGGTTTCGCGTTGCAGGTAGTCGGCAATCGTTACCGGGCCCAGCAATACGGCCATGCCAGCGCTTTGCGCAGGCTGAACCGGACTTCCGCTGTCCAGTTGATACAGCGACACCGGTTGGTGAACGCTGCAACCCGCCAGGCCAAGAACGCCAGCGAGCATCAAAATAAAAGGAAGGCGCAGAGCAGTCATCGTCCCATCCAGGTGGTTGCCACAAGGCTAACCACAGTGAAAATACTCAATAAATATGAAGAACGCTCGGCCACGCCGGCGCTTGAAAGGCCATATCATCCGTGAATATGCGTTCCGACTCCAGCGCCAAAGCGTCGATCTACGCGTTAAATCGTAGATCGAGCGCTCTAGGACGCTTAATTGAGGTTTTCGACGAGCAGCGCATCTACCCTCTGGAAGCCACGTGGCAGTTTATTACCACGACGCCCACGCTCACCTTTGTAGTGTTCGAGGTCGTCCGCCTTCAGTGACAAGGTACGTTTTCCGGCCTGTAGCACCAATGTGGCGCCATCCGGCAGCACGGCGATGTCCGTGACATATTCTTCGCGACTGGCAACCCGCTCACCGGAAATACCGATGATCTTATTGCCTTTACCTTTACCTAATTGTGGCAGGTCGCTGATTTTGAAGATCAGCAGGCGACCTTCGGTCGTGACCGAGGCCAGCCAATTGTTCTCGCGATCGGTTACCGGGCGCGGAAGAATGACTTTCGAATTGTTCGGCAAGCTCAGCAGCGCTTTACCAGCCTTGTTCTTGGCCTGGAAGTCTTCGCCTTTCACCACAAAACCGTAACCGGCGTCGGAGGCGATCACGTACAGCGAGTCGTCTTCCGGCATCAGCACGCATTCAAACGTTGCCCCTGGCGGCGGGGTCAGGCGACCGGTCAACGGTTCGCCTTGGCCACGGGCCGATGGCAGCGTGTGGGAAGCCACCGAATAACTGCGACCGGTGGAGTCGATAAACACCGCAAACTGGTTGGAACGACCCGGCGCCAACGCCTTGAATCCGTCCCCGGCCTTGTAAGAAAGGCCGGTGGCGTCGATTTCATGGCCCTTGGCCGAGCGAACCCAGCCTTTTTCCGACAGCACGACCGTCACTTTCTCGTTTGGCAGCAGATCGTGTTCGGTCAGGGCTTTGGCTTCGGTGCGCTCGACGATAGGCGAACGACGGTCGTCGCCATAGGTTTCGGCGTCCTTGATCAGCTCGGTGCGCACCAGTTTTTTCAGCTTGGCTTCGCTGCCCAGCAAGGCTTGCAGCTTGGCTTGTTCCTTGAGCAGTTCATCCTGCTCGGAACGCAGCTTCATTTCTTCCAGTCGCGCCAATTGACGCAAACGGGTGTCGAGAATGTAGTCGGCCTGGATTTCGCTCAGGGCGAAACGCGCGATCAGCGCGGCTTTCGGGTGTTCCTCAGTGCGGATGATGTGAATCACTTCATCCAGGTTGAGGTAAGCGATCAACAAACCGTCCAACAGGTGCAGGCGACGCTCAACCTTGTCGAGGCGGAATTGCAGGCGACGACGCACGGTCTGCACCCGGAATTCCAGCCACTCGACCAGCAACGCCCGCAGGTTTTTCAGCTGCGGCTTACCGTCGAGGCCGATGATGTTGATGTTGACCCGATAGCTCGACTCCAGCTCGGTGCTGGCGAACAGGTGCTGCATCAACGCATCGTGGTCAAAGTTTTTGCGTGCGCCGGGAATGATCACGATCCGGCACGGGTTTTCGTGGTCGGACTCGTCACGCAGGTCAGCGATCTGCGGGGCCTTGGAAGGCTTGGCCTGCATCATCGCGGCGATCTGTTCCAGCACCTTGGCACCGGAAACCTGATGCGGCAGCGCGGTGACGATGATGTCGCCGTCTTCGATGTGGTAAACGGCGCGCATACGCACCGAGCCCTTGCCGGTTTCGTACATTTTCAGCAGGTCGGCGCGGGGCGTGATGATTTCCGCTTCGGTCGGGTAATCCGGGCCCTGGATGTGTTCACAGAGCTGTTCGACCGTGGCTTTCGGCTCATCGAGCAAACGCACGCACGCTGTCGCGACTTCGCGCAGGTTGTGCGGCGGTACGTCGGTGGCCATGCCCACGGCGATACCAGTGGTGCCGTTGAGCAGGATGTTCGGCAAACGTGCCGGCAACACCAGCGGTTCGTCGAGGGTGCCGTCGAAGTTCGGGCCCCAGTCCGCAGTGCCCTGGCCCAGTTCGCTGAGCAGCACTTCGGAATAACGCGACAGCCGCGCCTCGGTGTAACGCATGGCGGCGAAGGACTTGGGATCATCCGGCGCCCCCCAGTTACCCTGGCCGTCCACCAGCGTGTAGCGGTAGCTGAACGGCTGGGCCATCAGGACCATGGCTTCGTAGCAGGCCGAATCGCCGTGCGGGTGGAACTTACCGAGCACGTCACCGACGGTACGCGCCGATTTCTTGTGCTTGGAATCGGCGTCCAGCCCCAACTCGCTCATCGCATAGATGATGCGCCGCTGTACCGGTTTCAGGCCGTCGCCGATATGCGGCAAGGCACGGTCCATGATCACGTACATGGAGTAGTTGAGGTAGGCATTTTCGGTGAAGTCAGCCAGTGACCGGCGTTCTACACCGTCCAGGCTGAGATCAAGGGAGTCGCTCATGCGGGCCTCATCATTTCGTTGTCTGGCGCAGCAGCATGGTGCCACCGCGCTGGGTAAATTCAAGTTTGTTCAGTGCGCTCATACCGAGCAGCACTTGGTTGCCATCCAGGCCTGGCACGACGATGGCGCGCACATCACGCAGCACAATGTCACCCAGTTGCAGCCGGTCAACGCGGGTTCGATAACCCTCGGTGCGACCATTTGCAGTGCTCAGGGTCACCCCGAAGCCTTGTTCAAGTTTCAGCCGTTCGGCCATTTCTGCC
Source organism: Pseudomonas nunensis (assembly GCF_024296925.1). Lineage (NCBI taxonomy): Bacteria > Pseudomonadati > Pseudomonadota > Gammaproteobacteria > Pseudomonadales > Pseudomonadaceae > Pseudomonas > Pseudomonas nunensis. The sequence continues at coordinate 5,599,376 of NZ_CP101125.1, forward strand.
GGGATCGCCACATCGGTCGCCCCGGTATCGAGCATGAAATTCACCGGCTGACCGTTGATCTGGCCGCTGGCGACGAAATGTCCCTGGGTGTTGCCCACCAGTTTCACTTCGATAAAACCTTCGCCCTGCTCCGACGTGACCACCACGTTGGGATTTTGCTGACGCTCTTCCAACTGCCCGAAAAACCGCGTTGCCAGAAACAACGCCGCGCACCAGGCCAACACCATAAACACCCGACCGGCGCGTTTACCCGGCGTTTGCTGGCTCATGGCTTGGCGCTCCAGCCACCTTCAGGCGCCGCGAAGCGCCAGACAATCGGGCGGACCTCACCGTCGGCGCGGGGACCGAAGTTATTGTCGACCCCCATCCACGCACCGTCGGCGTCGATGATCAATGCCTCTTCCAAGCCGTAGTTCTGCGCATAACGCCGGTTTTTTTGTAACAGCTCGGCGGCATACGACCAGCAGCGCTCGACTTTGGCGGTCTGCGGATCGCGACGACAGATCTGAAAGGCGTTGCGCTCAAGGGTAAACAGCTTGCCCTCGAACAATGACAAGTCGGAAAAATCCCGGTTGACCGCTTTCGCGTGAGGAAACTGCGGCGGCTGCATTTCCTTGCCGGCTTCACTCAAAAGCACACAGCGACCGTCGCAATCCCAGACCGTCTGTTGGCGCTTGATCAGCAACAAACCACGGCTTTGACGCTCTGCGGCGAGCCACATCTGATCGCCTGCGGGATTGATCGCCAGGCCTTCGAATATCGCATTGAATTGCAGCAGCATGCCCCTGGCCCGCGCTTCGCGAACCATCATGGGCGAGATTTTCAGCCAGTTTGCCGGGCCCGTTGGCGGTACTTGCAGAACAGCCGCATGGCCTTCGCTGACGATGTAGCGATTGCCGGCGCTGTCGCAGGTGATGCCTTCGAAATCCAGATCCCCGCCGCGCACGAAAGAAGCCGCCCAGGTCCGCGAACGCAAACCCCAGGGCAAACCCGTGTCCGGCACGGGAGGAACGTCGATGCGCACCACTTCGGCTTGCCAAGTGCTGGCGGTCGTGTCGAGACGGTAGATTTGATCATCGTCGCGATCGGAAACCGTCCACAGGTCCTTGCCGCACTGGGCCAGCCCCGACAGGTTGCCGCCGCGCATGCCATCGACGGCATGCTCGGACACCACGCGCAGCTCTGGCACCGGCTCGGCAGACACCGTTAACGAGGTCAGCAGCAACGCACACGCCATGGCAAAGCCAAAGCGCATCAGCCCAGAACCTCGGCCAGGTTGCCCTTGGACTCCAACCAGGATTTACGATCACCGGCGCGTTTCTTCGCCAGCAGCATGTCCATCATTTCCGAGGTCGCTTCGAAATCGTCCAGCGTCAACTGCACCAGGCGCCGCGTGTTCGGGTCCATGGTGGTTTCGCGCAACTGCGGCGGGTTCATTTCACCCAGACCTTTGAATCGAGTGACCTGCGGCTTGCCGCGTTTCTTCTCGGCCACCAGGCGATCGAGGATGCCATCGCGCTCGGCTTCGTCGAGGGCGTAGTAAATCTCTTTGCCCAAGTCGATGCGGTACAGCGGCGGCATCGCGACGTAGACGTGACCGGCATCCACCAACGGGCGGAAGTGCTGGACGAACAAGGCGCAGAGCAAGGTTGCGATGTGCAGACCGTCGGAGTCGGCGTCGGCGAGGATGCAGATCTTGCCGTAGCGCAACTGGGCGATGTCCGCCGAACCCGGATCAACCCCGATGGCCACCGCGATGTTGTGCACTTCCTGGCTGGCCAGCACTTCGCTGCCGTCGACTTCCCAAGTGTTGAGGATCTTGCCGCGCAACGGCAGGATCGCTTGAAACTCTTTGTCCCGCGCCTGCTTGGCCGAACCGCCGGCGGAATCACCTTCCACCAGGAACAGCTCGGAACGCATCGGGTCCTGCCCGGCGCAGTCAGCGAGCTTGCCCGGCAGCGCCGGCCCTGCCGTGACGCGCTTGCGCTCGACTTTCTTGCTGGCCTTCAGACGACGGCCGGCGTTGTTGATCGCCAGCTCCGCCAGCAGCATGCCGGTTTCCGGGTTGGCGTTGAGCCACAGGCTGAACGCATCCTTGACCACCCCGGAAACGAAGGCCGCCGCTTCACGGGACGACAGGCGTTCCTTGGTCTGGCCGGAGAATTGTGGTTCCTGCATCTTCATCGACAGGACGAAGGCAATACGTTCCCAGACGTCTTCCGGCGCCAGCTTCACGCCGCGCGGCAACAGGCTGCGGAATTCGCAGAACTCGCGCATGGCATCGAGCAAACCCTGACGCAAACCGTTGACGTGGGTACCGCCCTGGGCCGTCGGGATCAGGTTGACGTAGCTTTCCTGCACGCTGTCGCCACCTTCCGGCAACCACAGCAGCGCCCAATCGACTGCTTCTTTATTACCGGCCAGGCTGCCGCAGAACGGCTCGTCCGGCAGGCGTTCGAAGCCGTTGACCGCATCTACGAGATAGGAACGCAGGCCGTCTTCGTAATGCCATTCGACTTTCTCGCCGGTGGCCTTGTCTTCAAAACTGACCAGCAGCCCCGGGCACAACACGGCCTTGGCCTTGAGCACGTGCTTGAGGCGGCTGATGGAGAATTTTGGTGAATCGAAGTATTTCGGGTCCGGCGCGAAGAACACGCTGGTGCCGGTGTTGCGCTTGCCGACGGTGCCAATCACTTCCAGCTCGGTTTTCTTGTAACCGTCAGCGAAAGTCATCTGGTATTCGTTGCCGTCACGCTTGACGCGCACCCGGACTTCGTTCGACAAGGCGTTGACCACGGAAATACCCACCCCGTGCAGACCGCCGGAGAACTGGTAGTTCTTGTTGGAAAACTTGCCGCCCGCATGCAGCTTGGTGAGGATCAGCTCGACCCCGGAAACACCCTCTTCCGGGTGAATGTCCACCGGCATGCCACGGCCGTCATCGCTGACTTCCAGGGAGTGATCGGCGTGCAGGATGACCTGCACCGACGTCGCATGCCCGGCCAAGGCTTCGTCGACGCTGTTGTCGATGACTTCCTGGGCAAGGTGGTTCGGCCGACTGGTGTCGGTGTACATGCCGGGGCGTTTACGCACCGGGTCGAGGCCCGAGAGGACTTCGATGGCGTCTGCGTTATAAGAGCTAGCGCTGGGAGTGGCCATGGGGTCTCGTCGTCAATGTTCTGTGAAATAGGGGCGAGGGTTCACAGTGCTGTGAAATCAATCGCCTGATACAAATCTGCGCCGATGCCGGCAAAACTCAGCATTGCCGGCAATTGCCCGGCAAAGCCCTGAAAACTATGGTCGCCGCCGGCCTGGATGCGCAAGGCACAGGCTCGGTAATACTGCTGGGCGAGGCGGTAGTCCAGCGTTTCGTCGCCGGTCTGCAACCACACCTGATACCGCTGCGGATCCTGGGGCGCCGGCACTTCCAGCTCGGCCAGGGCCGTCACATGGTCGTGGGTCAATTCCCAGGCTTCATCGGTATACAGGTTTTTCTGCGTCCCCAGATACCCGTCAAACATCCGGTGCGGACTGACGGCCGGGTTGATCAACAGAGCCTTGAGGCCATGCTGCTCGGCCAGGTGAGTCGCATAGTAGCCGCCGAGTGAGCTGCCGACCAGCAGCGGCCGCCCCAGCTCCTCAATCGCCCGATTCAACTGACCGATGGCCTCGCGCGGGTGGTGGTGCAACGCCGGAACCCGCAACTGATCGCTCAAGCCCAGACGCTCCATCACTGCCATCAACTGAGTCGCCTTTTTTGACGAAGGCGCGCTGTTGAAACCGTGGATATAAAGGATCGAACCGGACATTAGAACTCCCTGAGCGTCGGGTAAAGAGGCGCAGTTTACAGGGAGACGGGGGGATCGGGGATATAGGCAGGAATCAGGTTGCCCGGACAGGCGTCATCGCGAGCAAGCTCGCTCCCACAGTTGATCAAGGTGTCCGGGCGGACGCGGGCCAATGTGGGAGCGAGCTTGCTCGCGATGAACGATAACGCGGTCTATCTGAAAAAATCATGCCGGATCGATGTTATCCAGCGCCCGACTCACCGCCAGCTCGGCCAACATGACCAACTGCTGGATCGCCATCGCCGTCTGCCGGTCCGGCCATTGCAGGCGCGCGGCAAAATCACTGGCAATGACATTCGCTGAAGCAAGGGACTCACAGGCATTGGCTAGCAGGCTCTCCGAGTCCTTTTCGGGGACGATCATGTACATCGTGTCGGGCTTGTGGTCGGGGGGATTGGGGGTGGGTTTGAACATGGTGACACCTCAGTTCTTTAATAAGGAGCCACCCCCAAATTGCCGCGATGCAAAGTAAGGGTGGCAGCTGTACGCGGGTTCGCGGACCGAGAACTGAGAATCGGCATACCCGAAGGTATCCCACGCACAGCCGCCATGACACAAAACGACAGGCACCCAAAAGTGCTGTTGAAAGGCGCGGCGATTATGCCTCAGTTCAGTGGGCCGCGAAGCCCGGACGCTGAATGTGTCAGCGACAGGCAAAAGGCTAGAGATCACGCGTCTGACGGGCAACCTGAAAACATCGTGGGAAGATTCTGAAAATTTTGCTGACGATTAAACAGCGTTGTCAGTGAGAGCGTTTTCGCGAGCAGGCTCGCTCCCACATTTGGATTGCGCATGACCGGAAGAAATGGGTCGGCTGACAGGCCGCCTTCGCAGGCAAGCCAGCTCCCACAGTTTTAACCGAGTACCGCCGGGAGAAATGGGTCGGCTGGCAGGACGCCTTCGCGGGCAAGCCTCGCTCCTACAAATTGATCGAGTGCATTCGGGAGGATTGGTCGGCTGTCAGGACGCCTTCGCAGGCAAGCCAGCTCCCACAGTTTTAACCGAGTACAGCCGGGAGAAATGGGTCGGCTGGCAGGACGCCTTCGCGGGCAAGCCTCGCTCCTACAGTTTGATCGAGTGCATTCGGGAGGGATTGGTCGGCTGTAAGGACGCCTTCGCAGGCAAGCCAGCTCCCACAGTTTTGATCGAGTACATCCGGGAGGGGTTGGTCGGCTGTCAGGCCGCCTTCGCGGGCAAGCCTCGCTCCTACAAGTTGATCGAGTGCATTAGGGAGGGGTTGGTCGGCTGTCAGGCCGCCTTCGCGGGCGAGCCATGCTCCTACACAAGCAGCCCACCGCACACCGCCCCGCTTCTAACCACTCAGGGCCGAGCGTTAGCTCGCCTGCCCTTGATCTTGCCCTGCCCGCCCCTTCGGGAGGCTGAGTGGAGGTGTTCATCTGGGGGTGGGCGCGTAGCGCCGTGCGGCGAAGCCGCACACATCGAGAGGAGGTCGAAGCGAAGCCGACCGTAGGCGATGCCCCCAGATGAATACCGGAACGAAGGAACGCCGAGCCTAAGCGAGGGGCCGGACGCCGGGGCGAGACCTTTTGGTTCCTTTTGGCTGGGCCGGCATTCCGGGCGTTTGCCAAAAGGGACTCGCCGTAAGGGCGAAACCCTAAGCCGCCGTTACCGCAGAAATGGATATGTACACAGTAGAAATCAATAACCGTCAGACCCGTAATCAACCGTAAAGTCAAACCCGGTAACCCGCTCCACCCCCGTCTCAAGTACCCCATCAGGCAAAAGCCGCAACCACCGATACCCAGGCGCCTGCTCCCCAACCTTAAAGTCCTCACTCCCAGGCTCAAACTGAATACACGTCGAAGGCGAAGCCATCAACCGCACCCCATTGCGATCCTGATCAAACTCCTGATGCACATGCCCCCACAAAACCGCGCGCACCTGAGGAAACCGATCCAACACCGCAAACAACCCCTCAGGATTACGCAACCCGATCGGCTCCATCCACGCACACCCAATCGACACCGGATGATGATGGAAGCACACCAGATGATGCCGCTCCGGCGCCTCACTCAAAGAACGCGCCAACAACTGCAACTGCTCATCCTGCAAATACCCCGGCACCGAACCCGGCACCGCCGAATCAAGCAGCGTAATCCGCCAGTTGGCCAGATCCACCACCGACTCCAGCAGCGCGCTTTGCACCGCCGCCTCAGCCATGACCATAGGCTCATCGTGATTCCCCGGAATCCAGCGTGCCGGAGCATCAAGCTGTCGGGTCAGATTGCGAAACTGCTGATACGACTCCAACGTCCCGTCCTGGGAAATATCGCCGCTCGCGACAATCAGATCGATCTGCGGTTGCTGCTGGCGCACCAACTCGATGACCTTTTGCAGGCTGTCCCGCGTATTCATGCCCAGCAACGTACCGTCCGCCTCGGCGAACAAGTGACTGTCGGAGATTTGCACCAGCAACGCCGAATCGGCGGTGGTCAATGTGGATACGCTCGGCAAGGCGTTCTCCCGGGGCTGAATCACGGAATTGGATAGAGGCCGCAATTATGCTGGGGGAAGGTCAAAAGAGGAAACGTATGAACCGGACGCAGTTCACATCTATCGAACGACTGCGTACTCGTGCCCACACGCCAGACAGTGACTCAGCCATTCCCCCAGGAACAGATTGAGCTGGGCCTTTTCATCCGGCTGATGCATCGCGGCATTCGGATAAGGATAGATGCCACGGAAGCGTCTTGCATGTTCGGCGCTGACAACCTCGGCCATGCAGGCGTCGTGGTAGACCTGAACTTCCAGTTGCGGCACCGGCAGCCATGGCAGGCTGTGTTCCTGGCGCACTTGCAGGGTCGTGGTGTACGGGTTGACTTGCAGCACTTCCAGCGCCAGTACCCCGAGCATCTGGTCACCCTGGGTCACGGCGATGCGCCGTGCCTCGGGCTCGCTGCGCATGTCCGGCAGCAGTCGCATCAAACGCGCGTAGTTCGCCTCGCAGGAGGCTTGCAGCCCCACGAGGTCCACCCGATAGCGATCGCGCAGCTTGTTTACGACCATAACCCCCTCACTTCAGCGCGGTTCAAAGCAAGCCATTGCAAAGCAATGATGCTGGCCGCGTTGGCAATTCGTCCGTCGCGTACGGCCTGCAGGGCATCTTCGAAAGCCCAGACCGTGACGCGGATATCTTCCGCTTCTTCTGCCAGTCCATGCAGCCCCCCTACTCCAGTGCTGTCGCAACGCCCCAGGTACAAATGCACGAATTCGTTGCTGCCACCCGGGGACGGGAAATACTTGGTCATGGGCCAAAGCGCCCCGAACACAAGCCCAGCTTCCTCCTGCGCTTCGCGGTGAGCAACTTCTTCCGGTTCTTCGTCTTTATCGATCAGACCGGCGACCAATTCGATCAGCCATGGGTTAGCCGTCTTGCCCATGGCGCCGACGCGGAACTGCTCGATCAACACCACTTCGTCGCGCTGCGGATCGTAAGGCAGCACGCACACCGCATCGTGGCGCACGAACACTTCACGATTGATTTCGCGACTCATGCCGCCAGCGAATAATTCATGGCGCAAATGCAGACGATCGAGCTTGTAGAAACCCGCGTAGCACTGTTCGCGTCGAACGATCTCAACGTTGGTTGGAATGGCGTTGGCAAAATCAGTCATGACAATCCTCTCTACTGCAATCCGTTACGAGGCTCCTTTTTGTTACGTGCAACCTCGACTTCGCGCCATCCTAACGCGCCCGCGACCTTTGATGCAGCCCCTTTACCTTCAGCGGGATAGACGGTGAGGGCGAAACCAACTCTAATTAGCTTAGTGGCGAACTGACTGCTCCGTTGATAGTCGAAGCGGTAACTTTTCGCCTTTCCCTGTTTTATGAAGGACGCCCATGTCGCTTTTTAAAATCGCCTCCGTGGCCGCTATCGCCCTGACCCTGGGCGCTTGCCAGAGCCTGTTCCAACCCAACTACCGGACGCCGCTGGAAACCACCCGCGATGCTTCGGAAATCCTCAAGCCGGGTTGCACCACGCCTGATTGCCCGTTGGTGAACATCGACACCCTGCGTTTCCCGGACGAGCCACAGCTGGACGGCATCGTCGAAAAGAACCTGCTGCAATTGACCCGCACCCCGGATGCCCCCGCAGCGCCGACCCTGGCCGCCTATCGCGATCAGTTTTTGCGCACCGCCGCACCGCGTTCCAGCAGCTATTTGCAAGCCAAGGTACGTGAGCAGCATGACGGCTTGGTGATCGTTGAATTTTCCAGCTACCTGGACACCGGTGGCGCGCATGGCACACCGGGCCGCAGCTTTATCAACTATTCGCGCCAGCAGCATAAAGTGCTGACGCTGTCGGATATGTTGCTGCCGGGTCAGGAAGAAGCGTTCTGGAAAGCCGCGCAAGTGGCGCACAACAGCTGGCTGATCAGCACCAAGCTCGATCAGGAAGCGGATTTCCTGAAGACCTGGCATTTCCAGAAAACCCAGAACGTGGCGCTGACCTACGGTGGGGTGATCCTCAAGTACGAAGTGAGCACCATCGCGCCTTACGCGTTGGGCCACATCGAACTGAAGATCCCCTACCCGCGCCTGAATGGCATTCTCAGGCCCGAGCTGTTTCCCGGCCGTAACTGAAGGCTCGACCGAGCACTAGTTGCAGCAGCCCTGCCAGTACCAGCGACGGCAGGGTTGCGCCGACATCCGGATACAGATTAGCCAGCAAATGATAGGTGCTCACCCCGCCCAACCAGGCGAGCAACGCCGGCCAGCGCAATGCGGCTGACGCGACCTGAGCACTGCGTTTGCGCAGGATGAAGTGATCCACCAGCACCACGCCGAACAACGGCGCAAACACCGAACCGATCAACAACAGGAAGTTCTGGTACTGGGCCAATGGCGCCAGGCACGCGATCAGTGTGCAAATCACGCCAATCGCCAACGCCAGATGCTCGACCTTCAGGCGCAACAAAATCCCGCTCGACACCGCCGCCGAGTGAATATCGGCAAAGGCGTTTTCCGACTCGTCCAGCAGAATCAGCAGCAGCGGAATCCCCAGGCCGGCACCCGCCAACGCCAACAGCAAGGCATTCACTTCACCGCTCGGCGCGAACGCCAGGGTGTAAGCCACGCCCAAGCTCATCAGCCAGAAGTTACCGATAAAGAAACCCAGCGCGGTGCCGCCGAACACGTTTTTCGCACGCTTGCCGAAACGCGAGTAGTCGGCAATCAGCGGCAGCCAGGACAGCGGCATCGCGATTGCGATGTCGAAGCCCACGGCGAACGGCATCGAACCATCACCCGCCTGGTGCCACAACGCCGCCAGATCGGCTTTGGTGAACAGGTTCCAGGTCAGCCAGATACACGCCGCCAGCAACAGCCAGATGCCCCACTTGCGCAGGATCTGACGTACGAAAGTCAGTGGACCACTGACCGCGAGCAAGGTCGCGAGTGCGCCGAACACCAAAGTCCAGAGCAGCGGATTTGACAGCAGACTGCCTTCGCTGAACGCCTTGGCGCCAAGCAGGCTGGCGGCGTCGCGCATGACGATAATTTCGAACGAGCCCCAACCGATCAGTTGCAGCAGGTTCAGCACCGCTGGCAGGCTTGCGCCACGTTTGCCGAGACTGAGTTTGAGCGCGGCCATCGACGACAGGCCGGTATCGCTGCCGATCACGCCAACGGCGGCCAGCAGCAAAACGCCGACCAGGGTGCCGAGGAAAATCGCCAGCAGCGAGCCGGACAGACCCAGACCCGGCGCGAGCAAAGCACCGGTCTGCAAGACCATCAGGCCGATGCCGAGGGAGAACCACAGGGAAAACAGATCGCGACCGCCAAAGACACGTTTGTCTTTTGGCACCGCGATGTCAGGGGAATAGGTGCTGGGTTGAATGCTCAAGGGTGTTATCTCAGAGGGATAAGTGTGTCATTGAGATCTTCGGTGCCTGGCCCGGCGCCTTCGCGAGCAAGCCCGCTCCCACATTTGGAATGCATTCCAATGTGGGAGCGGGCTTGCTCGCGAAGGCGGCAGCACAGGCACCGTCAATCACAGGTCAGATCAAACCTTCTTGTACAACTGACTGCCTTCCTGCTTGAAACGCTCTGCCTGGTCCGCCAATCCCTGGGCGACTTCGGCGTCTACTGTTTCGATCCGCTGGTTGGCCGCGTATTCACGGACTTCCTGGGTGATTTTCATCGAGCAGAATTTCGGCCCGCACATGGAGCAGAAGTGCGCGACCTTGGCCGAATCCTTCGGCAGGGTTTCATCGTGATACGAGCGTGCGGTGTCCGGGTCGAGGCCCAGGTTGAACTGGTCTTCCCAGCGGAATTCGAAACGTGCCTTGCTCAAGGCATTGTCACGAATCTGCGCGCCCGGATGGCCCTTCGCAAGGTCGGCGGCATGCGCGGCGATCTTGTAGGTGATGATCCCGGTCTTCACGTCATCCTTGTTCGGCAGGCCCAAGTGTTCCTTCGGCGTGACGTAGCAAAGCATGGCGCAACCGAACCAGCCGATCATCGCCGCACCGATGCCGGAAGTGATGTGGTCGTAGCCCGGCGCGATGTCGGTAGTCAGCGGGCCGAGGGTGTAGAACGGCGCCTCGTCGCAGCACTCGAGCTGCTTGTCCATGTTCTCTTTGATCAACTGCATCGGCACGTGGCCAGGGCCTTCGATCATGCACTGCACGTCGTGCTTCCAGGCGATCTTGGTCAGCTCGCCGAGGGTTTCCAGCTCACCGAATTGCGCAGCGTCGTTGGCGTCGGCAATCGAACCCGGACGCAGGCCATCGCCCAGCGAGAAGCTGACGTCGTAGGCCTTCATGATTTCGCAGATGTCTTCGAAATGCGTGTAGAGGAAGTTCTCTTTGTGATGCGCCAGGCACCACTTGGCCATGATCGAACCGCCACGGGAAACGATGCCGGTCACGCGTTTGGCGGTCAGCGGCACGTAGCGCAACAACACGCCGGCGTGGATGGTGAAGTAATCGACGCCCTGCTCGGCCTGTTCGATCAGCGTGTCGCGGAACAGCTCCCAGGTCAGGTCTTCGGCAGCGCCGCCGACTTTTTCCAGGGCCTGATAAATCGGTACCGTACCGATCGGCACTGGCGAGTTGCGGATGATCCACTCGCGGGTTTCGTGAATGTGCTTGCCGGTGGACAGGTCCATGACCGTGTCCGAACCCCAGCGAATGCCCCAGGTCAGTTTCGCCACTTCTTCTTCGATGGACGAACCCAGGGCGCTGTTGCCGATGTTGCCGTTGATCTTCACCAGGAAGTTACGGCCGATGATCATCGGTTCCAGTTCGGTGTGGTTGATGTTGGCCGGAATGATCGCGCGGCCACGGGCGATTTCGTCGCGGACAAATTCCGGGGTGATGATTTTCGGCACGCTGGCGCCGAAGCTGTGACCGGCATGTTGCTGGTCCAGCAGCCCGGCGGCGCGGGCCACTTCGAGCTTCATGTTTTCGCGGATGGCAACGTATTCCATCTCGGCGGTGATGATGCCTTTGCGGGCATAGTGCATCTGGCTGACGTTGGCCCCGGCCTTGGCGCGGCGCGGGTTGTTCACGTGGGCGAAACGCAGCTTGGTCAGTTCGGCATCGGCGAGGCGTTCCTGGCCGAAGTTGGAGCTCAGGCCCGGCAGGCGCTCGGTGTCGCCACGGGATTCGATCCACGGCGAACGCACATCGGCCAGGCCTTTGCGCACGTCGATGATGACATTGGGATCGGTGTAAGGGCCCGAGGTGTCGTACACAACCACAGGCGCGTTGATCTCACCGCCGAAGTCGGTCGGGGTCACATCAAGGCTGATTTCGCGCATTGGCACGAGGATGTCCGGGCGGGAACCTTGGACATAGATTTTTTGCGAGCGGGTAAACGGTTGAACCGACTGTTGATCGACTTGGGCCGAATCACTCAGGTTCGTCGTATTTTTTAGTTTTATCGTCATCACGGGCTCTCCAGACAGCATCCAGCAGTGGATTTTTGTCGGAGCGAACCTGTAACGAATGGACGCGACCAATCAGCCATGAAAATGCCGTTGGTGCTGTGCTCTGTGCTCGAGGGCTGTCGACTGTCGATTGTCGAACAACATCCCGGACGAAGCACAAGAGGACTCGCCGGGTGACGAGAAATCTTGTTCCCTACGCAGGCGCTAACCTGATCAGGTTCAACGGGATCCGAAATTATTCGATCTCAGCCTCATAGCAAGGCACCCCGACAAGAACCCGGCCAGTCTAGACACAACTGGCAAAGAACGCCAACACCGCGGTAAACACCATGATGAATGGCGCAATTAGCAGATTGTTGCGGTACGCGCGTGCAACTACACTCGCTACGCCGTGCTGCGCCTTGACGCTGTGCGGGCCGCGCCTTACCTTTGGCGCTCAAATTATCAGCGTAATTTTTAGGGATGGCCTCATGCTGCGCAAACTCTCACTGGCCCTTGCCGTGTCTTGTGCGTCCAATGGAATGGCCTGGGCAGCTGAAGCGCCCTTATCCACCAAGACCGACCTTGTCAGCGTCTATCAGGAAGCGGTGGACAACAACGCCGACCTGGCTGCCGCCCGCGCGCAATACGGCGCGCAAAAAGAAGTCGTGCCCCAGGCCCGTGCCGGCCTGCTGCCGAACCTGTCGGGCGGGGCCAACCTGAGTTCCGTGCGCACTCAGCTCGATCAGCCGTCCGGCACCGCCAACCGCGATGCCCACTCCTATCAGGCGACATTGGCTCAGCCACTGTTCCGCGCTGATCGCTGGTTCCAGTTCCAGGCCGCCAAAGACGTCAACGAGCAGGCCTCGCTGCAACTGTCGGCCACCGAGCAGAACCTGATCCTGCAATCGGCGGAAAGCTATTTCAACGTGCTGCGCAGCCAGGACAACCTGGCCTCGACCAAGGCTGAAGAAGCGGCGTTCAAGCGCCAGCTCGACCAGTCCAACGAGCGCTTCGATGTCGGCCTGTCGGACAAGACCGACGTGCTGCAATCCCAGGCCAGTTACGACACCGCGCGGGCTAACCGGATTCTCGCCCAGCGTCAGGTGGACGATGCGTTTGAAGCGCTGATCACCCTGACCAACCGCCAGTACAACTCGATTCAGGGCATCGTTCATACACTGCCGATCCTGCCGCCAGCGCCGAACGACGCCAAGGCCTGGGTCGACACCGCCGCCAAACAGAACCTGAATCTGCTGGCCAGCAACTACGCAGTCAGCGCCGCCGAAGAAACCCTCAAGCAACGCAAGGCTGGCCACGCGCCAACCCTCGATGCGGTAGCCAAATACGAAAAGGGCGACAACGACGCGCTGGGCTTCAGCAACCCGAGCGCCTTCGGCCAGCCTTACGGCGGCAACGTCGAACAGACCACCGTCGGCCTGCAAGTGAACATCCCGATCTACAGCGGCGGGCTGATCAATTCCCAGGTGCGCGAGTCGTATTCACGTCTTGACCAGACCGAGCAACAGCGCGAGCAACTGCGCCGGCAAGTGGTGGAAAACACCCGCAACCTGCATCGCGCGGTGAACACCGATGTCGAGCAAGTACAGGCGCGCAAGCAATCGATCATCTCCAACCAGAGCGCGGTGGAAGCGACGGAAATCGGTTATCAGGTGGGGACGCGCAACATCGTCGACGTACTCGATGCCCAGCGCCAGCTGTACACCTCGGTGCGCAACTACAACAACACCCGCTACGACTACATCCTCGACAACCTGCGCCTCAAGCAAGCGGCCGGTACGTTGAACCCGGGGGATTTGCAGGATTTGTCGCGCTATCTCAAGGCTGACTACAACCCTGACAAGGACTTCTTACCGCCGGACTTGGCCAAGGCTGCGGCGGAGCAGCTCAAGGCCCGGCCCGGCCAGTAATAGCAACCCCCTGTGGCGAGGGAGCTTGCTCCCGCTCGGCTGCGCAGCAGTCGTAAATCAGCCAATGCGGTCTACCCAACAGACCGCATACTCAGGGTTTGGGGCTGCTTCGCAGCCCAGCGGGAGCAAGCTCCCTCGCCACAATGGATCTATGGTGGATCAGGATTTGTCGATCAACCGCCCCAACCCATCCAGCAACCGCTGCAACGCCCCCTGATTGGTGCGCATCACCTTCAATCCCGCCTCTGCCATCCGTTGCGCATCTCGCGGCAATTCGAACAAGCGCTGCACCGCCACCGCCAATCCTTCCGCGTCATCGACCTCAGCCAACGCCCCGGCACTGCGCAATTGCGCGGCGATTTCGAGGAAGTTGAACAAGTGCGGACCGCTCAAAACCGGCTTGGCCAGCGCCGCCGGCTCCAGCAGGTTATGCCCGCCATTCGGCACCAGACTGCCGCCAACAAACGCGCTGTCGGCCAAGGCATACAGAAACAGCAACTCGCCCATGGTGTCGCCCAGCAACACCGAAGTATCGGCAGTCACCGGCTCACCCGTGGAGCGCCGCACCGTGGAGAAACCTTGCTGCTTGCACAACTCGAACACCGAATTGAAACGCTCCGGGTGACGCGGCACCAGAATCAGCAACGTATCGGGATGGCTGGCCAGCAATTGACGATGGGCCGCCAGCACCACTTCGTCTTCCCCTTCGTGGGTGCTGGCGGCGATCCATACCGGACGCTCCAGCGCCTGCCACTGCCCGCGCAACTCGGCGGCGCTTTGAAGCAGTTGCGGGTCGATGGGCAGGTCGAATTTGATCGAACCGGTGACTTCGACGGTTTCCGCACGCGCGCCGAGTGAACGGAAGCGCTCGGCCTCGGCTTCGGTCTGCACCGCAAACAAACTCATCTCGGCCAGCATCGGCCCGGTCAGTTTATGGAAACGGCCATAGCCTTTGGCCGAGCGCTCGGACAGTCGCGCGTTGGCCAGCGCCACCGGAATCCCGCGCTTGGCGCACTGGTGAATGTGGTTCGGCCACAGCTCGGTTTCCATGATCACCGCGAGTTTCGGCTGGACCCGATCCAGGAATCGCGCGGCGGCGCACGGCAGGTCATAAGGCAAATAGCAGTGCTGAATGCGCGGCTCGTTGGCGAACAAGGCCTGGATGCGTTCCGAACCGGTCGGGGTCATGCAGGTCACGGTGATCGGCAGCGTCGGATAGCGTTGCAGCAAGGCGCGAATCATCGGCGCCGCCGCGATGCTTTCGCCCACGGACACCGCGTGCACCCAGATGCCGCCCGGCTTCATCACCGGCAAGCCGAAGGAGAACCGCTCGCCAATGCGCTTGGCATACGCCGGCGCCTTGCGCGAACGCAGCCACAGTCGAATCGCTACCAGTGGCAGCCCCAGATAAAACAGCGCGGTGTAGAGAGTTCTATTCATGGCGGCGGAGTTTATCGGGTTTTCAGCCGATCGCCTGCAAGTGCACGGCAAAACGTTCGGCCAACCAACGCGCCGCCGGCCCGAGCGGTTCGTCGCGGCGCCAGACCAGCTCCACCACCAGCGCCGGCGGGGTCCATTCGCTGACCAGTTCGACCATCTGCCGTTGATACCCCGAATACTGCACAACGTTGCGCGGCAACCACGCCCAGCCGAGGCCGCGCATCAGCAATTCGGCGATGACGTAGAAGCTGTCGGCGCGCCACACCTGCGGGCTGGCCGGCTCGCTACCGGGATAAACGCTGGATTGCGCGGCCATCAGCAATTGGCGATGTTGGGCCAGTTGCTGGCAGTTGACCTCATCCAGCGCCGCCAACGGATGGCCGACGCCACACACGGTGACCATTTCGATACTGCCCAATACCCGCCGCTCCAGCGCCTCGGGAATCTGGTCGTGGTAGAACAACAAACCGAGATCGGCGCGGCGCTCCAGAAGTTTTCTCGCCACATCGCCCTGGGTTCCGTTGGACAATTGCACTTCCAGGCTGGGGAACTGCACCGCGAGCGCGCTGAGGCTGTCGACGATTGGCTGAAAAGGCATCGCCTCATCCTGGGCCAAACGGATGCGCGCTTCTTGGCCGCGCATCATCGCCAGCGCCCGGCCGTTCAAACGCTCACACTGTCGCAGCACCTCCCGCGCCTCTTCGAGCAAGGCACTGCCGGCCTCGGTCAGCTTCGGCTGGCGGCCACTGCTGCGGTCGAAAAGGCTCACGCCGAGGTCTTCCTCCAGCAACGCAATCGAGCTGCTGACCGCCGACTGCGCCTTGCGCTGATCCCGCGCCACCGCCGAAAACGAGCGCTGCTCCGCTACGCTGACAAACAAGCGCAGCTGTTCCAGGTTCCATTGCATGTTCATGGCTCGACCTATCTCGATGAAAGATAGGTAATGACTTTACCGCATCTGGGGAATCTCTAGAATGCCGACCTCAGAAAGCAACACTTCACACGAGGATTACCCCATGACCGCTTACTACTACCTTGCCATCGCCATCTGCGCCGAAGTGATCGCCACTGTTTCGATGAAAGCGGTCAAAGGTTTCAGCACGCCTCTGCCGCTGATCCTGGTGATCGTCGGCTATGGCATCGCGTTCTGGATGCTGACCCTGGTGGTGCGCAGCGTGCCGGTGGGTGTGGCTTACGCGGTGTGGGCAGGGATGGGGATTGTGATGGTCAGCGTCGCGGCGCTGTTTATCTACGGGCAGAAACTGGATGTGCCGGCAATGTTGGGGATGGCGTTGATTGTGCTGGGCGTTGTCGTCATCCAACTGTTCTCCAAAACCGCCGGCCACTAACTGCCGAAATCCAATCAACTGTGGGAGCGGGCTTGCTCGCGAATGCGGTGTATCAGGCAACTTCAATGTCGACTGGTACACCGCTTTCGCGAGCAAGCCCGCTCCCACAGGGGTTTTGCATCCACCCGATTGATCACCAGCAAAACCTCCAATCTTCGAGTCTGTATACTGCGCCCTCGTCTTGAACACTGAGGTCGCTGCATGCCATCCGTTATTTCCACCGACGTTCTGATTGTCGGCGCTGGTGTCGCCGGCCTCTGGCTCAATGCGCGTCTGCGCCGCCAGGGTTTTTCGACCGTGCTGGTGGAAAGTGCCAGCCTCGGCGGCGGGCAAAGCGTGAAGTCCCAGGGCATCATCCATGGCGGCGCCAAGTACGCGCTGCATGGCGCCCTGACCGGTGCTTCGGAAGCCATCGCCGACATGCCGCGCCGCTGGCGTGAAGCGCTGGCCGGTGACGGCGAATTGGACCTGAGCGGCGTGCGCCTGCTGTCCGAAGCCCATTACCTGTGGTCCCCGGGCACTATCGCCGGCAACCTAACGAGTTTCTTCGCCAGCAAAGCGGTGCGCGGGCGGGTCGATCAGGTCAAGGGCGATCAGCTTCCGCCAGCTCTGCAAGACAAGCGCTTCAAGGGCAAGGTGTATCGCCTGGCTGAACTGGTGATCGACGTGCCGAGCCTGATCCAGCGCCTCGCCGATCTGGCCGGTGACGGCTTGCTCGCCGGGCAAACCATCGAACCGTTGCTGGAAGGTGGCGTTCTGGTGGGCCTGACCGTCGACGGACGTGAAATCCGCGCCCAGCGCATCGTCCTCAGCGCCGGTGCCGGCACCGCCACGCTGCTCGAAGCGCTGGGGCTGAGCCAACCCGCCATGCAGCGCCGGCCATTGCACATGATCATCGCCAAAGGCCCGAGCCTCAAACCGCTGTACGCCCACTGCCTGGGCGGCGGCACCAAACCGCGCATCACCGTCACCACCCATCCGGCCGCCGATGGCCAGTGGGTCTGGTACTTGGGCGGTGACATTGCCGAAGCCGAAGGCGTGGCCCGCGAACCGGCGGAGCAAATCGCCACGGCGCAGAAAGAACTCGGCCAGTTGCTGCCGTGGATCGACCTGAGCACTGTGCAATGGGCGACCCTGCGCGTGGATCGCGCCGAGCCGCTGCAAACCGGCCTGACCCGTCCGGACAACGCGTTCCTGGCCGAAGAGGGTCGGCTGCTGGTGGGTTGGCCGACCAAACTGGCGCTGGCGCCGGACTTCGCTGATCGCGTCATCACCAGCCTGGCCCGCGACGGCATTCAACCCGGCCCAGCGGCGCCATTGCCGGACCTGCCAAAACCACCGATGGGCGTTCCTGCCTGGGAGCAACTGCTGCCATGAGCGTAAAAACCCTGCACGACTTGCATCGCCCGCTGGGCAGCACCGGCCTGCTGGTTTCGCCCTTGGGCCTGGGCACGGTAAAACTCGGTCGCGACCAAGGCGTGAAATACCCCAACGGCTTCCAGATCCCTGGCGATGACGAAGCACGAATGCTGCTCAAGCTCGCCCGCGACATGGGCATCAACCTGATCGACACCGCCCCGGCTTACGGTCGCAGCGAAGAACGTCTCGGCCCGTTGCTGCGCGGTCAGCGCCAGGAGTGGGTGATCGTCAGCAAAGTCGGCGAAGAGTTTGCCGATGGCCAGTCCCGTCACGACTTCAGTGCTGCCCACACCCGCCTCTCGGTGGAGCGCAGCCTGCAACGTCTGGAAACGGATTTTATCGACCTGGTGTTGGTGCATTCTGACGGCAACGACCTTGCGATCCTCAACGACTGCGAAGTCTACGAGACACTCGCCGAGCTCAAGGCCGAAGGCAAGATTCGCGGTTTCGGTTTTTCCGGCAAAACCGTCGAAGGCGGCTTGAAGGCTCTGGAACAAGGTGATTGCGCGATGGTCACCTACAATCTGAACGAACAAAACGAGAAAGCCGTCATTGACTATGCTGCTTCTCACGGCAAAGCGATCCTGGTGAAAAAAGCCCTCGCCAGCGGTCACGTCTGCCTCAGCCCCGGCGTGGACCCGGTGCGCGCCAGCTTCGAGTTGTTGTTTGAACATCCGGGCGTTGCCAGTGCTATTGTCGGGACCATCAATCCGCTGCACCTCGCCCACAACGTCGCGACCGTTGCCCAGGTCCTTCGTAGTAACTGACGCCGCCCACGCGGCCTTAAGCAGGAGCCGACATGCCGCGTACGCTCATTAGAAAGAATCCGAGCAACTTCAAGACCCTGCCGTTGTACGTCGAAGCGACTCCCGAAGGCCTGAGTTATCAGAGCGTCGGGATGCCGCTCAACTTCTCCCAGACCCTGCAACGCCGTCGCCCGGTCGCCGTGGCTGACAGCGAACGGTTCGCCGTGGAACTGGCCAACTTGGGGGTTTCGGTGCGCCTGACCCTGCATTGGCAGAACCGCGATTATTGGGTGCTGGTGCGTCAGCGTCGGCAGGACCGTGGCGACGTGGTACTCAAGCTGATTTCCGGTTACGTGCCGGCCCATGAGTTGAACCTGCCGCTGCACACGGCGATCCAGGAGATTGCCGAAGAGTGCCTGCTGGAAACCCCGGAAGGCTGGCTCGGTGGGCGCTTCAACGACACCTGGCTGCCGGCGCCCTACTCGTCCGCCCTGCATTATCGCGAAGCCCTGCCGTTTCGCTTGTCGCCACTGTCCGGTTCGGCGCGGCCGGTGCGTTGCGCCAACATGCAGTTGATCGAACGGCCGCGAGCTTATGTGCATCTGCCGACCGCCTCCTTGCAACTGATCTACGACTTGCGCCTGGACGTGCCCAAGGAAGCCAAGTCCCTGAGTCTGTTTCATGTGGACGAACGCCTGGAAGGAGACCAGTTAGTGGCACGGCTGGATCGTAAACGGCCGGACTTGTACCTGATGCCACTGCAGGATGGCCAGCCGATGGCTGAGCTCTACACGCTGAAAAAAGATCAACTGTACCCGGCGAGCACGCGCGGGCTGTACCTGGCCGAGAGCTTTGCCCAACAGGAAGGCTGGCTGGTGCGCGATGAGCGGATTCGCTGGAAGGATTGGGTGCGGCAACAGGGGTTGGCGCCGCCGGGGAAGGACTCAGGGTTGGCGCGGTTGCGGGGGAAGGCGAAGCAGTTGTTGAAGAAAATCGTGCCGCGTAAAAAAGTCGGTTCTTAAAAGGAAAAGATCGCAGACTTCGGCAGCTCCTACAGGTGTACACATAACCCTGTAGAGCTGCCGAAGGCTGCGATCTTTTGACTTTGTGGCGAGGGAGCTTGCTCCCGCTCGGCTGCGAAGCAGTCGTAAACCGGCCAGATGCGATTAACCTGAATAACCGTGGTGTATGGTTCTAGGGCCGCTTCGCGCCCCAGCGGGAGCAAGCTCCCTCGCCACAGTGACCGCGTCGTTCTCAGTTATTACGGATCTTCTCGACAATCGCGGTCGTCGAGCTGTTTTCCACCAGCCCCAGCACTTTCACTGTCCCGCCGTAGGCCGAGACGATGTCCGCGCCGACCACCTGGTCGATCCCGTAATCCCCGCCCTTGACCAACACGTCCGGCTTGACCTCGCGCAGCAGGTTTTCCGGGGTGCCTTCAGCGAAGCTGATAACCCAATCCACCGCGCCCAGACCGGCCAGTACCGCCATGCGCCGGTCAACGCTGTTGATCGGACGACCCGGCCCTTTCAGGCGGCTCACCGAAGCATCGTCATTGACCGCGACGATCAGGCGATCACCCTGGGCCCGCGCCTGCTCGAGGTAGGTCACATGGCCAGCATGCAGAATGTCGAAGCAGCCGTTGGTGAAGACGATCCGCTCGTTGTGCGCACGGGCATCATCGACGGCCAGCAACAACTGCTCAAGGCCGAGCACACCGCGCTCGGAGCCTTCTTCACGCTGGATCGCGCGACGCAGTTCCGGTGCGCTGATGCACGCCGTACCGAGCTTGCCGACCACAATGCCCGCCGCCAGGTTGGCCAGGGCCACCGCGTGGGGCAGTTCTTCGCCAGCGGCAATCGCCGCCGCCAGGGTAGAAATCACCGTGTCACCGGCGCCGGTCACGTCGAACACTTCACGGGCGCGGGCCGGCAGGTGCAACGCCGGATGATCCGGGCGCAGCAAGGTCATGCCGTGCTCGCCACGGGTCACCAGCAAGGCGCCGAGGTCGAGGTCGTGCATCAGGGTCGCGCCCTTGCTCACGAGTTCGTGCTCATCGGCGCACCCGCCGACGATGGCCTCGAACTCGCTGAGGTTCGGGGTGATCAGGCTGGCACCACGGTAGATCGAGAAATCTTTGCCCTTCGGGTCAGCCAGCACCGGAATGCCACGGGCGCGGGCAGCCTGGATCAGCACCTGATGGTTTTTCAGTGCGCCTTTGCCGTAATCGGACAGCACCAGCACCTTGATGCCTTCGAGCAATTCGTCGACCTGCTCGCCCAGCGCCAGGGCGTCGGTGGCGAACGGTTCTTCGAAGTCGATACGCAGCAATTGCTGGTGACGGCTCATGACCCGCAACTTGACGATGGTCGGCTGGTGCGCAATGCGCTGGAACAACGCGCGCACACCGGCACCCTTGAGGCTATTGGCCAGGCTGTCGGCGGCTTCATCGTCGCCGGTCACGCCGACCAGCGAAGCCGGGGCGCCGAGGGCGGCGATGTTGAGCGCAACGTTGGCGGCACCGCCCGGGCGGTCCTCGATTTGCTCGACCTTGACCACCGGTACCGGCGCCTCAGGGGAAATCCGTGAGGTACCACCATGCCAGTAACGGTCGAGCATGACATCGCCGACCACCAAGACAGGGGCTTGATCGAATCGCGGCATGGACAACTTCATGGAGCAACCCACATACAAAATGAACAGGGGCGCGATATTAACACAGGGTTGGCGCAGGCTTGTGCGGCGGCTGCAACAGGATGAATTGACAGGGGTTTCTGATCATTTATTGAGCAAACAACGTCGCTAACCGAGCGCAGGCGTCCTCCAGATGCAGATTTTGAGTGTCGATCTCGCACTCGGCCTTCAGCGGCGCCTCATACGGGCTGTCGATACCGGTAAAGTCCTTGATCCGCCCCTGCAGGGCCGCCTGATACAAACCTTTGGGGTCCCGTTGCGCGCAAATCGAGAAAGGTGTGCTCACGTAAACCTCGATGAAATCGCCCTCGGCAAACAATCGCCGCGCCGCCTCACGCTCGGCGCGGAACGGCGAGATCGCCGCGACGATCACAATCAGCCCGGCATCGACCATCAACCGCGCGACCTCGGCCATGCGCCGAATGTTTTCCCGGCGACAATCAGCCCCCATGCCCAGGTCGCTGCACAGGCCATTACGCAGGTTGTCGCCATCAAGGATAAACGTGTGAAAGCCACGTTGATTGAGTTGCAGCTCCAGGGCATTTGCCAGCGTCGACTTTCCCGCCCCGGACAAACCGGTCAACCAGAGGCAGCGCGCACGCTGCGACTTGAGCGCGGCCCGGGCGTCGCTCGACAGCGCCAATCCGTAGGGGCGGATCGCCGGCATTGGCGTGGACATTGGTTGGGCGTTATTCATAACCGAGCATCTCGTAATCACGCTGATACACCCGGCGCACCAGCCGTCGGGTCCGCACGGAACAGAAATCGCGGGCCAGTCTAGGCAGGCGCTGCTGTGAGCCGTTGAGATAAGGCAACGTCACTGGATGTTTCAACTGCTCGCACACCAACTCGAAATCCCGCGCCAAGTGCTCTTGATAGCCGATGAAGTCCAGGGCCAGATGCCCTAGGGAGTCGGTGAGGAAATCCGACTGTGCGGCAAAATGCAGCTGGCGGCTGATCGTCTCCGGATGCAGCCAGCGCGCCACGAAGTCGTCGAAATCGCGGTACTGATTCACCAGTTTCTGCGCCGCGTGGTCACGCCGTCCCAACTCGTTCCCCCTCAGAAAAGCGTAAGCCGAGTAGGCCCTCTCCAGTGGATCGCGGACGAAAGCGAACTTGAAACTGGCGGCAAACTGTTCGGGAAACTGTTGCTCGTACCAGTACAACGGCAAGTGTCCGGGGCTCCAGTCGTCGAACAATGCCGCGCACACGCTGCTGCCGGCGCACTTGGGCACATGAATGAACAGGCACCCATGCTGTGCGAAGGACGTGGGGAATTGCAGATTGGCTGACATCGACTTGTTCACCACCTGACGGTCCACGACCGACAGGCGCCCCAGCAGGAAGGCTCGCTGCTGCTTGGGCAATAGTTTCCAGAGATATCGTTGCAACATTGCGGTACCCGCGCGAGGGGGATGGCCCCTTCGATTGAAGTCAAAAGTTCGTTCAGGAACCTTAACAAGCGCGGTGCGGAGTTTTATTCAGGTTTGGTCAAGAAGGGTAAGGATTCGGACACAAATCACCTGTGGCGAGGGAGCTTGCTCCCGCTGGGGCGCGAAGCGGCCCTGAGCCTGACTGCAGTTATTGATCTGAAAGAGCTGGTAAGCAGACTTAGGGCTGCTACGCAGCCCAGCGGGAGCAAGCTCCCTCGCCACAATAGGACCGGGAGCTAAAGCTTGCTTTGGTCAGGCGATGTCTTCAGCCGGGGCATCGAGGCCCATGGCGTTCAAGCGAGCGTAGTAACCGTTCTGCGCCAGCAGTTCGGCATGGGTGCCGCGCTCGACGATGCGGCCCTGATCCATGACCAGAATCAGGTCAGCCTTCTCGATGGTCGACAGCCGGTGGGCGATCACCAGGGTGGTCCGGCCTTTCATGACCTGGTCCAGCGCGGCCTGGATGTGCCGCTCCGATTCGGTATCAAGGGCCGAAGTGGCCTCATCGAGGATCAGCAATGGCGCGTTCTTCAACAAAGCCCGGGCAATCGCCAGACGCTGGCGCTGGCCACCGGACAGCAACACACCGTTCTCGCCGACCTGAGTGTCCAGGCCTTCCGGCAACTGCGCGATGAAGTCCATGGCGTAAGCGTCTTTCGCCGCTTTCTCGATGTCCTCACGGGGCGCGCCGGCCAGATCGCCATAGGCAATGTTGTTGGCCACGGTGTCGCTGAACAGCGTCACATGCTGGGTCACCTGGGCGATGTGCTTGCGCAGGTTCAGCAGCTTGTATTGTTCCACTTCAACGCCATCGATCAGGATCTCGCCCTTGTCGTGGTGATAGAAGCGTGGAATCAGGTTGGCCAGGGTCGATTTGCCACTGCCCGAGCGTCCTACCAGCGCCACCATTTGCCCCGGTTCGACCGAGAAGCTGATGTCGTTGAGCACCTGGCGATCGGTGTCCGGGTAGGTGAAGCTCAGGTTGCGCACGTCCAGGCGACCGCTGACCGAGTCGCGCTCGACGGTGCCGTTATCGACTTCCGGCTCGACGTCCAGCTGCTCGAAAATGCTTTCGGCACCGGCCACGCCTTTCTGGATGGTCGAGCTGACTTCCGACAACTGACGGATCGGCTTGGGCAGCAGGCCGGCCAAGGTGATGTAGGCAATCATGTCGCCGGCAGAAGCATCACCGCGCAGGTACAGAACCAGGAACATCAGCACCGCCATGGCGCTGTAGATCACCAGTTGCAGCAGCGGCGTGTAGATCGCGCCGGTGCGGGTCATGCGCAGTTGCTTGTCGGTGTTGCCCTGGCTTGCCGCCAGGAAACGATTTTGCTCGTAGACTTCGCCGCCGAAACTGCGAACCACGCGATAGCCCTGGATCGTTTCCGAGGACACGTGGGTCACATCGCCCATGGCCGTCTGGATTTTCTTGCTCTGCTTGCGGAATTTCTTGCTGGCGGTGCGCACCATGACGGCGATCAGCGGCAGAATCGCGACCATCACCAGCGTCAGGCGCCAGTTCATGATCAGCAGCGAGCCAAACAGGAAGATCACTGTCATGCCTTCACGGATTACGACCTTGATCGCATCTGTGGCCGCCCCGGTGACCATGGTCACGTTGAAGGTGATACGCGAAATCAGATGACCCGAGTTATGCTTGTCGAAGTAACGGTTCGGCAAGACCAGCAGGTTGTTGAACAGTTGCACTCGCAGGTCGTGGACCAGCCCGAGGGAAACCTTGGCCAGGAAGTAGTTACCCAGGTAAGAACCCAACCCCTGCCACGCCGCGATCAGGATGATCAGCAACGGCACCGCCTGCAGCAGCTGCAGGTCGCGCAGGTAAGGCACCGTCGGAAACAGCACGGCCTCTGGATTGGACAGGCCGTCGACGAAGTACTTGAGGATGTAGCCGAGCATTGGCTGCGTCGAAGCGAAAATCAGAAAACCGACAATGCTGATCAGGAAAAGACTGATGTACGGCCGGACATAGCCGAGCAGACGGAAGTAGATTTTCAAGCTCGATGGGCTTGCGGAGAGACTGGAGTCGGTCATATCACGCGAATGTCGATAAAAAGGACGCTGACTTTAGCACAGCTTCTTCAGGGTTCTGGCAAACGCATAAAGGCTGTTATTGTTAGGCACTGCATTCAGCATCAAATAGCCATCACACCGAAATGGCCGATCAACTTCAGGATTGAATCTCTCAGCATGCAACTCAGCGGTTTCAACAATACGTCCAATCGAATCTTCGATTTCATTTGCCTGTGGATTCTTCCACTGGGCTATCTCTTGCTCCTGTGTGCGCTGTTCTTTCTGCCTGGACGCAGCCTTCACCACAAACTGTTTTATGGTCTCTTCAGCATTCCATCGCTGATCGCCCTGTGCCTGCGCCCGCGCGAACTCAAGGAGTTGATACGCGAACCGGTGTTTA
The DNA here is from genome assembly GCF_024296925.1 of Pseudomonas nunensis. NCBI lineage: Bacteria > Pseudomonadati > Pseudomonadota > Gammaproteobacteria > Pseudomonadales > Pseudomonadaceae > Pseudomonas > Pseudomonas nunensis. Next base: position 5,624,564 of record NZ_CP101125.1, read on the forward strand.
TTGCACTGCTGATATTCGCCGCCTGGGCCTTGCTGAGTCTGTGCTGGGGACCGTCGGATAACCAAAGCATTCCCGGCCAGTTCAAGCCAGCACTGCATACGCTGCTGTTATTTGCCGGCTCCTACCTGCTGGTGCGCCACCGCAGCGAGATCATCCAGCCGTTGCTGTTCAGTGCCGCGATCGTCGGGCTGATCGCTTCGGTCTACAACCTCTACATGTTTGCGCATATCTACGAGCCCGGCATGCGGCTGATTGGTGCCGGCGCGTTTGACAATCCGTTGCTCAGCTCGCATATCTTCGGTTTCTTCTGTGCCTACTGGCTAAGCCTGAGCATGACGTGCAAGCGTCGCCAGGTGCTCTGGCTCAGCCTTCCGGCCATGGCGGTCATGTTCATTGCGGTGATCGCCACGGGTTCCCGGACCCCACTGGTTGCCCTGACGCTGGCCGCGCTCTGGCTGTGCTTCATCTGTTGGAATCGCCGCTCGGTCGTATTGCTCGCAGCGCTGGCCGTCAGCGGGTTAGGGATCGGTGTGCTGTTTTCGCGGATGCTCATTGAGCGAGGCGATTCCTTCCGCCTCGAAATCTGGCAAATGGTCCTGCAACGAATCGCTGAACACCCCTGGATTGGCCATGGCTACAACGCCAGCCTGGCACTCGACCCCGGCGTCGGCTACAACCTGCAGGAGCCCCATAGCTTTGTGCTTGGCGTGCTCTATTACGTCGGTATTTTCGGCTTGTTACCCTGGTTGTTCTTTCAGGCCTGGGGCTTGCTGAGCAGCTGGCGCTATCGTGTCCAGCCACTGTTTATTATCGCTTCGACCTGGTTGATATTCGGCATCGGCGCCGGTCTGACCGAGGGTGGCGGGATCATTTCGCGCCCTAAAGAGCACTGGTTCCTGTTGTGGATTCCCCTGGCGCTGATCGCCGCGCTAAGCATCAACCAGCGCGCCAGACGCCTGCTGACCCTACCGGTCAAAACGCTGAAGCCGGCGGCTTTCGAGCAGATGACCGCCAATGCTCAAATGATCGAAGAAGACGGGCTGGGACCGAAAGTCCTGCGCCTGGCCGATGGCAGTTTCCTCAAGCTGTTCCGCCGTCGTCGCTGGTACACCTCAGGCAGTTTCAACCCCTACTCCGAACGCTTTGCGGTTAACAGCGAGCAACTGCGCACCCTGGGCATTCCAACACCGCTGACCTTGGGCCTTTTCCGCCTTAAAGACGGCAGCAGTGCGGTGCATTACTCGCCTTTACCCGGCAACACCCTGCGTCAGGTTCTACAAGGGATCACCGCGCCAGCGGTGCGTCAGGCACTGGTCGAGCGTTTCGGCAAGTTCATGGCGCAGCTACATGAGCAAGGCGTGTACTTCCGCTCCCTGCACCTGGGTAACGTACTGGTGCTGGAGGACGGCGAGTTCGGCCTGATCGATCTGGCCGATATGCGCATCTACCCGTCCTCGTTAAGTCTGTCCCTGCGTCAGCGTAATCTACGTCACATGCAACGCTACACCGAGGATCGGCGCTGGTTGTTCGAAGATCACTTCGAAGCGCTGCTCCAGGGATACGCCGTGACAGCGTCTAAATCCGCCGTAAGCAACCTGCACAAGCAAGTGCTGGCCGCCAGCCTCCCGGCCCGAGCTCACTGATGAACGAAACCAACCCCCTCATTGCGCTGGCAGCCTATCTGCTGGCCATCGTAACCGCCGCACTGCTGTTGCGTGCCGTTCCGAAAATCGCCCGGCACCTGCAACATTCCGGTGAAAGTCGCTACGCGAGCATCGACGGCCTGCGTGGCTACCTGGCGTTTGGTGTGTTCGTGCACCACTCGATCATTACCTGGATCTTTTTACGCACCGGCATCATTGATTTCCCACCGAGCAACTTCTATTCGCAGCTCGGCCAGGGCAGCGTTGCGCTGTTTTTCATGATCACCGGTTTTCTGTTCTGGAGCCGATTGCTCGCACAAGGGCGCAACCACGACTGGCTGGCCTTTGCCATATCCCGGCTGTTTCGCCTCTACCCGTTGTATTTGCCATTGATGGTGATCGTGTTCGTCTCGGTCTTCTATCTGCAAAATTGGGAGCTGAAAGATTCCGGCGTCCGGCTTGCCGGTCAGATCCTGGCCTGGCTGACCTTCGACCGACCGGACGTCAACCAGTACCACCAGACCGGCATGCTGATCTCCAACGTCACCTGGACCCTGGGTTACGAAGTGTTTTTCTACTTGGCATTGCCGCTGGCCGGCATGGTGTTCATCTATCGCGGCAACTGGCTGCAAGTGGTGTTGTGCCTGATCGGTATTTACGCCCTGTACCAGGTCGTCGGCTGGGAACACTCACTGAAGAAACACTTCCTGGCCAGCTTCCTGGGGGGGATCGGTGCCGCCTACTGGGTTCGCCGGCCGCAACTGGTAGCCTGGAGTCAGACGCGCCTGGCCGGCATCATCGCGTTGATCGCGCTGGCAATTGCCTTCACCGCCTACAGCCGTGCCTTCAGCCTGATGCCGTTGCTGCTGCTGTCGGTGTTTTTTGTGATCGTGGCATCCGGGCACACGCTATTCGGCGCCCTGAAACCACGCAGCATCCGCTGGCTCGGCGAAATCAGCTACAGCACCTACCTGCTGCATGGTTTCCTGATCTGGGCGATGGTGCAGCGCCTGCCGCATATATTGCCCATCGATACCCGTGAAACCTGGGTCTTCCTGCCGATGATGGCGCTGTGCGCTTGCCTGCTGATCATCATCAGCAGCCTGACCTTCCTGTACATCGAGAAGCCAGGCATCAACGCCGGCAAGAAAGTCTTGCAGTGGCTGCGCCAAGGCCGCGAGGCCGACAAGCGCCTGGGGGAAAAGATCGCCCGCTAGCCGCGAGCGATCCACCCGGCCGGTATCAGTCTTTTTCCAGCGGCGAGAAGTACAGCCGCCCCAGACCACGCCAGGTCTTCTTGTTCCAGGCCTTGAAAGGGATCTGCGCCAGCAGCTCCCGCGCCAGCGTGCGGTCGCGGTTGGCGGTTTTGAGGAACATCGAGCTCAAGAACTTGTAGCGCACCTCGTCGTACAGCGGGTGATCGCTGAACAGCGCGTAGGAACGCAGGATGTTGTCGATCATGAAGCGGTGGTTCTTGTAAGAGTTAGTGGCGTGCTTGCGATAGCGCGCCATCAGCACATTCAGGCCATCAATGAAATAACCGGCACGGGTCACCTTCAGCTCGATCAGCAAGTCCTCCAGACGAATGTTCGGATCGAACCCGCCCACCTTGTCCAGCGCCTCGCGGCGGATCATCAGGGTCGGCGCCGGCGGGTAAGGCTTGCGCTCCAGAAACATGTCATCGAAGTCCAGGCGACGGAACGGCACGTCCCGGCGCTGGCGCTTCTCCGGGTACAGATTGCCGTCGGCGTCGATCAGCTCGATATTGCCGGCGCAAATCCCGACCTCGGGCTTGCCGTCCATGTACGCCACCTGAGTGGCGATGCGCTCCGGCAACATAATGTCATCGGAACCGAACGGCACAATCAGGCTGCCCTTAGAGCGAGCGATCGCGCCGTTGAGCGTGTTGGTCAGCCCCTGGTTTTCCTGCACCCGGAAGTCGAAGCCGTGCTGCGCCTGCAACGCCTTGATGCGCTCGACACTGTCGTCCTTGGAGCCGTCATCGACCACCAGCAACTCGATGTTCGAGTAGGTCTGGTTGATAACACTGAGGATGCTTTCCTCGATGTAGGGAGCGTGGTTGTACGACGCAATGATGACGGTGACGATCGGTTGCGCGTCGCTCATTTTGGTTCCTTGCGGGCCTGTTCCAGGCCGGAGTCGATCAGGTTCAGGTATTCCTGACGGAACACCTCGATGTCATGTTCTTTCTGCAGATAACGGAATGCCTGTTCGCCTTTCGCCTTGAGTTCGTCATCCGACAGGGCGAGGTAGTTATCCAGCGCCGCGACCAGGCTCGGCACATCCTTTGGCGTAATCGCCAGCCCGCCGGCTCCCTCGATCAGCGGCAGCATGGCCGGCACGTTCGAGGCGATCACCGGCAGATGCCCGCTCATGCCTTCGAGCAGCGCCAGGCCCAGGCCTTCGGCCAGCGACGGCATGGTCCAGACGTCAAATGCGCGAATGTACTGCAAGGCAATTTCCCTGAACCCCAACAGGTGCGCACGACCGGTCAGGCCCAGGCGTTCGATCTCCGCCGCCAGTTTCGACTCTTCGCGGCCAGCGCCAATGATCGCCAGTTGGGTGTTCGGGTATTTGTCCTTGAGTGCGGCAAACGCCTGCAACAGGTAGGTGTGACCCTTGACCGGCACCAGCCGGCCCAATGCGCCGATCAACCGCACCGACGGATCAATGCCCAGCATTTCACGGGCGCGCTCGCGGCTGTGCTGCAAGCCCTCGGCCTGTTCAATGTCGATGGCGTTGGTAATCGCGTAGGTGTTCTGGTCGGTAAAGCCGCAGTCGCAGTCCAGCAGGTATTGTTTGACCGCTGGCGAGACACCGACGAAGCGCCAGTGACGATCGATCAGGCGCTGGGTCTGGCGGCGTCGGTAAAACCGGTCGTACTCGCCGAAGCCGTGGGAGATGCCGATGCACAGCGGCACTTTCAGCCAGCGGTTGAGCGTCAGCATCATGTTCACGGGCTTGAAGCGGTTGCAGATCACCACGTCGAATTTTTCAGCGCGGCAGAATTTGAACAACTGCCACATGGCACGCAGGCGCATGCCTTTGAGGGATTTGTCGGAAAACTCGAAATACACCGAACGGTCGGCACGGCTCACTGCCTCGCCAGGTCCTGGCTTGCCACGCAGGAACGCGGCAGTCACCTCATAGCGATCGCTGGGCAGCGCCTTGACGATCTGCTCTGCCAGGTCGGCAAAATCATGGGCTTTGACGTTGTAGTCAGGCTGCAGTTGCAGAACCTTTGACCGTTGACTCATAACTCTCCCCGTGGAAACCAGTCGCATCGATGACCCAGACCGGTTCGGCGACGATGCGCCTGACCTCGGCTGGATCGGGTGGGGGCAACCGTGACCACTCGTTGCGCTTCCAGCAAACGAAGTGGAAATACGGAAACCGGCGATCGCCATCGCGATCATTGCTCAAACAGCCATCGCGCCAATACCAGTGGCGCGGAAAATCGTCTGTGCCGTCATGCCACTTGATGCAGCCACCCGGCGTGCTGAATGCCTCGGTGAACTCGCTGCGGCGACGCCACGGATTGAGCTTGCCCACCAGGGTGAACAAAGGCTCGGGAAAATTCTTGCGCCAGAGGAAGATGCGGCTGAATGCCCCCTCGTCCAGCGCGTGATGTTCCTGATCGGTAAAACGCTTTTGCCAGCCCCTGATCTGCATGAACAACTCACGCTTGCGCGCGGTGTTGCGCATCAGGCAAAGGTGCCCTGCGACCCGCCGTTCATGGGTGGAAAACAGGTCATAAGCGGCCAGCCGATCCGGGGTGAAATAACTTCGCAGGTCACCATACACCAGATCAATATCGCCGAATGCCCAGAAATCATAGCCTTGCAGGCGGTCAGCGTGAATGTGTCCCAGCGCCGGTTTGATGTCGCACAGCTTGTAAGCCGCACCGGGCGCGAAATCGATGTTCAGGCGCCGGGACACCAGCGCGCAGTAATCGCTGAAGCTCATGCTCTCGACGGTGACATTCGGCGGCAGGTTCGCGGGAATCCCGCAGTCACTGAACAACAACCAGTCGATATCCGGATTACGCCGGCAACTCTCCAGAAAGAACGGCATCCAGAACGGCCATTGGCCGAAATACGGAATCAGAAAAAGAATACGCGGGCTCGGACTCATCACAGAAACTTCACTGCGGCAGGTTAATTTGCCGCCATGCTAAACCGGGTCATGCTTCATTTTTACTGCGCAGATGTATCGTTATGCTTCAAAACCCACAACAATTCATGGCGCCTGACGGCCTTGCGAAAGAACTCGTTCTCGCCATACGTCGGCGCAGCCCGTCTAGCCAGCAGGCGTTGTATCCAGCGGCGCAATCGGCGCTTGAACGGCATCGGCGGTTGCAGGTCATGCATCATGCCCAAGGCCATCGCCTTGTCCCGCTGTTGCTCGATGGACATCGGCAGGCAGCACGGCTGCATCGCCAGGGTCGAATCGAACGCCGGGGGCAACGTGATGCCATCGCCCTCGTTGCCCATCGGCCAGCGATCGTTGTCGTGCAGGTGATTGGCGTAGCCGAGCAGTGTCGGCTGCCAGTCCAGGCCTTTGAGCGCTTCGAGGACCGCTTCCTGAGCACAGATATGATCGGGGTGCGGATCGAGGGTCGGGTGCGGCAGCACGATCACCTCCGGCCGTGCTCGCAGCAGCACTTCGCGAAGGTCGGCCAGCAGGTTGTTCCAGGTCGGTGCGCCGTCGACATCACCGGGCAACGTGAACGGGTTCAACTGGCGAAACAGGCGGGTGTCGCCCAACTCGGCTTCTCGCGAGCCCATCGGCTGGGAAGGCGCCGCTTTCATCGCCGCCAGTTGCATGCAGAAATAGCCCAGTTGCACGCAATGCGCCTCAGGCACACCGGCCCAACGCGGCACGGCGATGCTGTCCCAGGCGCGCAACCGGCCCTTGAGCCGCGCAGCCTCGGCCTTGTTCAGGCCCATCCGCTGATAGTGCTCGGCTTCGATTTCGCCGGCGGTCAGGGTGACGATCCAGGCTTCACTGGCCTGGCTGTATAAACCGTAGGCAGCCAATTCGGCATCGTCAGCGTGGGGCGCGATCACCATGACCCGCTGGCGGTGGTAATCCGGTTGTTCGAAAGCCCAAAGCACCGGCTCGCCGAACACCTTGCAGAAGCGCCCGCGCAAGCGCAGTTGCCCTTGGGATAGAACGTGCACCTGACCGCTGAGGTTCAGGTAACGCAAGCCATTGACGCCACGCTCGAAGGTTTGCCGATCCGGGTGATTGCCACCCTCCAGCTCCACCACCGGGTCGAAAAAGCGCCCCAGCCAGGTACTTTTTACCCGCAGCGCGAGTACCAGCGTCGCGTCATCGACCAGCATCACCCCTTCGTCCAGCCGCAGATGCTCGCCCACCAAGTGAACCTTGGGCTGCTGGGTGTAGGGCGGGAAGCTGTACTGGTAATCGTCGCCGGGCGAATAGAACAAATGGTCGGCGAACCACGCTTCGTGAGCAATCCAGCCCAGCACCGCTAGTACCAACGGCAGCCACCAGGCCACCAGCATGCCGACGACAATCAACAGCGCCAGCGCGATCAGCAGGCCGATGCGCTTGGTGCGACGGTGACGCTTGAGCAGTTGCTGTTTGCGGCTCATGGATTGGCTCATACGGTGAAGACCGGCACAGGATTGCACCAGCGGTCCTTGTATTCACGGTCGGCCCGACCGAAGGAGAACCGCAAGGGTTTATCCAGGGCTCGGGCGTGTTCCCAGGCGCTTTGAGTGTTGAGGAAACTCAGCACGCTGCCAGGGCTGAACTCGCGGGTTTCAGGATCGACGCCGCCATTGATGTATTCGACGCTGATCCACTGCGGCGCTTCGACGCGGTACACCAGTTGAATCGCGATCGGCGCATCATTGAGGAAGATCACCGAGCCGATCAGCAGCTCGCGCAGCAACTCGATCACTTCACCCATGCGCGCCGCACCGGTGGCCGGAAAGCCCCAGCGGCGCTGGAACAGGTCGCAGTAGATCGCCGCCAGCTCGCTGCTGGAAAACTCGCTGACCGGCCGCACCACCCCGCCCGCCTCTTCCAGCAAACGCAGTTCGCGGCGCTGGTTGTAGCGAAACTTCTTCGACAGTTCTTCGGGCGTGCGGGCCATGGCCAGTTGCTCGGTCTGCAACTTGATGCCGGCGAAACGACCTTCGTTCAGGGCAGACAGATAACGCCCACGATGCCGCAAAGGTGCCTGGGCATCGGCGGCGGCCGGCAAGATCAGCTCGGCATTGCCGAGGTCGAACAGGCCTTTTTTACCGCTGCGCTTGAGCACGTCCTTGGACAGTGCGAGGTCGCGGCCCCAGGTCGGGATCGCGGCTTTGACTTCGCCGTTTTGCTCCCAGGCCAGGTAACGCACCGGGATGTCCGCCAGCGCTGCCAGCCGTTCGACGACCATTGGATGAGTCGCGACGCTGCCGCCAAAACGCTGCCAGGCATCGGCATACGTCGAGGCGTCGACAGACGCCCAGCCACGTTCGCGCCAGCCTTGAAATCGGTTGAGCATCAGCCCCTCTGTGCCAGTTCGGTAACGTGTGGCAAATGCCAGAAAGTGTCGCGCACCGCGCGGTCGCTGAAGCGCTCACGCAAGCGGTCGAGCATCAGCTCGGCGCACTGGCGACGTTGCTGCTCGTCCATCGCGGCCAAATGCTGCAGCCCTTGCGCCAGGTGTTCGGCATCGCCCAGCGGGAACAGAATACCGACGCCTTCGACCACTTCCTTCGCCCCGCCGCAGGCAGTCGCCAGCAACGGCACGCCGGCAGCCATGGCTTCAAGTAGCACCATGCCGAAGGGTTCGTAATCGGAGCTCAGGGCAAACACATCGAAAGCACGGAAGTAGCGCCGGGCTTCCGGCACCTGGCCGAGGAACAGCACGCGGTCACCGATCCCGAGTTCACGGGCCAGATCCTTGAGGCTTTGCTCCAGACGACCGGAACCGAGAATCACCAGTTGGCTATTGCCCGGCAACCCCGGCAACGCTGCGGCAAAACCGTGCAGCAACGTGGTCTGATCCTTGTCCGGATGCAGCCGCCCGACGTTGCCGACCACCCAGGCATCCGCCGCCAGACCGAGGGTTTCCCGGGCTTCGCGAGCCGACACTTGAGTGACCTGCAAACCCTGCACATCGATACGGTTGTAGAGCGTCTGAATCCGCGCCGCCGGCCATTTTGGCAAGCACTTGCGCATGTCATCGCGCACCGCATCGGACACGCCGAGCAGGCTTAAACGCTTGCGGAAAATGTGCGCGAACAGTTTGCGCGTGCCGCGTTTGTAATCATCAAACGCGTGGTGCACGCCAATCACCGGCAACGACGTGCCGAGCAAGGCGATGTAAATCGGCTTGAAGCGATGGGCAATGCAGAAACTGAAGTTGCGCGAAGCGGCGATCTTGCGCAGATCGCCGATGGCGCCCAGCTTCAGGCCACGAATGGCCTTGGAGCTGTATTCCATGAACAGCACTTCGTCGGAAGCGCAGCCTGCGGCGACTTCGGCATCGGCGGCCCCGGTCAGAAAGACCGTGGTCACTCGATAACCAGTCCCCGCAAACAGGCTGGCGTACTGCCGGGCGCAGTCCAGGAACGGCCCGTCATAGCCGTGACAGAACTGCAGCACATGGCGCTCAGCCGAGCGTGTCATAAGCGTCCGCGCCTTCTTTGACCACCAGAATGTCTTCCATGATCAGGTATTGCAGGTCGGAGCCGAAGAACATGTTCAGGGCGTCGGTCGGCGAGCAAATCATCGGCTCGCCACGACGGTTGAGCGAAGTGTTCAGCGACACGCCGTTGCCGGTCAGTACTTCCAGCGCTTTCATCATGTCGTAGTAGCGCGGGTTGTATTCGCGCTTGAGCACCTGGGCCCGGGACGTGCCGTCTTCGTGGACGACTTCCGGCACACGGGTTTTCCACTCTTCAGCCACTTCAAAGGTGAAGGTCATGAAGGGTGCCGGGTGATCGACCTTGATCATCTGCGGGGCCACGGTGTCGAGCATCGACGGGCAGAAAGGCCTCCAGCGCTCGCGGAACTTGATCTGGTGGTTGATGCGGTCAGCTACGCCGGTCGCACTCGGGCAACCGATGATCGAACGACCGCCCAAGGCACGCGGACCGAACTCCATGCGCCCCTGGAACCAGGCCACCGGATTACCGTCGACCATGATCTTGGCGATGTTTTCCGGCATGTTCTCAAGCTTGCGCCAGGTCGGCTTGCTCGGGTGACGGGCGCATGCGGCGATCACGTCTTCGTTGCTGTAGGACGGGCCGAGGTAGACGTGCTCCATCTTCTCGACCGGTACGCCACGGGCGTGCGACACATAGGCTGCTGCGCCCACTGCGGTGCCGGCATCGCCGGACGCAGGCTGGACGAACAGTTCCTTGACGTCGTCGCGGGCAATGATTTTCTGGTTCAGCTTGACGTTCAACGCACAGCCGCCGGCGAAGGCCAGCTTGCCGGTTTCCTTGAGCACGTCGCCCAGGTAGTGGTCGATCATCTGCAGCGAGATCTTTTCGAACAGCGCTTGCATGCTGGCGGCGTAGTGGATGTACGGCTCGTCGGCGATGTCGCCTTCGCGCTTCGGACCCAGCCACTCGATCAGCTTCGGCGAGAAGTAGAAGCCTTTGCCCTTCTCTTTGTAGCGACGCAGGCCGATGACGTTGGCGTAGTCGGTGTTGATCACCAGCTCGCCGTTTTCAAACGAGGCCAGGCGCGAGAAATCGTATTTGGTCGCATCGCCGTACGGCGCCATGCCCATGACCTTGAACTCGCCGTCGAGCATCTCGAAACCGAGGAACTCGGTGATCGCGCCGTACAGGCCGCCGAGGGAGTCAGGATCGAAGAATTCCTTGATCTTGTGGATCTTGCCGTTCTCGCCGTAACCGAAGAAGGTCGTGGCGTACTCACCCTTGCCGTCGATCCCGAGGATCGCGGTTTTCTCTTTGAAACCGGAGCAGTGGTAAGCGCTGGAGGCGTGGGCCAAGTGGTGCTCGACCGGCTCGATCTTGATTTTCTTCGGATCAAAACCCAGTTGCTCAAGGCAGAACACGATCTTGTTGCGATAGCGCTTGTAGCGACGGTTGCCCATCAGGATCGCGTCGAGGGCGCGGTCCGGGGCGTACCAGTAACGCTTGGCATAGTGCCAGCGCGCTTTACCGAACAGGCTGATCGGGGCGAACGGGATCGCAACTACGTCAACGTCGGACGGCTTGATGCCTGCCTGTTCGAGGCAGAACTTCGCCGATTCGTAGGGCATGCGGTTCTTTGCATGTTTATCGCGTACGAAGCGCTCTTCCTCAGCCGCCGCGACCAGCTTGCCGTCGATGTACAAGGCTGCGGAAGGATCATGGCTAAGGGCGCCGGACAGGCCAAGAATCGTCAATGCCACAGGGGTCTAGCCTCTTTAGTCTGCATTCAGGCGACAAGCGCCTCAAAAATTAATGTGCCCTCGCAAGGGGCGAGAGACAGCTAAAGGGCGGGATTATAGCTTAAAAGCGACGGCAAGCCTCTAGCGGGAAGTCGCGGGGTCGCTCGTTGACAGTCGAAGGACCTCGACATAGGCTTTGTTGCAAATGGACTGGGAGATCCCGGTCGGCGTTTTAGCCTCGGTGAGTTCATCGGGGCTTTTCGCTTTCTGAGCCTGGCAAATCTTTATATCCCAGTTTTCGCCCCCGCCTTGTTACCCACGCCCTGCCCGCCAATAAATGCCGATATTGCCGTCCACGCCTTGCCGATAGATCGTATACGGCAAGACCACCGTGTCCAGCACGCCCGACAGGCCCAAATCGAGCAATACCAGCGGCACCAGGAATCCGGTGGGGTCGGGGGGTGCGTTCAATACGCAGAAGTCGTAGGCCAGGCCGCTGTAGATGCGGGGGATGGACTGGCAGTAGGTTTTTTGTTTGCGCAGGCCGCGGGCGGCGTCGGCGTCGTCTTGCAGGACGGTGACGGCGGTGCCGCAGCCGGATAGGGACAGTGAACAAGCACCCAGCAGCATGGCGATTTTTTTCATCTGAATTTGCCTTTCGGGATCGTCAGGCAAACTAGCATCGGGGTGGTTCAGGGCACAGTTCATGGGGTCTGTGGATTGTGTAGGACGGTTCTTAAGAACTTGTCCTCCGATGACCGACCGGGGGATTTTCGCTAAATGTAAGGGCCTCTTCGCGAGCAAGCCCGCTCCCACAGGGGAATGCATTCCAAATGTGGGAGCGGGCTTGCTCGCGAAGGCGATTCAGGCAGCGCTGGAGATGTCTTTTGGCAAACGCTGATCGATCACCTGATACAGCGCGCTGCTCTCAGGCCAGTTACGCATAAACCGCGCCCGATCCCGCGCATACGCTGGGGCAAAGCTGCCCACGGAGCCGTGCTGACACATGGAATCAAGGTCAATCAGTGCCCAGCGATCCTGCTGCCAGAACAGGTTGTGACCCTTGAAATCGCCATGGCTGATCCGCTCGCGAATCAGTTCGGCGAACAGGTTATCCAGCGCCAGCAACTCAGCCTCCGGCGCTTCACCGCTCTCAACGTACGGCGCAAACCGCTCGATGATGTCCGGCCCCGCCAAGTACTCGGTCACCAGATAAGCCCGGCTGCGCAACCACAGGAAGCGCTTTTCCAGCACGGCCAGCGGCTTGGGTGTGGCAATCCCCAGGAACGCCAGGCGATTGCCTTCTCGCCAGGAATGCCAGGCCCGGCTTGGGCGCCAGAAGCGCTTCAGCCAATGGGCAAAGCCCTTGATGTTGTAGCGCTTGATCACCAGCGGGCGCCCCGCCACTTCGACCTTGCCGACGCTCGCCGCGCCGCCGGTCTTGTACAGGTGGCCCCGGTCGAGCAAGGCATCGGCCTGCTCCAGCACCGGCAACATCGCCGTTTCTTCCTCACGACGAATCGCCTGCAAACCGAACGCCCCGCGCTGGACACTGAACAGCGTGCATTCACGGCCGCACTTGATCAGGAAGTCCCTCAAGCGCCAGCGGCGAACCTTGTCGATCTGCTTCTGCAAGGCTTCCATCGGCAAGGCGTGCTCGCCGTTGCTCAACAGGTAGTACACCAGCAATTCTTCGGTGAACGGCTCCAGCGACTTGGGCAACTGGGCGAAAAACACCCCGAGGTTTTCCAGGACTTTCTGGCGTGACAACGGCTGACCAGGAGTTTCGGCACAGACGCCGCCGCCATCGATCAAGTACAACCGACCGCGCTGGCGCAGGAGATTGTCCAGATGCAGATCTTCCTGCCACAAACCTTTGCGATGCATTTGGCCGATGGCGCCCAACGCCTCGGCCAGCACCGCGCCTTGCATATCCGCCAGCACCGGCAAGTGTTCGACCTGTTTCCAGGTGTCGCCCAGGCTCTCGGCGCCTTCGATGAAATCGAACAGCAGCCAACCGCCCTCGCCGTCCTTCAAACCATCCGCCAACAGTTGCGGCGTGGTCAGGCCCTGATCGGCGAGGAGGCGTACGCCATCGCGCTCGCGCTGAAAGTGGCGTGCGGCTTTGCTGCCGACCAACAACTTGGCCAGCACCGGTCGGCCACGCCAGACACCAGCACCGACATAACGCTGCCCCGGCAATACGCGCAAAAGCGTTAACAGTTGCAAGTCAGCAGGTCCGGCGGCATCCGCCAGTGGAATGCTCAGCGGCAGGCTCGGGCTGCGACCGGCGTTTTTCAGTTCGGACAAACGCATCAACGCGTCTCCTTGTGGCTGCGCCGCGCGGTCAGTCGCGAAACCCAGTTGTCCACCAGCGAACTGTCTTTGGACTGATCCACATAACTCGCCAACAACTCGCGCAATTGGCCTTCGTCCCACTCCGGCGCCCGGCGCACCAACGGCTCCAGATCCTTGATCCGGTCACGCTGGCCGAACAGCAAGGGTCGGGTTTTTTCCAGGTCGATCAACTGCGCCTGGTAACCATCGCCGGTGGCTCGCAGGAAAATGTGTTTGGGGTAAAAGCAACCGTGGACCTGACGCACGCCGTGCAGGTGCCGCGCCAGTTGTCCACAAGCGTGCAGGATCGCCGAATGCTGCGCTTCGCTCAGCTCCGACCAACGCTGCAACAGCGAATCCAGGTCGTCCCAGCCATCCAGCGCACGGGTCAGCAGAATCGCGCGGACTTCGCCATCGACCTTACGCTCACCGAAGAACGCCGCTTGCAGCGCCGGGATGCCCATCTTTTGATAGCGCGTGATGTTGCGAAACTCGCGGGCAAAACTCGGCTCGCCGAACGGCGCATGAAAGGTGCGCGTCAGGTAGTTGCTCTGGCGCTTGAGGTAAAAGCCCTGACCTTCCAGGTCCAGCCGAAACACGCTGCTCCAGCCACCGCGCGCGGTGTTGGGTTCATCCACCGCATCGAGCTGCTTGGCCCACAGGGCGTCGAAGGTGCCGAGGCCGTGACGCTCAAGCAGCGCACGGTCTTCAGCGGCCAGAAAATCAGTCATTCGCGTCCCTCGAAAAATCTCACCACGTGCCGAATACGCTTCTTGTCGGCGGCATTCAGGCGTTCACGCCCACGGTATTGCAGGTAGAAGCGCAGGCGCTGAGTCGCCGACAGGTGATACTTGGCCACCTTGTCGAGGCAGGCCAGGTCCTTGGTGATCCGGTACTTGAGCCAGAAGCCGCGCCAGAAATCGCCGTTGGGGCAATCGATCAGGAACAGCTTGTCGTCATCGTCGATCAGCAGGTTGCGCCACTTCAAATCGTTATGGGTGAAGCGATTGTCGTGCATGGTCCGGGTGTAGCCCGCCAGTTGCCGACTGATGTTATCGACCCAGGCGCGGTCCGCCAGTTTCGGGTCGTGCCGGTCAGCCAGGGCAGACAGGTCTTCGGTATTCGGCAACTCACGGGTGATCATCGCCCCACGGTCATACGCCGCGCCGCGACGCTCCAGGCCCCAGGCCACCACTTCGGCGGTCGGGATGCCCCACTTGGCGAAACGCTTGAGGTTTTGCCACTCGGCTTTCACCCGTGGCTTGCCCAGATAACGGCGCAGGCCTTTGCCGGCGCCGACGTAACGTTTGACGTAGTAGTTGACGCCGTTGCGCTTGACCCGGATGACCTCGGACAACGGGTCGCGGGTCAGGCGCTCGCCCTGTAGGGCAAACACTGCCTCCAGACTGCCGAAGTCTTCGGCGAGATCACTGTAGGCAGGTTCGAGTTTCCAACCCGGCATCAGAGCGCATCCCCGTATCGCTGTTTACGGTCGTAGAGCTTGTTGGCCTTGCCTTCGAGCCACGAGAGCAGCGCCGCTTCCTCGGCCAGGATCTGGCGCAACGGCTGCTGGAAGTAGCCCTTGAGGAAACGCAGTTTGTCGCGCTGGGTCAGGCCGATGTCCAGGGCCGAAAAGTACAGCGCAGCCAGATCCTTGTTGCGCCAGCGTTGGGTAATCGCCGGGCGGGTCTGGGCGCGGTGCAGGTCGATCACCGAGAGCTTGAAGTCTCCAGCCGTCACCGGTTTATCGGTGTGCAGCAGAAAGTGGCAGATGTAGCAGTCGCGGTGGTTGACCCCGGCGCGGTGCATCATGCCGGTCATGCGCGCGACTTCGGCGATCAGCGCTCGTTTGAGTTTCGGCTCTGGCGGGTTCTTGACCCAGTCGATGCTGAAATCTTCGAGGCTGACAGTCGGCGCCAGTTCTTCGGTGACGATGAACGAATGCTGGTCCGCCGGGTTGCTGCCCTTCTCACCGTAAGCCACGGCGGTCATGGTCGGTACGCCGACATCTTGCAGGCGCTGAATGGCCTTCCACTCCTGGCCCGCGCCGAGCACCGGCAGCTTGGCGGTGAGCAGGTTCTTGAAGATCTCGCCCCAGCCGATGCCACGGTGAATCTTCACGAAAAACCCGTTGCCGTTCACTTCGGTGCGCAAGGTCCGGCGCGCTTCGAGCTCGCGGTATACCTCGCCCTGCAAGCCCTCGACTTCGGCGAACGGGTCGCGTCCGGCCCAGAGGCTTTTGAACGGTTCAGCCAGCATCAACTTCATTAAGCGTGCTCCGCCAGAATCACATCGGCCGCGTGTTGCGGCATGCTGTAGAGGTCGGCCGTCTCGGCGAAGGCCAGACCGTTGCGGCTCCAGGCCGCCCGTGCTTGAGCGTCATTCAACATGCCGGTCAGGTATTGCGTGAGCTGCGCCTGATCGAACGGTTCGTCCAGCACCAGGCCAGCGTCGGCCTCGGCGATGTAATGGGCGTAACCACACACCGCGCTCACCAGCACCGGCAACCCGGCAACCAGCGCTTCAAGCAGCACCGTGCCGGTGTTTTCGTTGTAGGCCGGGTGGATCAACAGGTCGGCGCCCAACAGGAAACGCGGGATATCGCTGCGGCCCTTGAGGAACGTCACGTTATCGCCGAGCCCCAGCGTGGCGCTCTGCATCTGGAATAATTTGGGGTCGTCCTGGCCAATTACAAATAGCCGGGTGCGTTTTTTCAGTTCCGACGGCAGCGCCGCCAGCGACTTGAGGCTGCGATCCACGCCCTTGGTCTTGAACCCGGAGCCGATCTGCACCAGCAGCAAATCGTCATCCTTGAGGTTGAACTCGCGGCGGAACTCGGCGCGAATCTCGGACGCGTTCGCGGGTGCGCGACGGTCCTGGGAAATGCCCGGTGGCAGCAAATGGAAGCGTTCCAGCGGCGTGTCGTAATGCTTGATGAACAACGGCTGCTGGACTTCGGAAATCATCAGCACTTCGGTCTTGGCGTCCTTCGCGAACACCGCTCGCTCGTACTCAGCGAAGTGCCGGTAGCGGCCCCAGCGCCGGTACAGCGAGTTGCGCAGGTTCTGCGCCTTGTCTTCGAAGCAACCGTCGGCGGCGTAGTAGACGTCCAGGCCCGGCATCTTGTTGAAGCCGATCAGGCGATCCACCGGACGCTTGGCCAGGTCGGCCTCCATCCACTCGGTGAGTTTTTCGTTGCGCCGATGATTGAAGAACGCCTTGACCGGCGCCACCAGCACTTCGAAACCCGGCGGCACATCGCCTTCCCAGATCAACGTGTAGACGCGGATCGTGTGACCGCGCTGCTGACACTCCAGGGCGATGCGCATGAAATCGCGCTGCAAACCGCCAAACGGGAAATATTTATAAAGGACAAAAGCCAATTGCATCAGCGCAGCTCCTCAGCCAGTAACAACGTGCTCAGTCGGCTGGCGACACGCTGGGGATTCAGACGCGTGAAGCACAGGGGCCACTCGCGTTTCAGGTCAAACTGACGGGCGTCTTCGGCCGTCGGTTGATAGGTGCATTTCTTTTGCAGGCAAGGCGCGCAGGGGAAGTCGCTGGCGATATGAATCTGCGCCTTGCCGTAGGCGCCGGTCAGGCCCGGATTGGTCGGGCCGAACAGCGACAGCGTCGGCACATCCAGCGCGGCGGCCAGATGACCGAGACCGGTGTCCACCGCTACGCACGCCTGGGCGCCGGCCAAGACTTTACCGACGCCGGCCAGATTCAGTTTCGGCAGCACTTCGACATGCCGGAACCCGGCGGCGATGCGCTCGGCCCGGGCCTTCTCTATCGGGTTGCCCCACGGCAGTTTTACCGCCACGCCGAGGTGCCCGACGCGCTCGGCCAGTTCACGCCAGTAAGCTTCGGGCCAGTGCTTGGTGTCCCACGTGGTGCCGTGCAGGAACAGTACGTAAGGATTCTTGCGCGGCAACTCGACCAGACGCTCGACGCTCAGGCCGTAGTCGCCCAAGCCTTTGGGCAAGTCATAGCCCAAAGCCAACGCAAACAACTGGCGCACGCGCTCGACCGCATGCTGACCACGACCGACCGCGAGGCGCCGGGAATAGAATCGTGCAGCCATCGGTTCGCGCGCCGAATCTTTATCCAGACCGGCCACCGGGGCCTTGACGTAGCGCGTCAGCCAGGCGCTTTTCAGCAGGCCCTGAGCGTCGATCACCAAGTCGTATTTAGTGGCGCGAACGCTTTGTTTGAAGCGCTTCCACTCGCCACTTTTAATCGTCTGCCAGATGTTTTTGCGCCAGCGACGGATCGCCACCGGAATCACCTTGCCCACGGCCGGGTGCCAGGTCGGAATCTCGGCAAAGCCT
The DNA here is from genome assembly GCF_024296925.1 of Pseudomonas nunensis. Lineage (NCBI taxonomy): Bacteria > Pseudomonadati > Pseudomonadota > Gammaproteobacteria > Pseudomonadales > Pseudomonadaceae > Pseudomonas > Pseudomonas nunensis. Next base: position 5,642,275 of record NZ_CP101125.1, read on the forward strand.
TCTTCCACCACCCAGTCGAACGTGATGCCGGGGATCGCCCGCGCCGCGTCGGTCAACGCCGGCAACGCATGAATCACGTCGCCCAGCGAAGAAGTCTTGATCAACAGTACCCGCAAACTAATTGACCTCGACCACAGTGCCCAGCAACCGCTGCAAGGCTTCATTCACAGGTTGCGGCTCCAACTGGCGCAGGCAGTTGTAATGGCCGAAGCGGCAGGTACGATCAAAGCAAGGGCTGCAATCGAGGCCCAGGCGCACGATCTCGACGTGCTCGGCCAGCGGCGGGGTGAAGCCCGGCGAGGTCGAGCCGTAGACGGCGACCAGCGGACGGTTCAGCGCCGCAGCAACGTGCATCAGGCCGGAATCGTTGGAGACCACCGCGTCGGCGCAGGACATCAGGTCGATGGCCTCAGCCAAGGAGGTGCCGCCGCTGAGGTTCACCGATTCTTCGCGTAAACCGGGAATCAGCCGTGCGCGGATGTCTTCGCCGACCGCGTGATCGTTTTTCGAACCGAACAGCCAAACCTGCCAGCCTTCGCGGATCTTCGCTTCGGCGACCTTGGCGTAGTGCTCGGACGGCCAGCGCTTGGACTCGCCGAATTCGGCGCCAGGGCAAAGGGCCAACACCGGGCGATCCAGGGCCAGGCCGAACTTGGCCAGCGCCGCTTCGCGGGTGACCGGGTCGATTTGCAGGCTCGGGCGTGGATAAGGTTGCGGCAGATCGGCGCCCGACTCATAGGCCAGGGCCATGAAGCGTTCGATCATCAGCGGGTAACGCTCTTTATCCAGCGTACGCACGTCGTTGAGCAGACCGTAGCGGAATTCGCCACGCCAGCCCGTGCGTTTCGGGATGCCGGCGAAGAACGGCACCAGCGCCGACTTCAGGGAATTGGGCAGCAGGATCGCCTGGTCGTACTGGCCGGCCAGGGATTTGCCGATGCGCCGACGCGTCGCCAATTCGAGGGCACCGTGGCCGAGCGGAAAGCTCAAGGCCTGACGCACTTCGGGCATACGCTCAAGGATCGGCCGGCTCCACTCGGGGGCCAGGACGTCGATTTCGCATTGCGGGTGGCGTTGCTTGAGACACTGAAACAGTGTCTGCGCCATCACCATGTCACCGACCCAACTGGGCCCAACGATCAGAATTTTCATGTGGTTTCCAAAAACGAACCGGGGAGGCATACGCCTCCCCGCCTCGAGAATCACTGTGGGAGCATGGCGGCTTGCGATGGGTCATCACCTTCAACATTGCTGTCGACTGTCACTCCGCTATCGCGAGCACGTCGAAACGTCGAACCGCCGCTCCCACATTGGGTATTGGTGCACATCCAGTGCGGTGTAGCTTAGCTGCTTCAATCTACCAAACACCGCAGATTAACTGTGGGAGCGGGCTTGCTCGCGAAGGGGCCATAACATTCAACATTGATGTTGACTGACACTCCGCTTTCGCGAGCAAGCCCGCTCCCACAAGGGGTATTGGGTGTTTCAATTATCCGGTTTCAGCTTAACCCCATCTCTTTCCAGATCCGCAACACCTGGCGCCGTTCGTCTGCGAACTGGTCGCCCGGTATCACCCCCGGATCCTTCTGCAAGGCCTGCCGGTGTGCGGCGGAGCGGTAGGCTTTATAGGCCTCGCGCAACAGGCTGGCGTCCTCGACGGGCATCAGCCCGGCCTGTTCCAACTCTTCCAGAATGCGGATGTTATCGGTCCAGCGCAGCAATGACGGGTGCTGTTCGGACCACGCCAGGGCCGCGTATTGCACCATAAATTCAATATCGACGATACCTCCGGCGTCCTGCTTGAGATCGAACGGCGCCGTGGCCTCGAAGGCATTTGCCGCGGTGCCGGCGGCGGTGCTCTTGCTGCCAAGGTTATCGCGCATCTTGGCGCGCATCTCGCTGACCTCCTGGCGCAAGGTCGGCAAATCCCGCGCCTTGCCCAAAATCGCCGCGCGGACCTTCTCGAACGCCTGGCCGACATCCTGACTGCCCACCAGCACCCGCGCCCGCACCAGCGCCTGATGCTCCCAGGTCCAGGCTTCGTTTTCCTGATAACGGGCAAACGCCCCCAAAGAACTCACCAACAACCCGGACGCACCGGACGGTCGCAGACGCATGTCCACTTCATACAACTGGCCGGAGTTGGTCTGCGCCGTCAGCAAGTGAATGATCCGCTGCCCCAACCGCGTAAAGAACTGCGCGCCGTCGATGGGTTTCGCCCCGTCGGTTTCCGCCTGCGGATCGCCGTCGTGGATAAACACCAGGTCCAGGTCGGAACCATGCCCCAATTCCAGGCCACCGACCTTCCCATAACCGACAATCACGAAGCCGGGATCGCACAAGGTGCCATCGTTGCGCAGCGGCGTGCCGTATTTGGCCACGGTTTGACGCCAGGCCAGGGCCAGCACTTGTTCGAGGATCGCTTCGGCGAGCCAGGTCAGGTAATCGCTGACTTTCATCAACGGCAAGCTGCCGGAGATTTCTGACGCGGCCACGCGCAAGCGATGCGCGAGTTTGAAATGCCGCAGGGCTTCCATTTGCTGTTCGAGATCGTCCTCAGGAATCCGCGTCAGACGTTCGCGCAATTCGGCGGCCAATTCCGGCGCCAGCGGCGGCTTGAACAGTCGGCCTTCGTTGAGCAGCTCATCGAGCAACAGCGGGAAACGGGTGATCTGCTCGGCAATCCATGGGCTCGCGGCGCACAAGGTCAGCAAGCGACGCAGGGCGCCGGGGTTTTCCGTCAGCAGCACTAAATAAGCCGAACGCCGGGCCACCGCCTCAACCAGCGGCAGCACCCGCTCCAACACCAGATCCGGATTGGCATGTTCCACAGCCTGGGCCAGCAAGCGTGGAATAAACGCATCGAGACGTTCACGTCCCAGGCGCTGCATGGCTCGCAGTTGCGGACTGCCACGCAGGCTGGCCAAGGTTTTCAGGGCCTTGGAAGCATCGGCAAAGCCACCCTGCTCCAACTGTCGGCAAGCGGCTTCTTCATCCTGGGACTCTTCCCACAACGGCAGCCATTCACCGCCGACCACCACTTCGGCCTCAGTGCCTTCCTCTTCATCAGGGTCAGCAATCACCTGGGCAAAGTGCCAAGCCACGCGGCCGCGCCAATACATCAGTCGCTCATGGAACGCATCCCAATCGGCAAAGCCGAGCATGAACGCAATCCGCGCCTGATCCTGTGCGCCATCCGGCAGCATCTGGGTCTGGCGGTCGGCAATCGCCTGGATCGCGTGTTCGGTGTAACGCAGGAATTCGTAACCGTCGCGCAACTCACTGATCACCGGCGCCGGCAGGTAACCCTGGCCTTCGAGGGTGCTCAGTACTTTTAATAGCGGACGTTGTTGCAGGCTCAGGTCGCGCCCGCCGTGAATCAACTGGAAGGCCTGGGCAATGAACTCGACTTCACGAATGCCGCCGGAGCCGAGCTTGATGTTGTCGGCCATGCCTTTGCGCCGGACTTCCTGCTGAATCAGCTGCTTCATGGTGCGCAGCGCTTCGATGGCGGAGAAGTCGAGGTAACGGCGGTAAACGAACGGGCGCAGCATTTCCTGCAACTGCGCGCCGGCCACTTGATCGCCGGCCACCACCCGCGACTTGATCATCGCGTAGCGTTCCCAGTCGCGGCCCTGGTCCTGGTAATACTGTTCCAGCGCGTTGAAGCTCAAGACCAACGCACCGGCCGAGCCGTAAGGACGCAGGCGCATGTCGACACGGAACACAAAACCGTCGACGGTCATCGGGTCGAGGGCCTTGATCAGGCGCTGGCCGAGACGAATGAAAAATTCCTGGTTATCCAGCGAGCGTTTCACGCCGACGGTTTCGCCGCCCTCGGGGTAGGCGAAGATCAGGTCGATGTCCGACGACAGGTTCAGCTCCACCGCGCCGAGCTTGCCCATGCCGAGGATGACCATTTGCTGCGGCTCGCCGCTGCGCCGGCCGGTGGGCACGCCGAATTGCTGGCAATGCCGCGAGTACAACCACTGATAGGCCTGATCGATGCTGGCATCGGCCATGTCCGAGAGGTCGCGGCAGGTCTGGACCAGATCCGCCTGGCGGTTCAGGTCGCGCCAGATGATTCGTACTTGCTGGCGGGTGCGCTGGCGGCGCAGGGCGCGACCGAGTTCGTCTTCGGTTTCAGCGGCATTGACTGCCGCCGCGATCTGCGCGCACAACTCGCCGGGGGCGAAGCTGCGATCAAGTTCACCGGACTGCACCAGCCCCAGCAACATCAAAGGGTCACGAACGCTCTGTTCAATCACAAAGTCGCTGGCCGCGGCGATGCGGGCGAATTGCGCCCAGCGTTCCGGCGTCCAGGCAGACAAGCCATGTTCGTCTTCTAATAAGGCCACCGCCGCACGGAACGACTGCTCGGCACGGGTGACCAACGGCTGGAGAATGGCGGGCAGTTCGGCAAGCGAAGGCAGGGTCATGGTCTATCCTTGATCGGCGTGTGAAGGGCTGCATGTAGTGAATTTTGAAAACACGCTACGTGACCGACTGTCGAACAAAGGTTAGAAATAGCTGAAATTTCTTTTATTTTGGCAGCCAACATCAAGCTTTCACCTTTTCTGGTTGGCAAAAGACCAACCTTAACGATTATTCTCACAACGCAGCCGGAGGCCACAAGCCATTCATCTGTAGTTTTACTACTCGTCTATACATTCGAAAGGCTGAAATGCCCGTTGATTTGTAGTAAAACTACACGCCGCCGGAACAACCTCTCGGCAATCCAAGAATTTATATCGTCTGCCCACAAGGCCAGTCGCAAACTCAGGCAACCGATTCTGGAAGCCTTTCCGCCCTGGAGCAAGCCATGCAAGACCTCGATCCCGTCGAAACCCAGGAATGGCTGGACGCCCTGGAATCGGTTCTCGACAAAGAAGGCGAAGACCGCGCTCATTATCTGATGACCCGTATGGGCGAATTGGCGACCCGCAGCGGTTCGCAATTGCCTTACGCCATCACCACGCCATACCGCAACACCATTCCTGTTACCCACGAAGCACGCATGCCTGGCGACCTGTTCATGGAACGCCGCATTCGCTCGTTGGTACGCTGGAACGCGATGGCCATGGTGATGCGTACGAACCTGAAAGATTCGGACCTGGGCGGTCACATTTCCAGCTTCGCCTCCAGCGCCACCCTGTATGACATCGGCTTCAACTACTTCTTCCAGGCCCCGACCGACGAACACGGCGGCGACCTGATCTACTTCCAGGGTCACACCTCGCCAGGCGTTTACGCCCGTGCGTTCATGGAAGGTCGCATCACCGAAGACCAGATGAACAACTTCCGTCAGGAAGTCGATGGTCACGGCCTGTCGTCCTATCCACACCCGTGGCTGATGCCTGATTTCTGGCAGTTCCCGACCGTATCCATGGGTCTGGGCCCAATCCAGGCGATCTACCAGGCACGTTTCATGAAGTACCTGGAAGCCCGTGGTTTCATTCCTGAAGGCAAGCAGAAAGTCTGGTGCTTCCTGGGCGACGGCGAGTGTGACGAGCCGGAATCCCTGGGCGCCATCTCCCTGGCTGGCCGCGAGAAGCTCGACAACCTGATCTTCGTCATCAACTGCAACCTGCAGCGCCTCGACGGCCCGGTTCGCGGCAACGGCAAGATCATCCAGGAACTCGAAGGCGTGTTCCGCGGTGCTCAGTGGAACGTGACCAAAGTCATCTGGGGCCGTTTCTGGGACCCACTGCTGGCCAAAGACGTCGACGGTATCCTGCAACGTCGCATGGACGAAGTCATCGACGGCGAGTACCAGAACTACAAAGCCAAAGACGGCGCGTTCGTACGTGAACACTTCTTCAACTCGCCAGAACTCAAGGCGATGGTTGCTGATCTGTCCGACGACGAGATCTGGAAACTCAACCGTGGCGGCCACGACCCGTACAAGGTCTACGCGGCGTACCACGAAGCGGTCAACCACAAAGAACAACCAACCGTCATCCTGGCCAAGACCATCAAGGGTTATGGCACCGGTGCCGGCGAAGCGAAGAACACCGCGCACAACACCAAGAAGGTTGATGTTGAAAGCCTGAAGCTGTTCCGCGATCGTTTCGACATCCCGGTCAAAGACGAAGAGCTGGAGAACCTGCCGTTCTTCAAGCCAGAGCCAAACAGCGCCGAAGCCCGTTACCTGAGCGAGCGCCGCACTGCACTCGGCGGTTTCGTGCCACAGCGTCGCGCCAAGAGCATCAGCGTTCCGACGCCATCCCTCGATACCCTCAAGGCGATCCTTGACGGCTCGGGCGACCGTGAAATTTCCACCACCATGGCGTTCGTGCGGATCCTCGCGCAACTGGTCAAGGACAAGGAAATCGGCCCGCGCATCGTTCCGATCATCCCGGACGAAGCCCGTACCTTCGGTATGGAAGGCATGTTCCGTCAGTTGGGCATCTACTCGTCCGTCGGCCAGCTCTACGAGCCAGTCGATAAAGACCAGGTGATGTTCTACCGCGAAGACAAGAAGGGCCAGATCCTCGAAGAAGGCATCAACGAAGCGGGCGCCATGAGCTCCTTCATCGCTGCCGGTACTTCGTACTCCAGCCACAACCAGCCAATGCTGCCGTTCTACATCTTCTACTCGATGTTCGGCTTCCAGCGTATCGGCGACCTCGCCTGGGCCGCTGGCGACAGCCGTACCCGTGGCTTCCTGATCGGCGGCACCGCCGGCCGGACCACGCTGAACGGCGAAGGCCTGCAACACGAAGATGGTCACAGCCACATCCTGGCCGGCACCATCCCGAACTGCCGCACCTTTGATCCAACCTACGGCTATGAGCTGGCGGTGATCATCCAGGACGGCATGAAGAAGATGACCGAAGAGCAGCAGGACGTTTTCTACTACATCACCGTGATGAACGAGTCCTACCAGCAGCCAGCCATGCCGGCCGGTGTCGAGGAAGGCATCATCAAGGGCATGTACCTGCTCGAGGAAGACACCCGCGAAGCGGCGCACCACGTTCAACTGATGGGCTCCGGCACCATCCTGCGTGAAGTCCGTGAAGCGGCGAAGATCCTGCGTGAAGAGTTCAACATCGGTGCTGACGTGTGGAGCGTTACCAGCTTCAACGAACTGCGTCGCGACGGCCTGGCCGTTGAGCGCACCAACCGTCTGCACCCTGGCCAGAAGCCGAAGCTGAGCTACGTCGAAGAGTGCCTGAACGGCCGTAAAGGTCCGGTCATTGCCTCTACCGACTACATGAAGCTGTTCGCCGAACAAATTCGTCAGTGGGTCCCGTCCAAGGAATTCAAAGTCCTGGGCACCGACGGTTTCGGTCGCAGTGACAGCCGTAAAAAGCTGCGTCACTTCTTCGAAGTCGACCGTCATTTCGTGGTGTTGGCAGCCCTGGAAGCCTTGGCTGACCGTGGTGATATCGAACCTAAGGTGGTGGCCGAGGCTATCGTCAAGTTCGGGATCAACCCGGAAAAACTCAACCCACTGGACTGCTGAGGAGACAATCTGTGAGCGAACTCATTCGAGTACCTGACATCGGCAGCGGTGAAGGTGAAGTAATCGAACTATTTGTGAAGGTCGGCGACCGTATCGAAGCCGACCAGAGCATCCTGACGCTTGAGTCGGACAAGGCGAGCATGGAGATTCCTGCTCCCAAGGCCGGCGTCGTCAAAAGCCTGAAAGTGAAAATCGGCGATCGCCTGAAAGAAGGCGACGAACTGCTGGAGCTGGAAGTCGAAGGTGCCGCTGCTGCGGCCCCTGCGCCTGCCGCTGCTGCACCGGCTGCCAAAGCTGAAGCTGCACCGGCGGCTGCACCTGCCGCCGCTGCTGCTCCAGCCGCCGCGCCGGCGGCTGCAACGACCCAGCAAGTACACGTGCCGGACATCGGTTCGTCGGGCAAGGCCCAGATCATCGAGATCCAGGTCAAAGTCGGCGACACCGTCGAGGCTGATCAATCGCTGATCACCCTGGAATCCGACAAGGCGAGCATGGAAATTCCATCGCCTGCCGCTGGCGTGGTCGAAAGCATCAGCGTCAAGTTGAACGACGAAGTCGGCACCGGCGACCTGATCCTGGCGTTGAAAGTGGCGGGTGCTGCGGCCCCTGCTGCTGCCGCGCCGGCCCAGGCGGCTGCACCTGCCGCCGCCGCTGCTCCAGCGCCAGCCGCTGCGGCTCCGGCTGCACCGGTTGCCGACACTGTTCAGGACATTCACGTCCCGGACATCGGCTCGTCGGGCAAGGCCAAGATCATCGAGGTACTGGTCAAGGCTGGCGACACCGTCACCGCCGACCAGTCGCTGATCACCCTGGAATCCGACAAGGCGAGCATGGAAATCCCGTCGCCTGCCGCTGGCGTGGTGGAAAGCGTTTCCATCAAGCTGGATGACGAAGTCGGTACCGGCGACCTGATCCTGAAGCTGAAAGTCAAAGGCGTTGCGCCTGCCGCTGCTCCAGCACCGGCCGCCGCAGCCCCGAGCGCTCCTGCTCCAGCCGCTGCTGCACCGGCTGCTGCCGCACCGGCGCCGGCGGCACCTGCCGCTGCTCCAGCCAAGCCTGGCGCCAAGGTTCACGCCGGCCCGGCCGTTCGCCAACTGGCCCGTGAATTCGGCGTCGAGCTGAGCGCGGTCAGCCCAAGCGGCCCACACGGTCGTGTGCTCAAAGAAGACGTGCAGGTTTACGTCAAAGCCATGATGCAGAAGGCCAAGGAAGCACCGGCCGCTGGTGGCGCAACCGGCGGCGCGGGCATCCCGCCGATCCCGGTCGTGGACTTCAGCCGCTTCGGTGAAACCGAAGAAGTGCCGATGACTCGCCTGATGCAAATCGGCGCGTCGAGCCTGCACCGCAGCTGGTTGAACATTCCGCACGTGACTCAGTTCGATTCGGCTGATATCACCGACCTGGAAGCGTTCCGCATTGCGCAGAAAGCCGTTGCAGAGAAGGCCGGCGTCAAGCTGACCATCCTGCCACTGCTGCTCAAGTCGTGTGCGCACCTGCTCAAGGAACTGCCGGACTTCAACAGTTCGCTGGCCCCAAGCGGCAAGGCAATCATCCGCAAGAAGTACGTGAACATCGGCTTCGCGGTCGACACCCCGGATGGCCTGCTGGTACCGGTCATCAAGAACGTCGACCAGAAGAGCCTGTTGCAACTCGCAGCCGAAGCCGCTGTGCTGGCCGCCAAGGCCCGCGACAAGAAGCTCACCGCTGACGACATGCAAGGCGCCTGCTTCACCATTTCCAGCCTCGGCCACATTGGCGGCACCGGCTTCACGCCGATCGTCAACGCGCCGGAAGTGGCGATCCTCGGTGTTTCCAAGGCAACCATCCAGCCAGTCTGGGACGGCAAAGCCTTCCAGCCGAAACTGATGCTGCCACTGTCGCTGTCCTACGATCACCGTGTGATCAACGGCGCCGCTGCTGCACGCTTCACCAAGCGTCTGAGCGACCTGCTGGCGGACATCCGCACCATCCTGCTGTAACACCGACGGCCCTCCTTCACTGGAGGGCCTGTCGCGTTCCACGTTTTCCGAGCGCCACGCTCGTACCTCAACCCCGCCAATTTGGCGGGGCTTTTTTTTGCCTGGCAGAAAATGCCTGCCACTTTCCTACAACTGCGGCTTACTTCGCCCACAGCTCAAGTCCACTTCGGCTCGATATTTTTCATCAGCCAATAACTAGGCTTAGTTCCATGAAGTTCAAGACGAACTTCGACACTCTCAATCGCTTAGTTAGCACTACTTCGAACGGATTCGAATATGTTCAAACCGACTGTCGGCCCGATTATTGGCCACACTACAACTAATCACGTGCGCATTTTTTTGCGCGGCGACACTCAAGATGACGCCCCAGTATTTGCTGGCATCCGCTATCGCCGCTTGGGTGAAGAACGCTGGAGCAAAGGCGTGTTTGCCAAACTGTCACGCTTGCGGGATATGTCTGATGTCATTGGGTTAAATCAGCTATACGAAAATGCCGAGTATGAATATCAAGCGGGCTGGTTCAGCCCGATGAGCCCGGTGCATACCGTGGAAACCGTGCAGGAGTTGCCGCTGCAGTGGCCACGGGAGGTTTATCGCTTTCGTACCCGCTCCAGCAAGTCCGCCCTACCCCGCGCCTACATCGTCGGGTCGTGCCGGTATCTGCGCATGACCGCAGGCATCGCGTCGGCTCCGCACCTGGGTGACCGGATCTTCGCGTCGATCACGCAACTGGCGGAACAGGCCATCCCGCCGATCAGTGCCATGCTGATGACCGGCGACCAGATCTACGTCGATGACTTGAACCGCATTGCGCCCGACCGGGAATATAAGGAGATACTCAGCAAGTACCGCGTGGCTTTTTCGCAGCCCCACATCAGCAAGTTGATGTCTGGCACGCCGACTTACATGATTCTCGACGACCATGAAATCGAAGACAACTGGCCCGCCAATAAGAGTAAAGACGACGATTACTTGTATAAAAATGCCATCTCAGCCTATGAACTCTATCAAGCCAGCCACAGCCCGGCGCATGAACTACTGGCCGACGGTCAAATAAGTCGCCAGGCGGAACAGTATTGGTATCAGTTTGCCGAAGGCGATATCGAATGGTTTGTCACCGATAGCCGGACCCGTCGCAATCTGTCCGCTGATGATCGACGCATCCTCGACGAGGAACAGGAGCAAGCGTTGCTCAAATGGCTGATTCATAGCCCGGCGCGGGTCAAATTCGTGGTCACCAGCGTGATGTTCTACCCCGACCGAAAAAAACTCGGCGACGACGCCTGGAAAGCCTTTCCGGAACAACGCCTGCGATTGCTGGAGACAATTCGTACACAGCGTATCCAGAACGTCATCTTCGTTTCCGGCGACGTCCATGGCTCACTCACCAGCCGTCTGACCCACAGTGAGGATCGGGACTTTGAGGTTCACACGATCGTCTCTTCGCCGCTGTGCAACAGCAAGTTGCTGCCGTATGCCAGCGAATCGACGTTCATTCTTGATCAGCCACTGGCGCGGACGGCGGCTGGCGAGTATCGGCATGCGCTCACGAGCAAGGTCGTGAGCCAGGATAATTTTGCGCATTTGGTGGTGGAGGCTGAGCACGTTCGGGTGAGTTACCACGATAGGGAGGGCAAGCTTTTGCAGTCGGTTAGCATTCCATTGCGGTAAACGACAGTCCCTGTGGCGAGCGAGCTTGCTCGCGCCGGGCCGCGTAGCGGCCCCAATATTTTGTGAGCGCTGTGCACTCAAGCGCGAGCAAGCTCGCTCGCCACAGGACCGCGTTTCATTCGCAAAACCATCAATTTCAGGCATGCACTGGAGAAATCCTCCCTCCTGCCGACATATTCTTATAGCACTTGGCCTTCATGTCTCTTGTCAGTCGGGGCCGCAATGATGCAACCTTGCCGCAGGCAGCAGTTAAGAGGGCGAGAGCCCGGCGCGATCAGCATATTCGAAGCGAGTTTCCCTCAATGAAAAGCCAACCCGATGCCGCCAGCCGTATGGTGGCCGAGGTAGTGACGCAGTTGCCTGTGCCCTCGCGGCTCGGCATGCTGCGTTTCGAACGGCTGAATGAAGCTAGCTGGGCACTGTTGTTTCTCGATCCCAACTGCGAACGACATTTCGGCCTGCCGGCGGTGGAGCTTTGTGCGCTGGTCGGCTCGCCCTACGCGAGCCTGATGGAGCCCGAAGCGCGCTATCAATTGCATGACACGATCCAGCTGCAGCTCGCCGACAGCCCGCATTACCAGATCCGCTACACCCTGCACACCGCCGCCGGCACCTTGAGCCTGCTGGAACTCGGCGAAGCCTACAAACAACACAATCGACACCTGCTGCGCGGCTACCTGATGGTGGTGGATGGCCTGTTCGAGAATGAGCCGCTGTTGCCGGCCCTCGACCTGGAAACCCAGAACTCGCGCCTGCAAATCGCCCTGGAACTCAACCAGCGTGCCCAGCAGGAACAACTGCAGCACCTGGACCGGGTGCGCGCCCAGCAAGATTTGATTCTGCTGCTGACCCGTCAGCGCTACAGCACCGGCAACTCCCTGCAAGAAGCCGCCGAACTGATCGCCCGCTGCGCGTGCGATATCTACGAAATCGACTGCGCCAGCCTGTGGAACCTCGAAGGCTCCATGCTGGTGCCGATCTCGGCTTATCACCGCGCGACTCAGGAATACCTGATGCCGGAGCCGATCGACGTCAGCAGCTTCCCCGATTACCTGGAGGCTTTGCACACCAGCCGCGCCATCGATGCCCACAACGCCATCCGCGACCCGCGCACCCGAGACATGGCCGAAAGCCTGCGCCCGCGTGACGTCAACGCCATGCTCGACGCCAGTATTCGCGTCGATGGCCAGGTGGTCGGCGTGTTGTGCCTGGAGCAGACCGGTGCGACCCGCGCCTGGCAGTCCGATGAAATCGCCTTTGCCGGCGAGCTGGCGGATCAGTTCGCCCAAGTCATCAACAACCACAACCGCCGCGCTGCCACCAGCGCCCTGCACCTGTTCCAGCGTGCGGTCGAGCAAAGTGCCAACGCCTTTCTGCTGGTCAATTGCGACGGCGTGGTCGAATACGTCAACCCGAGCTTCACCGCGATCACCCAGTACAGCACCGAAGAAGTCCACGGCCAGCGGCTGTCGGAACTGCCGGCGCTGGAAAACCTCAGCGAATTGCTGTTCGACGCGCCCTCGGCACTGGCCAAAAGCAACAGTTGGCAGGGCGAGTTCAAAAGCCGTCGCAAAAACCTCGAACCCTACTGGGGCCAGTTGTCGATATCCAAGGTGTATGGCGATAACCGTGAGCTGACGCATTACATCGGCATCTACGAAGACATCACCCACACCAAGCTCGCGCAGCAGCGCATCGAGCGTCTGGCCTATACCGACAACCTGACCAACCTCGGCAACCGCCCGGCGTTCATCCGCAACCTGGACGAACGTTTCGCCCGGGACACCGACACGCCGATCAGCCTGTTGCTGGTGGACATCGACAACTTCAAGCGGATCAACGACAGCCTCGGCCACCAGACCGGCGACAAACTGCTGATCAGCCTGGCCCGACGCCTGCGCAACAGCCTGAGCCCGAGTGGCAGCCTGGCGCGCTTCGCCAGTAACGAATTCGCCGTGCTGCTGGACAACACCGACCTCGCGGCCGGCCAGCAAGTCGCCAACCAATTGCTGGCGACCCTCGACAAGCCGATGTTCGTCGACAACCAATTGATCAGCGTTACCGGCTCCGTGGGCCTGGCCTGCGCGCCGCTGCACGGTCGCGATCCGCAAACGCTGATGCGTAACGCCGGTCTGGCGCTGCACAAGGCCAAGGCCAACGGCAAGCATCAGGTCCAGGTGTTCACCGAAGCGCTCAACGCTGAAGCCAGTTACAAACTGTTCGTCGAGAACAACCTGCGCCGCGCCTTGACCCAGAACGAACTGGACGTGTTCTACCAGCCCAAGCTGTGCCTGCGCAGCGGTCGTCTGCTGGGAATGGAAGCGTTGCTGCGCTGGAATCATCCGGAAAAAGGCATGATCCGCCCGGACCAGTTCATCAGCGTCGCCGAAGAGACCGGCCTGATTATTCCGATCGGCAAATGGATCGCCCGTCAGGCCTGCCGCATGAGCAAGGAACTGACCGCCGCTGGCCTGGGCAACCTGCAAGTGGCGATCAACTTGTCGCCCAAGCAGTTTTCCGACCCGGACCTGGTAGCGTCCATCGCCAGCATCCTCAAGGAAGAAGCGTTGCCGGCGAATCTGCTGGAGCTTGAGTTAACCGAGGGCCTGCTGCTGGAAGCCACCGAAGACACGCACTTGCAACTCGATCAGCTCAAACGCCTGGGCCTGACCCTGGCCATGGATGACTTCGGTACCGGTTATTCATCGCTCAGCTATCTGAAGAAATTCCCGATCGACATCATCAAGATCGATCGCAGCTTCATCCACGAAATCCCGGACAACCAGGACGACATGGAAATCACCTCCGCCGTGATCGCCATGGCCCACAACCTGAAACTCAAGGTCGTGGCGGAAGGCATCGAGACAGCCGAACAGCTGGCGTTCCTGCGCCGTCACCGTTGCGACGTCGGCCAGGGCTACCTGTTCGACCGCCCTATCCCCGGCTCCGAGCTGATCGAAAAGCTCAAACGCTACCCGCGCGGCCCGATTGCCTGAAGGCCCTTTTCAGTTAATCCACAAAACCCTGTGGGAGCGGGCTTGCTCGCGAATAGGCCGTCACATCCAACATCAATGTCGACTGACACGCCGCCTTCGCGAGCAAGCCCGCTCCCACATGGGTAGTGCGTAACTGGCCGGCATTGGGCAAACTGCGTGTCTGACAATTTACATTCAACCTGACTGAGGGGACTGAAGATGGTCTTGCGCTCGGAAATTCTGGTGAACAAAAACGTGCTCCCGACTAAAGAACAAGCTCTGCCCGGCCGTGAAACCCCAATGAATCTGCCGGAAAAACACTTCGTTCACGATGCACCGCTGCTCGGCCCTTTCGCCATGGACGTGGATTTCGCAATCTTCGGCCTGGGCTGTTTCTGGGGCGCCGAGCGCAAGTTCTGGCAACGCGAAGGCGTGGTCAGCACGGTAGTGGGTTACGCCGGCGGCTTTACGCCGAACCCGACTTATGAAGAAGTCTGCTCCGGCCTGACTGGCCACAGCGAAGTGGTTTTGGTGGTCTACGAACCAGCAAAAGTCAGCTACGAAGAGCTGCTGAAAATGTTCTGGGAATTGCACAACCCGACCCAGGGCATGCGCCAGGGCAATGACATCGGCACCCAGTACCGCTCGGTGATCTACGCCACCAACCCGACTCAACTGGCAGCCGCCAAGCACAGCGAGCAAGTGTTCCAGGCCGAATTGACCAAGGCTGGCAAAGGCACCATCACCACCGAAATCGAAGAAGCCCCGACGGTCTACTTCGCCGAGGCCTATCACCAGCAGTACCTGGCGAAAAACCCTGAAGGGTATTGCGGGATCGGCGGTACAGGCGTGACTTGCCCGATCTGACGCCATAAAGCAAAAGATCGCAGCCTCGTTTCACTCGACAGCTCCTACGGGTTTACGCATTCCCTTGTAGGAGCTGTCGAGTGCAACGAGGCTGCGATCTTTTGATCTTGCTTATCGATTGACCTTATTCCGCAATCAACCAATCCATCTGCCACCCACCCTGGGTCTGCCCAAGCTTCTTGGACAACCATGGCAGCAGCTCACGCAATTCCTCTTCCAGGCCCCATGGCGGATTCGCAATCACCAACCCCGAGCCATTCAGGCTGTTCGGCGTATCCAGCGGATGCACCAACAACTCCACCCGCAACAACTTCGGCGCGCCCGTGCCGGCCAGGTCCTGATAGAAACGACGCAACATGCGCTGGTCCTTCACCGGGTACCAGATCGCCGCCACCGTCTGGCGCATCCGGCCAATCGCTTCTTTCAGCGACGCTGCGCAACGCTGCATCTCATCGAGCTGCTCGAACGGCGGATCAATCAACATCACCGCGCGCTTCTCCTGCACCGGCAACATCGCCCGAGGCACATGCCAGCCTTCGCCCAGGTGAACCTTCACCCGACGATCACCGGCCATGTTGTCCTTGAGCAGCACGCCGTCTTCAGGGTGCTTCTCGTTGAGCATCACCCGATCCTGCGGCCGCGTCAGGCGCCGCGCCAGTTCCGGCGATCCCGGGTAATAGCGCAACTGGCCATCCGGGTTCATGTCGTGCAACACCTTCATGTAATCGGCAGTCAATTCCGGCAGATCCGGCTGATCCCACAACCGCGCGATCCCTTCCAGATACTCACCGGTACGGCTCGCCTGATCACCCTGCAGGTCATACAGACCAATACCGGCGTGAGTGTCGAGATAGGCAAACGGCTGCTCCTTGCGCGACATCAAGGCGATGAGGCGGGTCAAAGTCAGGTGTTTGAACACATCGGCGTGATTGCCGGCATGGAAGGCGTGACGATAATTCATGATTGCTCCTGCGAAGGCCGGGAAGTTTACCTTGTACCGAGCCTAACGTCAGGGGTTGGTGGCTGAGCGGCTGTTCACGCGGTAATTCCGCCGGAGCTGCCGAAGGCTGCGATCTTTTTGATCTTGCCCTCGTGGCGAGGGAGCTTGCTCCCGCTGGGCTGCGAAGCGGCCCCAAAAAATCAGAGACCACCACACCCCCCTGTGGCGAGGGGGCTCGCCCCCGTTCGACTGCAAAGCAGTCGCCAAACCAAGCCCCGCGGTGCACCTGACAAAACCCAATCGCAGTCTTGGGGCCGCTACGCAACCCAACGGGAGCAAGCTCCCTCGCCACAAAAGCCCTTCGCCGCTACTCCGGAGACCGAGCCCGCAACCGCTTCCCAAGCACATCCAGCACATCACACCCATCGCGCAACGGAATAGCGCAAAGCAGGGCAAAGTCACTGAGAATCATCGAATCACACTCGATTGAACCGCGCATGGACAGGTTCTCAAGCACCTGGGTAACGGCGCGGATCCGATAACCGGCAGCGTCACACAAAACATCGAGCGGGGCGTGGGTGTCGACGAATAAGGTCGGCATTTCACTGCAATTGCTGGTGAGCGCCATGTAGCGATTATCAGGATGGGGAACTGGTTTTTCGTAGGGTGGATCGGGGTGAAGGGTTTTCATTTTTATAGACCTTGGTGGATAAATTTGAGCTACCAACGGCCTTTCCTACGGGCTTGGGTGGCAGCCGTGCACGGGAGTAGGAAACTGAGGAAATCCACCAAACTCAGCCACACCGAAGCGTGTCCCGCACACAACCGCCGCGAACAATCTTACGGACACGAATTAAGTGCCGCAATCAGACGACAGCGCAGATGCGCGGTGAATATCCAAGGGTTCCTACGCCCTGCCACTGCTTTCGCAGCGACAGCCAAAGACTATCCATCGATCTCACCGCGCACCAGTTCATGGAAGCCGCCACAGCTTGAAGGAAACTTCCGATGGGCTTGTCCGGAAATTTCGCTTCTCAATCAGAATGCCACATCAATTCTGTCCACCCTGATCTTGACGAATTGCTCATTAAGCGCTGGATAGTCGTAGTGGATTTCCTGATCCGTAAAGTCAACGAAGGATCGGAAAATACTGTCATCCAAATAGCCATATAGAAAGCATGAAAAGCTATCGCTTATCACTTCAATCAGTGAGTCGGCTCGCTTTTCTGCAACAGCAATAAAGTTATTATCAGGAAGGACTATCTCGAACTCAACCTCATAGGATTCCCCCACCTCGATTTTTTCAGGGCAGCAGCTCGCAAAGCATCTAACTTTCACACCATTTACAAGCAATAAAACTTCTTCTTCAACGAAAGGACCTACTGCCATAACAATCACAGTATATTTATCTATCACTCGCCCCCTAAAAAACGCATAAAAAACGGGCAGATTCATTTATTCTTTAGCTGAGGTATCAGCGTTTACCAGTTTGAAAAATCCTCTTGACTGGCTTTATATAGATCATCATGCCACGCTTCGGATAGCTTAATATATACATCTTCAAAAAACGCCTTTGGATCTATCATTTCACTCCACCCAATAGGAAGCAAAGAATGAGCCATCGGATCATGGGCAAAGATTTCAGGGAACACACTCGAGTCACCGTCAAGAGCCTCACCCAGCACAAAAACCAAAACAAATTTGTGCCGATAACTCAACCCAGCAAAGCGCCTAACAATAAACCGAGATATTAAAGACCCTCTATCCAAAGGACAGTCTGGATCGTACGCCGACAACTCAACACCAAGACTCTCCTCGCGATCATATATATCAAACCCACCGAGAAAGTGCCCTAAGCTTGGATTATATGGAGCATTCAGATACGGATGCATCAGCATTTAAATTTTCTCTATCGGATACAGCGCTATAGGCTGTAACGTTTCAAAGTCAAATTTCATCTCAAAAGCATTCATCTTAGGAATGAAACGCGGATTAGCGGGATCTAATGGATTAGGCGCATATCCGCTACCTATATTTTCAGCCTCCATTTGCACTAATAGATTTCCTTTGCTGTCCTCCCCGGTAAAGCGCGACATTTTTCTGGCCTCCCTCGTCGTCGCTTCATTATATGCATTCAACTGCGCTCTATAGCTTGAAAATTTAGAGTTATTAACGGCTCTCCATTCTCTACTTCCAAAATCAAGTTCGCGACTGGTGGTTTGTTCCTCAGTTGCAGAGCCCGAATTTCCCGCCTGATGATTATCCGCATTCTTCATCGTAGTCATCCTTTTTTATCGTTACTAAAAATTCGAATCTTTGAAACACCCGACGGAATTATTTGCTATCAAGCATATCCGCAACATGCTCCAACCAAGCTTTTCCTGACGGCCACGCATGGGGGTAATAGTAGGAGCATCCAATTTCTTCAAATAAAAACGCCTGTATTTCCTCTTCACCGTTAATAGTGCGCAATACAAATTGCAACTCGTCCTTCACCCGCAAAACGGTTTCTGGAGATGCCTCTGCAATAAACAACCTAATAACGTCGTCCTCAGTGTCATGATCACAATTCCAATCCTGGTGAAAGTAGCCAGCCAAAAATTGAAATAAGTCCGGGAATTTTTCGCTCATTATTCTGCATACCCTGTATGTATTCGATAGCCATCAGGCATTGTGTTGTCCCTCCGTAAAAGCAGATACACACCGGAAACAGGCGTTACGGCAGAGGCATTGCGCCTTAAAACGACGCCAACCGGGTAAGAGACAGTGTCATTAAGAATAATCTGCCTATCTCGGCCCTTCATGAATTTTTCTATCACAGCCTTATTGCTCGCCATCACACTGGAAATTGCTTTTTCCGCGGTTGCTCGATCATAGAAAGTCGACACCCTGCCAAGCCATGGCTCGTCTTTAAGCCTCTGCGCAAGTTGAGCATCAGAACGACCAATGTGTTTTTTAATCAGATGTCCTCCCCGTGCCTCATGCGCAGCCAGTCCGCCACCCGGAACAATTTCACTGTACGGCCCTTCAATGTCCCCCGGACATGGCCCACATGCCAACCCCAACGGATCAACCCACCCCGTCGGATTCGGCGTGTACTGGTACTGGTTGAGCCCACCCGCCAACTTGATCGGATCAGGCGTCAGGTACCGGCCAATCTCCGGATCATAGTACCGATGCCGGTTGTAATGCAGGCCGCTCTCAACATCAAAGTACTGCCCTTGAAACCGCAGCGGCTGTTCAAGTTGTTCGCCCGCGCCATGGGTCAGGCCGGTGACTTTTCCGTAAGCGTTGTACTTCGCCGCCCAGACAATCTCGCCACCAAAATCCGTCAGTTCCTGCGGTGTACCGAGATGATCAAGTTGATAGTAGAAGGGGCAAGCCTGACGCGGGCCTTTGCCGTCGAGCATGGCCAGTGGACGGAAGGTGCCAGGTTCATAGATATAGCTGCGGTAATGTTCGCGGCTGCTTTCGGCGACAACTTGATCGCCCTGCCAGAAGAATTCGGTGGTCTTTCCATCGACGGTTTTGGCGATGCGGCGGCCGAAGGCGTCGTAGCGATAATTCGCACAAATTCCATTCGGCAACGTGACGCCAATCAACCGATGCTGGCAGTCGTAGCGATACTCGGTGACGAGTTTCTGCGCAGTGCCGCGCCGTTCGCGGATGAGGTTGCCGAAGGCGTCGTAGTCGTAGTGGCGATCGCCCTGCATCAGCAGGCGATTGCCTTTTACGCTGGCCAGACCGGGACGGTCTTGCATTAGCAGGTTGCCCGCCGGGTCGTGGGCGAAGCTTTCCGGTGGGTTGTCGCGGGTGTGGCGGACGCGGGTCAGGCGGTTCAGTGCGTCGTAAACATAGCTGCGCTGACCGTGTCGGGTGTCGGCGATGCTGTCGAGATTGCCGTTGGCGCTGTAGGCATAATCGCGGCGATACAGCGGTTGGCGTTGTTGACTGACAGCGTGAGCCTTCAGGCGCCCCTGGTCGTCGTAGGCATATTCGCTGAGCAGCAGGCCTTGTTGGCGCTGTTGCTCTCGGCCGAATCGGAACTGATGGGTGGTGAGTTGCGCGCCATTGAGGTCGATGGCCGTCAGGGCACCGCCCTTGGCGTGGTGGTAATCGAGCTTGCTGTTGTCCGGCAGGCGCAGGCGTTTGAGTTGGCCGCAGGCGTCGTAGCTGTAGCGCAAGGTGCCCCAGCCTTGGTGCTCGGTGATGAGGCGGTCTTGCTTGTCGTAGGAAAATTCCAGTGGATGGTCGTGACCATCATCAACGCTGACCAGCCGCCCGAGGCTGTCATAGCGGTATTCGACCTTGATGCCGTCGGGTAGCGTCTTGACCAGCAAGCGTCCGGCGGAGTCCCGCTGGTAACCGGTGATGAGCGTCGAACCGTCATCGCCGAATTCGGTTTTCTCCAGCAATTGCCCATTGAGGTCGTAGGCATACGCCGTGCGTTGCCCGTCGAATCCGGTTTCTTGTCGGATCAATCCGTTGGGCGTGTAGTCCAGCTGATATTTTTCGCCGGATTCGTTTTCGATCTCGGTCAGAAGCAGCTGCGCATTGTCGTAGCGATACTTCAGTTGAGTGCCGTCGGGGTTGATGCGGCGGCTGACCAGATGCAGGTCGTCAGCATATTCGTAGCGAGTGACGCGACCCAGTTCGTCCTGTTCGGCGGTGATCTGGCCGTAGGCGTTGTAGCTGAAAGCGCGGGTGGCGCCTGTAGGTAAAGTCGTCTGGACCAGTCGGCCAATGTCATCCCATTGATACCGCGTAACAGCGCCATGTTCGTCCTGACGGGTAGTCCGTCGGCCCAGCACGTCGTAGGAATAACGCCGCACGCCGCCATCCGGCAGCGTCTCTTCGACCAGTTGCCCCAAGCCATTCCAGACGAACACATGCCGACTGGTGTCCGGAAAGCGGATGGTCAGCAACTGCCCTTGAGCGCCGTAGTAGTAATGGGTGACTTGCCCATCCGGGTCGACGGCCTCGGTGACGTCGCCCTGGGCATTACGCCTATACGTCCACACCGCTTCGCCGCGATACCGCGCATGCAGGAAACCGTTGCGATACTCGTAGGCCGTTGGCTCGTCTTCCGGCGGGATCAGCGCCACGAGGCGTCCGACTTCGTCGTAACGGTATTCCGTGACCGCCCCAAGCGGATCCTGCTCGGCAATCAGGCGGCCGCTGTCGTCGTAGGACTTAAGGTGTTCACCACCGTCCAGTTCAACCTTGCGCACCAATCGCGCACGGTCGTCATGAACGTAAACCTCTTCACTGCCGTCGATGTTCTGGACGGTGACGCTGCCTTCGTCATCCCAGACGTAACGCGTGTCCATCTGCGAAAACGACGCCCAATGTCGGACGCATCGCGCAGCCTTGCCAGACCTTTCCCACTCCCAAAAGAAACTAGCCCCACCGGTCAGTTGCCGCTGCAGGATCACGTGTTGATCGTCGTAGTCGTAACGCTCGCTTTCGCCGGCAGCGTTGATGGCGGCAATCAGTTGATCGCGCTCGTCGTAGTCATAACTGACCAGCGTTTGCTCGGTGTGCCAGGCGTCATCGAGTGCCTGGGCCGGACGAAAAACCTGGTAATCCACGGCAATCAAATGGCTGCGGACATAGCGCAACAGCAGCGCGCGACCGGCGCCGTTGTCGAGGCGTTTGATCCGGTCCTGGCGGTCGCGGGTAATGCGCAGACGGTTGTCGTATCCGTCGCTAATCGCTGTCAGAAAACCGTTATGAAAGTGGTAGAAGCGGGTTTCTTCGCCGGCCTGGGCGAGGATCAGTTCGTCAGGTTCTTCGCCGAGGTAAATCGCTGCACGCGACAGGCTGTTATGAATCGCAGGGCGTTCGGTGTTCGGTAGCGGGAACGTGGTGCGGCGGTTTTCGTGGTCGATCCAGACGACGTTTTCGCCGTCGATTTCCAGGCGATGCGCGAGGGTGTGACTCCAGCCAAATCCGAGGCCGCTATCGATTTCGGCGGCGCTGGTGCGATAGAGCCGGGTGAAGTTGAACGGCAGAATTCCGTCGAGGGTGCCGTCGGTGAGCGTCAGGAGTTCTTCGCCGGTGACCATCGATACCGGGCAGCCATTCTTGCAAGTCGACGGCGCGCAAGTGGCGGCTTCACCGTTGGGGTTTTTCGCCTGGTCGGGGGCGTCGTCGTGGTGTTCGTCTTTCTTCAACGAAGTGTTGCGACGTGCGCCCCAGTTCAACTGCATCCGGCCTTTTTTCATACCGGCGGCGATGCCTCGGGCGGCGACTTTTTTGTAGCGATCGACGTAGCTGATGAAGGTGTCGATGATCGAAAAGATCGCCTTCACCAGACGCAGAACCGCACTGAGCAGCTGCGCGGCCCGGTCCGCCAGACGCATCGTCAGATAAGCGATACCGGCTCCCGCCCCGGCGAACGTAAGAACGATGCCGATCAGGATGTCGATCAACAGCTGCACCACCACCATCGAGACGGCTTCGGCGGTTTTGCCGGCGATTTCGCCCGGTGGCAGCATGTCCAGCCAGAGACTGGCGGAGCGCACCAGCAGGCATAGCGCCGCTTCGTCACTTGCCAACAACTGGGCTTTTTCCATGACGTCCGGTGCAGTTTTCGCAAGCTTCTGCAGCTCCGCGGCACTCTCACCCAACTGCTTTGTGAACTTGGCCGGATCCTTGAGAATGTCCGAAAGCAGGCTGATGCCGTCCCACACGCCCTCGATCGCGGCCCAACTTCCCGCGAGCAATCCATTGCCTACAGCAGCCGAAGACGATTCCGACCACTTTGGTTTAAACGTCTTCCACTCATCACGCAGCCAGCCTTCAAGCTGCGTCGTCAAACCGTCGTAGGAAGAGAAAAGATCATCGACTTGCTGTGGTGTGACCTCATTGTGAACATGAATGCGGTAAAACTTGCCCTCGACCCCTCTGAACGTCCCTTTGCCATGTTCATCAAGCGTGACCGGCGTCACCTCCCCGCTCTCAGACGCAATCACATCGACCTGAATATTCCCCACGGGGATGTCATAAACCGATTCAAACTTGCTCTCGATCTCCAGCGCCCCACCCTTCGGGCACTGCACGACGGTAGAAGAAAAATCGTCATCGCCACTGCTCACGATGGTGCTGGAGTTACCGAACCGAACGATCCGTTCCATCCCCATCAACGAAGGCAAATCAGCCGCTTGACTGGCCGTGTCCGCCGCCCGGCTCAACCAGTGCTTCAGCTGTTCACGGTAGAGGGAAAGGGTGTTCGGGAAACTGTCGAGCTCCTGCTCGATGCGCACAATCTGATCCATCAGTTCAGCTCCGCCATCAGGTAATCCACCAAGGTCTGTTTCGATGCCTGGGGCAGGTCCTTCGCTTCAAGAAAACTCGCGACCTTGCGTCGCAATACGCTGTCGGAAAAAGCCTCGAACAGGTCCGGAAGGTCCTCGCTCAACCACTTCAACAGGTTGTTGATTCGGGTGACGTCAGACTGCGCGGCGAGCTCTTCGAGCAATGTCTCGGGGACGCTCCACCACGGAAAAACCTGAGAGCTTTTCAGCGCGCGACCGCCGATTTCCAGCGCTCGGCCATTGATCAGGCAACGCCCGATAACCGGCAGCAGCTGCGCGGTATCGACAGCGGTGGATTGCAACATTGGCAGTAGATAGCGCCCGTCCCAGAAACGGAAAAACACCTTGTCGTTATTGGGCAGCAGCGCTTGTGTGAGACTTCGCAAGTGATCGACTACGGCTTCCAGGCTGGCCGACGAAATAGCCAACCATCCCCAGTCACGAGACTCAGTGGCAGCGACCCATTCCAGAAACCCACCGTCAGCCGCGACGATTCCCACGAAAGGCATCACCGCTTCCCACTCGGCGTAGGCGGTGTCGGCCCAAATCGGGCTCGGTGCTTGAGCGGTGAGCGAGCGTTGCCAAGCTTTGAACGGCTCAGCCGCGCTGGCATTGCTGAAGATCGCGAACAGTTGTTCCGACGGTTTCAGCGGCTGTTGTTCCAACCAGGCGTGAGGCGAAAAGTGATCAGGCTGCACAGACACCATCCTTGCAACGCTCACACTCTTCACAGAACGGCGCATCACCTTTCAGGCTCAGAATCTGCGCCGCACTGAGCAACGCCGCCGGGGCTGCGGCGAGTTTCAGAGGTACATCCGGCGAAATCGCCACGGCTGACATGGTCGCCATTGGCGCGCCACCGACCATAATCGGCACGCTGCTGAAAATCCCGCCGGGGCCGATGTTGATCCATTGCCCGCCCGCCTGAATGGTCGCGCTGGCACCGCCGTCGATCACCACTTGCTGGCCGGCGCTGACATGGAATTGCTGACTGGCGTTGAGCGCCTGATTGGTCACGCGGATGTGCCGGTCGCCGGTCACCAGCAGGTGATCGTCTTGCCTGATTTCGGTCTGGCGCTGGCCATGGGTGATGCGTTGTTCGTCGGCCTTCAACTCGTGGCGAGCGATGCCGGAGACTACGATGCTGCGGGCGTTATCGACCTGAACCTGTTGATCATTCAACACGTGCTGGGTCCAGTTTCGCTGGGCCCGCAGGTAAATTTCCTCGGCGCCTTTGCGATCCTCGATGCGCAATTCGTTGTAGCCACCGCCGCCGGGACTGCTCTGGCTGCGGAAAATACTGCGGGTCTTGTCGGCGGGCAGGTCGAGAGGAACAGGTGTCGCGGCGTTCGGCAGGCAGCCCATCACCAAAGGTTTGTCGGCATCGGCGTCGATGAATCCCACCAACACTTCCATGCCGACTCGCGGAATCAACACGCTGCCGTAACGGTCGTGCGCCCAACCGGTGGCGACTCGCAACCAGCAACTGGAGTGCTCGTCGAGTTGGCCGTCGCGGTCCCAGGCGAGCTGGACTTTGACCCGGCCAAATTCGTCGCAGTGGATTTCACTGTCGTTCGGCCCAGTGACCACGGCGGGTTGATAGCCGAGCATGCGCGGTTTGTCCGGCCCCAGCGGCGGGCGGAAGGAAACGTCCCACGGCGTTGCGAGAAAGGTATTTCGATACCCCTGGAATTCACCGTCGTCGGTGGCGGACTCTTCCAGCACCTGTGGCTGACGACCATGGTGTTCGATTTCAGTGATCAGCCACAGGTCATTCCAGGCATGGCGTGGATGCTCGGCCAGTTGCAGGAAGTGTCCGCTGGTCAGTGTCGATTGATCGCTGCGACCTTCAGCCTGACGGAAATCCGCGCCATGGCGTTCCAGGGCTCGCTGGGTCAGTTGCTTGCCGGACTCACGGTCGCTGAATTGACCGGGGAAGTCGTAATCCTCCAGCACCGGGCGCTGTTCGCTATCGACGCGGCTTTCGAGTGGCAGGCGAGGTTTGCGGAAGTCGTAGTCCCGGCGAGCCACGGCTGTCGTCCGGGTCTCCAGACGCACGTTGAAACGCTTGATCGCCGGAGCGGTGGCGGCCATGCCGCTGCCAGGCAGATACAGCGTGGGCTCGGGCAGACGCGGAAAAACCGTCTGATCATCGCCGAACACCAATAGATGGCCGTCAGGGCTGTGCTGAAAATGGAAGTGAATGCCGATCTCGGCACACAGGCGCTGGATGAACGCCAGATCGCTTTCCGCGTATTGCACGCAGTACTCACGTTCGGGGTAGTCGCTGCCGAGTTGAAATTCAAAGGCATCGCGCTGGATCCCGTGATCCTTGAGGACTTGCGCGATGATCGCCGGCACGCTCTGGTGCTGGAAGATTCTTTGATTGATGCGCTGGCCAAGGTAAGTCAGACGCGGGACAAGGCTGACTTGATAGCGTGTCAGACGTTTACCGGAATCCCCTTGCCCGACCCGAAACATCTGACCGTGAATGCCGGAACCCTCTCCGTCAAAACTCAGAAATGCCTGACGATGCAGGAGACTCTCAAGGTCGAGGTCCGGCTGTTCGCTGACCAGTTCCAGGTCGAAACGAAAGGGTTGGCTGATGGCTTCCTTACCCGTGAACTCAAGGACCTTGAGCTCATTCTGGACGCCGTCGAGGGTCAACGTGAAACGCGGTTGATTGGCAGGCGCGAACATCCGATGTGTCTCTGCAGAATGAAGGCGGGCGATTCTGCATGAGCAACAAGGAGGGTTGAGTGGACGTCAGGAAAATCAGATTTACCCTACTTTTTTAGGGATTTTTCCTTCAAGAATCAGTGCATTTGGCTACAGACATTTCTTTGAGACCACCACACACCCATGTGGGAGCGGGCTTGCTCGCGAATGCGGATTAACATTCAACATTGATGCAGCTGATCCGCCGCCTTCGCGAGCAAGCCCGCTCCCACAGGGGATCTTCAACATCTCAGGATTTGCGCAAGCAAAAAAAACGGCCCGCCTCCAACAGGAGACGGGCCGTTTTTATGTCCGCGAAGGATCAGAGCCTCAGCCCCTCCCCATCACTTGTTCAGGCGGAAATCCGCTTCGGCTGCGGCAAAGCGCATCAGCATGCCTTTGGTTGGCGCGCCCAGCTTGCTGACGATGTAGATCGCCAGGCTAGCAAAGATGAAGCCCGGGATAATTTCGTACAGACCCAGCAGATTGAAGTGTTTCCAGACAATCACGGTGATTGCACCAACCAGAATGCCGGCCAGTGCGCCGTTGCGGGTCATGTCCTTCCAGATTACCGAGATCAACACAACGGGACCGAACGCGGCACCGAAACCGGCCCAGGCGTAGCTGACCAGACCCAGCACACGGTTTTCCGGGTTAGCGGCCAACGCGATCGCGATCAGGGCTACCAGCAACACCATGGCGCGGCCAACCCAGACCAGTTCAACCTGGGAAGCGGATTTGCGCAGGAAGGTTTTGTAGAAGTCTTCGGTCAGGGCGCTGGAACACACCAGCAATTGGCAGCTCAGGGTGCTCATCACCGCCGCCAGAATGGCCGACAGCAACACACCGGCAATCCACGGGTTGAAGAGGATTTTTGCCAGTTCGATAAACACACGTTCGTGGTTTTCGGTCACCGGCGCGGCCAAGTCGGGGTGCGCCGAGAAGTAGGCGATACCGAAAAAGCCTACAGCGACTGTGCCGCCCAGGCACAGGATCATCCAGGTCATGGAGATGCGACGTGCCTTGGCAATCGACTTGACCGAGTCCGCCGCCATGAAACGCGCGAGGATGTGCGGCTGGCCGAAGTAGCCCAGGCCCCAACCCATCAGCGAAATCACGCCGATGAAGGTGGTGTTTTTCAGCATGTCGAAGTTGCTTGGGTCTTGCGCTTCGATGGCCAGGAACGTGGTGTCGACGCCACCGGTGGCCAGCAGCACGATGATCGGCGTCAGCAACAGGGCGAAGATCATCAGGGTGGCTTGTACGGTATCGGTCCAGCTCACTGCCAGGAAACCGCCAACGAAGGTGTAGGCAATCGTCGCCGCAGCACCGGCCCACAGCGCTGTCTCGTAGGACATGCCAAAGGTGCTTTCGAACAGACGGGCGCCGGCCACGATGCCGGAGGCACAGTAAATAGTGAAGAACACCAGGATCACGATGGCGGAAATGATCCGCAGCAGGCCGCTTTTGTCTTCGAAACGGCTGGAGAAGTAATCCGGCAGGGTCAACGCATCGCCGTTGTGCTCGGTCTGCACGCGCAGACGGCCGGCGACGAACAGCCAGTTCAGATAAGCACCGACGATCAGGCCGATGGCGATCCAGCTTTCAGACAAACCGGACATGTAGATGGCGCCCGGCAGGCCCATCAACAACCAGCCGCTCATGTCGGAGGCGCCGGCGGACAATGCCGTCACCACGCTTCCGAGGCTGCGACCGCCCAGAATGTAGTCAGAAAGGTTGTTGGTGGAGCGATAGGCCATGAAGCCGATCAGCACCATTGCTGCGATATAGATCACGAACGTGATCAGTGTTGGATTACTTACGCTCATTCGAGTGGTGCCCTGGCTTTGTTTTTATGTAGCGGCGAAGTGTGAAACGCCGACAAACGACAACGTTTGTTGAAACGATTTCCAGCCTCGCGCATTTATGACTGATGTTTCCCCAGGAAAGCCATCAGCCGGTGCACCTGTCTTTTTTGACCGGTTGCACCTTGGGCGCGAATCCTATTCAACAACGCAAATCAGGTGCAACCCATTTCTTGAGAATAAGTTGCACCTAGCCTGATTTTCGTGAAAAAGCCCTGTTTTTGCTCCCTTTTGGGGCAGTCAGGCGCGTTTGCTAGAAGTAAAAGCACCAAGCAGGAGCGGTACGTTCGTACCGGAATTTAATTCCTGACGAGGCGCTTATTATTCCGACAAAAAAAGGGTTGCACCCGGTTGCACCTCGACCAGCGCACAGCTAATCTTGCCGCCAGCTGATGCCACGCGGTCGTGGCAAACATGAGGATAAAAATATGGCTACCACCACCCTTGGGGTCAAACTTGATGACCCAACCCGCGAGCGCCTCAAGGCCGCCGCGACCTCGATTGATCGCACGCCGCACTGGCTGATCAAGCAGGCAATTTTCAATTACCTGGAAAAACTCGAGGGTGGTGCAACCCTGACCGAGCTGAGTGGCTTGACCGGCAAAGACGCCGATGATGCTGGCGAAGTGCATGCCGATCACGCCCACCAGTGCTTCCTCGAATTCGCCGAAAGCATCCTGCCGCAATCGGTCCTGCGCGCTTCGATCACCTCTGCTTACCGTCGCCCGGAACCGGAAGTGGTACCGATGCTGATGGAACAGGCACGTCTGCCTGCGGCGATGGCCGAAGCCACCAACAAGCTCGCTTCCTCGATTGCCGACAAACTGCGCAATCAGAAAAGCGCCGGCGGCCGTGCCGGGATTGTTCAGGGCCTGTTGCAGGAATTTTCCCTGTCGTCTCAGGAAGGCGTGGCGCTGATGTGCCTCGCCGAAGCGCTGTTGCGTATCCCGGACAAAGGCACCCGTGACGCCCTGATCCGCGACAAAATCAGCACCGGCAACTGGCATCCGCACTTGGGCAACAGCCCGTCGCTGTTCGTTAACGCCGCCACTTGGGGCTTGTTGCTGACCGGCAAACTGGTCGCTACCCATAATGAAGCCGGCCTGACTTCGTCCCTGAGCCGCATCATCGGCAAGAGCGGCGAGCCGATGATCCGCAAGGGCGTCGACATGGCCATGCGCCTGATGGGCGAGCAGTTCGTCACAGGCGAAACCATCGCCGAAGCCCTGGCCAACGCGAGCAAGTTTGAATCCAAGGGCTTCCGCTATTCCTACGACATGCTGGGGGAAGCCGCACTCACCGAGCACGACGCCCAGAAGTACCTGGCCTCGTATGAACAAGCCATTCACTCGATCGGCAAAGCCTCCCACGGTCGTGGGATTTATGAAGGCCCGGGCATTTCCATCAAGCTGTCGGCACTGCACCCGCGTTACAGCCGTGCGCAGTACGAGCGTGTGATGGACGAGTTGTACCCGCGCCTGTTGTCGCTGACCCTGCTGGCCAAGCAATACGACATCGGCCTGAACATCGATGCCGAAGAAGCCGACCGCCTCGAGCTGTCGCTGGATCTGCTCGAGCGTCTGTGCTTCGAGCCGCAGCTGACGGGCTGGAACGGCATCGGTTTCGTGATCCAGGCCTATCAAAAACGTTGCCCGTATGTGATCGACTACGTGATCGACCTGGCTCGTCGCAGCCGTCATCGCCTGATGATCCGCCTGGTGAAAGGCGCGTACTGGGACAGCGAAATCAAGCGCGCCCAGGTCGAAGGCCTGGAAGGCTATCCGGTCTACACCCGCAAGGTGTACACCGACGTTTCCTACATCGCTTGCGCCCGCAAACTGCTGTCGGTGCCGGAAGTCATCTACCCGCAATTCGCGACGCACAACGCCCACACCTTGTCGGCCATTTACCACATCGCCGGTCAGAACTATTACCCCGGCCAGTACGAATTCCAGTGCCTGCACGGCATGGGTGAACCGCTGTACGAACAGGTTGTAGGCAAAGTTTCCGATGGCAAGTTGAATCGTCCGTGCCGTGTGTACGCACCGGTCGGGACTCACGAAACATTGCTGGCTTACCTGGTACGTCGTCTGCTGGAAAACGGCGCGAACACCTCGTTCGTCAACCAGATCGCCGATCAGTCCATCTCGATCCAGGCGTTGGTCGCCGATCCAGTGGCCAGCATCGAGCGCATGGCGACGGCGGAAGGCGGTTTCGGCCTGCCGCACCCGCGTATCCCGCTGCCGCGTGACCTTTATGGTGCCGAGCGCGCCAACTCCAGCGGCATCGACATGGCCAACGAACATCGTCTGGCGTCGCTGTCCTGCGCGTTGTTGGCCACCGCACACAACAACTGGAAAGCCGCGCCGATGCTCGGTTGCGCCTCCAGCACTGAAACCCCTGCGCCGGTACTGAACCCGTCGGATCTGCGCGACGTGGTCGGTCACGTACAGGAAGCCACCGTCGAAGACGTCGACAACGCCATTCAGTGCGCCCTGAATGCGGGTCCGATCTGGCAGGCCACTCCGCCAGCCGAACGCGCCGCGATCCTGGAACGTGCCGCCGATTTGATGGAAGGCGAAATCCAGCCGTTGATGGGCCTGTTGGCTCGCGAAGCCGGCAAGACCTTCGCCAACGCCATCGCCGAAGTCCGTGAAGCCGTGGATTTCCTGCGTTATTACGCGGTGCAGGCACGCAACGATTTCACCAACGACGCCCACCGCCCATTGGGTCCAGTGGTTTGCATCAGCCCGTGGAACTTCCCGCTGGCGATTTTCAGTGGTCAAGTCGCCGCTGCACTGGCTGCCGGTAACCCGGTACTGGCCAAGCCTGCGGAACAAACCCCGCTGGTGGCGGCTCAAGCCGTGCGTTTGCTGCTCGAAGCCGGGATTCCGGAAGGCGTGCTGCAACTGCTGCCGGGCCGTGGCGAAACCGTTGGCGCTCGCTTGGTCGGTGACGATCGGGTTAAAGGCGTGATGTTCACCGGTTCGACTGAAGTCGCTCGCTTGCTGCAACGTAACGTCGCGGGTCGCCTTGATGCACAAGGTCGTCCGATTCCGCTGATCGCTGAAACTGGCGGCCAGAACGCGATGATCGTCGACTCCTCGGCACTGACCGAACAGGTTGTGATCGATGTGGTTTCGTCCGCGTTCGACAGCGCTGGTCAGCGCTGCTCGGCACTGCGAGTGCTGTGCTTGCAGGAAGATTCCGCCGACCGTGTCATCGAAATGCTCAAGGGCGCCATGGCTGAATGCCGTCTCGGCAACCCTGAGCGCTTGTCCGTGGACATCGGCCCGGTGATCGACGCCGAAGCCAAGGCTGGCATCGAGAAACACATCCAGGCCATGCGCGACAAAGGTCGCAACGTGTATCAGGTGGCCATCGCCGACGGGGAAGAAGTCAAACGCGGCACCTTCGTGATGCCAACCCTGATCGAACTCGAAAGCTTCGACGAACTGCAACGGGAAATCTTCGGCCCGGTGCTGCACGTGGTTCGCTACAAACGCAAAGACATCGATCAACTGATCGGCCAGATCAACGCTTCCGGCTACGGCCTGACCCTGGGCGTGCACACCCGCATCGACGAGACCATCGCCAAGGTGATCGACAACGTCAATGCCGGTAACGTCTATGTAAACCGCAACATCGTTGGCGCCGTGGTTGGCGTGCAACCGTTCGGTGGCGAAGGCCTCTCGGGTACGGGTCCGAAAGCGGGTGGTCCGCTGTACTTGTACCGTCTGCTGTCGACACGTCCTACGGATGCGATCGAACAATCCTTCGCTCGCGGTGATGCCATCGCTGCGCCGGACGTGCGTTTGCGCGATGCCATGAGCAAGTCGCTGACCGCCCTGAAAACCTGGGCCGACAGCAACCAACTGGCCGACCTGAGCACCCTGTGCGTGCAGTTCGCCGCACAATCGCAAAGCGGGATCACCCGCGTTCTGGCCGGCCCGACCGGCGAGCGCAATAGCTACGCGATCCTGCCGCGTGAACACGTGTTGTGCCTGGCGGAAGTCGAAGGCGACCTGCTGACGCAACTGGCGGCGGTGTTGGCCGTCGGTGGTTCGGCAGTGTGGCCGGAAGCAGACGTGACCAAAGCATTGTTCGCACGTCTGCCGAAGGAGATTCAGGCGAAGATCAAACTGGTTTCCGACTGGAACAAGGACGAAGTGGTGTTTGATGCGGTTCTGCATCATGGCCATTCCGATCAACTGCGGGCGGTGTGCCAGCAAGTGGCCAAGCGTGCCGGGGCGATTGTCGGGGTGCATGGCTTGTCCCAGGGCGAGACCAACATTGCGCTGGAGCGTCTGGTGATTGAGCGGGCGTTGAGTGTTAACACGGCTGCGGCGGGTGGTAATGCGAGCTTGATGACTATCGGTTAAACCGCAATTAGGCCGGGCGCCCGCAATGGGCGCCTGGAATGCAAAACCCTTGTGGGAGCGGGCTTGCTCGCGAATGCGGTGCAACAGTCAATATTGATGTCGACTGACACACCGCCATCGCGAGCAAGCCCGCTCCCACATTTGATTAGCGGTGCCCGCACCACACCATCACGCTCATCAATCATCCTGTTCAGCCTTTATTCCCACGCCTAGACTCGGTCCATTCCAAAAAAAGGTAGGCCGACATGTCCGAGACGTTGCTCAGTTCCCGCAATCTGGCTTTCGAGCTGTACGAAGTCCTCGATGCCGAGGGCCTGACCCAGCGTGAGCGGTTCGCCGAGCACAATCGCGAGACGTTTGACGCCGCCATTGGCACCGCCCGCAGCATTGCCGAGAAGTTCTTCGCCCCGCATAACCGCAAGAACGACGAGAACGAGCCGCGCTATGAGAACGGTCAGGCGATTCTGATTCCTGAAGTGAAACCGGCGGTGGATGCGTTCCTCGAAGCCGGTTTCCTCAACGCCGCGCGCAGTTTCGACGCCGGCGGCATGCAACTTCCTACATTGTTGTCCCAGGCCTGTTTTGCGCACTTCCAGTCGGCCAACGCGGCGTCGACCTCATATCCGTTCCTGACCATGGGCGCGGCCAACCTGATCGAAAGCTTCGGCACCGAAGAGCAGAAGCAGCGCTTTCTGCAACCAATGATCGATGGGCGTTTCTTCGGCACCATGGCGTTGACCGAACCCCACGCCGGGTCGTCGTTGTCGGATATTCGTACACGCGCAGAGCCGGCGTCTGACGGCACCTACCGCCTCAAGGGCAACAAGATCTTCATCTCCGGTGGCGATCACCCGCTCTCGGAAAACATCGTGCACATGGTGCTGGCCAAGTTGCCGGACGCACCGGCCGGGGTGAAAGGCATTTCGCTGTTTATCGTGCCCAAGTTCCTGGTCAACGATGACGGCAGTCTCGGCCAGCGCAACGACGTGTTGCTGGCCGGGTTGTTCCACAAGATGGGCTGGCGCGGCACCACCTCCACCGCGTTGAACTTCGGCGATAACGGCGAGTGTGTCGGCTATCTGGTGGGCAAGCCGCACCACGGTTTGAGCTACATGTTCCAGATGATGAACGAGGCGCGGATCGGCGTCGGCATGGGCGCGGTGATGCTTGGTTACGCCGGGTATCTGTACTCGCTGGAATATGCCCGCGAACGTCCCCAAGGCCGCGTGCCGGACAGCAAGGACCCGAACACCGCACCGGTGGCGATCATTCAGCACGCGGACGTCAAACGCATGTTGCTGACGCAAAAAGCCTACGTCGAAGGTTCGTTCGACCTGGGGCTGTACGCGGCGCGGCTGTTCGATGACACCACGACTCTGGAAACCGAAGAGGCGCGCAAACAGGCCCATGAGTTGCTGGATTTGCTCACGCCAATCGTCAAATCCTGGCCATCGGAGTTCTGCCTGAAGGCCAACGAACTGGCGATCCAGATTCTCGGCGGCCACGGTTACACCCGCGAGTATCCGGTGGAACAGTATTACCGCGACAACCGTTTGAACCCGATCCATGAAGGCACCCATGGCATTCAGTCGCTGGACTTGCTCGGGCGTAAATTGGCGCAGAACGGCGGTGCCGGGCTCAAGCAATTGATTCGACTGATCGCCAACACCGCCGAACGTGCTCAGGCGTATGAATCGCTGACTGCGTTGCGTGAGCCGTTGGAAAAACTGGTGGCGCGTCTGCAAACCGTGACCATCGGCCTACTGACCGATCTGGGCCAGGGCAAGGTCAACAGCAGTCTTGCTAACTCGGCGCTGTACCTGAAAGTGTTCGGGCACACGGTGATTGGTTGGCGTTGGCTGGAACAGGCGATTCGTGCTGAAGAAGGGTTGGCGAAAGGGAATGCGGCGGATGTGAGCTTCTATAAAGGCAAGCTGCAGGCGGCGCGGTATTTCCTGACGTGGGAAGTGCCGGGTTGCCACCATGAGTTGGCGATTCTGGAGGCTCGGGATGATGTTTGTTTGGGGATGCAGGATGAGTGGTTTTGATCGATCTTAGATTGGCGTAACGACCACAAAAAGATCGCAGCCTCGTTTCACTCGACAGCTCCTACAAGGGATCCGCGTAAACCTGTAGGAGCTGTCGAGTGAAACGAGGCTGCGATCTGTTGATCTTGATCTTTTAACTCAACTTGAACCCACCCATCTGCCGCGCCAAATCATCCGCCAACCGCTGCAACGTCTGGCAATCCTCACGACAGGCCCTGACTTCCCCCGCCGTCGCCCGAGCCAGATCGGAAATCCCCTGCACATTACGATTGATCTCTTCGGTCACCGCCGACTGCTCTTCCGTCGCAGTCGCCACTTGATGGTTCATGTCGCTGATGCGCTCGATCTGTCCGGTAATCGCGGTCAACGACGTCCCGGTGCGCTGGCTCGATTCAACGCCAGTGCCAGTCGCCGCCTGCCCCGAATGCATCGACGACACGGCATTTTCCGCACCCTGCTTGAGGCTGCCGATCATCTGCTGAATCTCGTCGGTAGACGACTGAGTCCGCCGCGCCAACGTCCGCACTTCATCGGCAACTACCGCAAACCCACGGCCCATATCACCGGCGCGCGCCGCTTCAATCGCCGCGTTCAGCGCCAACAGGTTGGTCTGTTCGGAAATCCCGCGAATCACTGCCAGCACCTGATCGATCGACGCGACTTGATGCGCCAACTCCCCCACCGCCGTGGCGGCGACGCCGATTTCGTCGGACATGCTTTCTATATGGCGGATCGAACCACCGACCACTTCCCGGGCCTGCAGCGCTTCATCGCGCGCGGTTTGCGAGGCGACCGCTGCGTTGCCGGCGTTCTGGGCGATTTCCTGTACGGTCAGGCCCATCTCGTGAACGGCGGTGGCGACCATGTCGGTCATTTCCTGCTGACGCCCGGAACGCTCGGCGGTGTTATCGACCACCTTCGCCACCTGGCCGACTGCGGTGCGCAGACGTTCGCTGGTGGTCAGCACTTCGCCGATCATGTCGCGCTGACTTTCGAGGAATCGATTGAAGCCCCGCGCCAGGTCGCCCAACTCATCGGCGCGGCTGGAATCTAACCGGTGGGTCAAATCTCCACCACCGCTACCGATAGCTACCAGCGCCGCTGTTACCTGACGGATCGGTCGAACCATCCCACGGGCCAACAACACCACCAGCATCAGGCACACCAGTGCCACCGCGAGGCCGATTGCGCTGCTCATCCACATGGCGCGGCGGGCTTCGGCGTAGATCTGCGACTGTGGCACTTCGGCCACCAGGGTCCATCCGAGATCGCGCAGCGGCAGACTTAGCGCCAGAAAGTCTTCACCATCGCGTGCAAAGGTGCTGTTGGTGGCAAATGCTTTTGAGGTAGAGAGGTGACCCATGACCGCTTGCGCCGCCGGAGCTCCGATCTGCTCGGCCAACGTACGTTTGCCACTGAATTGCGCCTCGGGATGAACCTGGATCAAACCGTCGGAACGCACGAGATAGACCTTGCCGCGCTCACCGAAGTTGAAGTTGTGGATCAGCTCCGACAGCTCTTTCATGCTCAGCCCAAGCCCGGCAACGCCCACGACTTTGCCGGCCTGCTCGACCTTGAGGTCGATGAACAGCGCCAATTCTCCGGTCGCGGTGTCATTGTCGATATTGAGGGTGCGCGGCTGGTTGCTGTCGAGAAAGGAATAGAACCAGGCGTCCTTGGGGTTGGAACGACTGAGGGTCCGATCCAGGCCTTTTTCCGTAAGGTAGTGATTGGAAGCGGTGCCGACGATCAGCGCGGTAAAGGCTTTGTGCTCGGCGCGGATGCCTTCCAGATACTTCACGAACGTGTCGGTCTGGGCACTGTTTTCCCCCCCGGCCAACCAGTCGCGCACCATGCTATTGCTGGCGATGTCCTTGGCGGCGGTGAGGGGCTGGACGAGGATGCGTTCGATGTCGTTGCGCATCGCTTCGATGCTCGACGGCAGCGCCTGTTCGACCAGATAGCTCTGGGCGAGGCGGTTGACCACCAGGGTATAAACGCCAACCACGATCAGAATACTGACCAGCAGGGCGGTGCCCATACTCAGGATCAACTGCCATTGAATACTGCGTCGCCAGAACTGCATGGAACACCCCCAAAGAATAAGTGGCTGAAACACTGCAACAGCCGTGCCGATTGTATACAACACAGTCGACAAATTTATTCTTTGGTTGTGCTCAAAGCCGATCAGGCCTGATTGATCGTCTTGGCGATCACTTCAACCGTGGCGCTGACTTGCTCTTGGTAACGGTCGAGTTCCTGCTGGTGCTGCTTTTTCATTTCAATCTGCTGGGAGCACAGATTCATCGCTGCCAGTACCAACAAGCGATCACCGATCAGTGTCGGGTATTTCTTTTTGGTGTCGGCCAAGGCCGCCTTCAACATCATGGCGGCGTCCAGCAGGGTCTGCTCTTCCCCGGCCGGCGCCTTGATCGAATAGTCCTCCCCCAGGATCGAGACGACTTTTACCCCTGCGGCGCCCTGATTCATGCGCTGACAGGGCCGGCGCTGACGCGCTCAACCAAGGCCTGGATACGTGCGGCGGTAGCGCCTTGTTTCTCTTCCTGTTCCATCAGGCTCAGTTGCAGGCTTTCGTTTTCATCCTTGGCCTGAGCCAGTTCGGCGCTCAGGGTCTGGTTGGTGCCGAGCAGGCTCTGGTTCTGTTGCACCAGGTCGCTGACCAGTTGTTCCAATTGACTCAGGGATGCTTCCAACATTTTGATTTTCCAGGCTTTTTCAAAGGGCGCGTACGATAAAGAAAAGTCACCACGGATGCCAGGGTTATTGGGGCGCAAAGCCTTGATTTTCCTGACGGGCGACCTTCCTCGCGAGTTTTAAAGACTGTGATTGGCAGATCTGGTTCCTGCACTTCGTCGCCGGAAAACGCGTGCGACAAATACGCGCAGGGGCTCAAGACTTTAGTCGTAGAACCGATAAGCCATGCATACAGCAGTCTCAGCCCCGCACGGATGCGCTTTTCCCGGTAAACACCATGTCCCTCCGTAATATGAATATCGCCCCGCGGGCGTTCCTCGGGTTTGCCCTGATTGGCGCTCTGATGCTGATCCTGGGGGTATTTTCCCTGAACCAGATGAGCAAGATTCGCGCAGCCGGTGAAGACATCGCCAACGCCAGCGTGCCGAGCATCAAGAGCCTCGACGAATTCACTCAGCTGACGCTGCGCCTGCGCGTGCTGTCCTACCGTTTGCTGATCAACCGCGAACCGGACGTGCAGCAGAAAACCATGGAGCTGTTCGACCAGCGCAACCAGCAGATCCGTGATGCTCAACGAGTCTATGAACCGTTGATCGACGGCCCGCAGGAACGCGCGGCGTATGACCAGTACGTGCAGTTGCTGGCGCAGTACCGTCAACTCGAAGACCGGATGAAGAGCCTGTCGCGCAACAATCAGATTGATGATCTGAGCAAAATGCTCAACACCGAACTGCTGGCCAACTCTGAAGCGGTCAACAAGGCCCTCGCGAAATTGCTGGAGATCAACACCCAGCAAATCGCCGAAACGGATAAAGGTGCGAGCGATCAGTATTCGGCGTCCTTTAACCTGGTTATCACCCTGTTGGTCATCGCCACCGGCCTGACCCTGCTGTTCGCCTGGCTGCTGACCAACAGCATCACCAAGCCGATCGCCAACGCCTTGAGCGCCGCCGAAGAAATCGCCGAGGGCAACCTGACCCGTCCGATTACCGTCGATGGCGAAGATGAAGCAGGCCGTTTGCTGCTCGCCATGTCGAAGATGCAGGAAAAGCTGCGCGACACCCTGCAACGGATTTCCGGCTCGGCTACGCAACTGGCGTCCGCCGCTGAAGAGCTGAACAGCGTCACCGACGAAAGCGCCCGGGGCCTGACGCAGCAGAACAACGAAATCGAACAAGCTGCCACTGCGGTCAACGAAATGACCAGCGCCGTGGAAGAAGTCGCGCGCAACGCCGTGAGCACCTCCGAAGCCTCGAAAAACGCCACCACCTCCGCCGGTGACGGCCGTGACCTGGTGCAGGAAACCGTCAGCGCCATCGAACGCATGAGCGCCGACGTGCAAAGCACCGCGACGCTGATTGGCGACCTGGCTAACGAATCCCGCGACATCGGCAAGGTACTGGACGTGATTCGCGGCTTGGCGGATCAAACCAACTTGCTGGCCCTGAACGCGGCAATCGAAGCAGCCCGAGCTGGTGAAGCCGGGCGTGGTTTTGCGGTGGTGGCGGATGAGGTTCGGGCCTTGGCGCACCGTACCCAGCAATCGACCAGCGAAATCGAACGCATGATCGGCAGCATCCAGAGCGGCACCGAGCACGCCGTGGATTCGATGCGCAACAGCACCGAACGCGCGGAATCGACGCTGAACATCGCCCGTG
This sequence comes from Pseudomonas nunensis, assembly GCF_024296925.1. NCBI lineage: Bacteria > Pseudomonadati > Pseudomonadota > Gammaproteobacteria > Pseudomonadales > Pseudomonadaceae > Pseudomonas > Pseudomonas nunensis. Next base: position 5,680,880 of record NZ_CP101125.1, read on the forward strand.
GCGCCGGGATGTCGCTGGACACGATCAACAGTGCGATTGTCGAGATCAACGAACGCAACCTGGTGATCGCCAGCGCGGCGGAAGAGCAGGCGCAAGTGGCTCGCGAAGTGGACCGCAACCTGGTGAACATCCGCGATCTGTCGGTGCAATCGGCGACCGGGGCGAATCAGACCAGTGCTGCGAGCAATGAGCTGTCGCGCCTGGCGCTGGACCTGAACAACATGGTTGGGCGGTTTAGCCTCTAAACGAAGATCGCATCACTGCCGAAAAGATCGCAGCCTCGTTTCACTCGACAGCTCCTACAGGTTTACGCAGATCCTTTGTAGGAGCTGTCGAGTGAAACGAGGCTGCGATCTTTTGATCTGCAAAACCTTTTTGACAGCATCACATTTCAACAGGTTAGAATCGCTGGCACGCAGACTGCATGGTCAGTTTGTGCCCGCCTTTCAGCTTTCTGGAGTATTGCCTTTGAATGCGACGACCATCAACAGCCTGTTCTTGATCGGCGCGTTGCTGGTGGGTGCGAGCATTCTGGTGAGTTCCCTTTCGTCCCGCCTCGGTATCCCGATTCTGGTGATTATCCTGGCCGTGGGCATGGCTGCTGGCGTTGACGGCGGCGGCATTATTTTCGATAACTACCCAACGGCCTATCTGGTCGGCAACCTCGCATTGGCGGTGATCCTGCTCGACGGCGGCTTGCGCACGCGGGTGGCGAGTTTTCGCGTAGCGTTATGGCCGGCGTTGTCGCTGGCCACGGTCGGGGTGTTGATCACCACCGGGCTGACCGGCATGGCCGCCGCCTGGCTGTTCAACCTGAACATCATCCAGGGCCTGCTGATCGGCGCCATCGTCGGCTCCACCGATGCCGCGGCGGTGTTCTCGCTGTTGGGTGGCAAAGGCCTGAACGAGCGGGTGACCGCCAGCCTCGAAATCGAATCCGGCAGCAACGACCCGATGGCGGTGTTCCTCACCGTGACCCTGATCGACATGCTCGCCAGCGGCCAGACCGGCCTGCACTGGAGCCTGCTCGGGCACTTAGTGCGTGAGTTCGGTATCGGTGGCGTCGTCGGCCTCGGCGGCGGCTGGGTCATGTTGCAGCTGGTCAACCGCATCAACCTGGCTAACGGCCTCTATCCAATCCTGGTGATTGCCGGCGGCCTGCTGATCTTCGCCCTGACCAACGCCTTGCATGGCAGCGGCTTCCTCGCCGTTTACCTGTGCGGCCTGGTGATCGGCAACCGCCCGGTGCGCAGCCGTCACGGCATTCTGCACATGCTCGACGGCATGGCCTGGCTGGCGCAGATCGGCATGTTCCTCGTGCTGGGCTTGCTGGTCACGCCGCATGACTTGTTGCCCATCGCCCTGCCCGCCCTGGGTTTGGCGCTGTGGATGATTCTGTTTGCCCGGCCGCTGTCGGTGATGGTCGGTCTGCTGCCGTTCAAAGCGTTCCACGGTCGCGAAAAAGCCTTTATTGCCTGGGTCGGCCTGCGCGGCGCGGTACCGATCATTCTGGCGGTGTTCCCGCTGATGGCCGGCCTGCCGCACGCCCAGCTCTACTTCAACCTCGCGTTCTTTATCGTGCTGGTGTCGCTGCTGGTACAAGGCACGAGCCTGCCGTGGGTCGCCAAGCTATTGAAAGTCACCGTTCCGCCGGAGCCCGCGCCGATCTCCCGGTCGGCCCTGGAAGTCCACGTCACCAGCGAGTGGGAACTGTTCGTTTATCGCCTCGGTGCCGAGAAATGGTGCATCGGCTCCCCGCTTCGCGAGCTGAAAATGCCCGAAGGCACCCGGATCGCGGCCCTGTTTCGTGGCCAGCAACTGCTCCATCCGTCGGGTAGTACGGTGCTCGAAGTCGACGATTTGCTCTGCGTGATCGGCCATGAACACAACCTGACGGCCCTCGGAAAACTCTTCAGCCAGGCCCCGCAACGGGGTCTCGATCTGCGTTTCTTCGGCGACTTCGTACTCGAAGGAGACGCCCAGCTGGCCGCGGTTGCGGCGCTGTACGGCTTGAAAGTCGAAGGCATCGATCCGGACATGTCCCTGGCCCGCTTCATTGCCCAGAAAGTGGGCGGTGCGCCAGTTGTGGGCGACCAGGTGGAGTGGAATAACACCATTTGGACGGTTGCGGTCATGGACGGGAACAAGATCGGCAAAGTCGGCGTCAGATTCCCCGAAGGAAGTCGCCCGGGTCCGGGACTCTTCCTCTAAACTGCCATTCTTTTCACCTAGTTCCAGACCGGTATCTATGCCAACCCTGCGCTCTTTGTTCACCATTGCCCTGTTGGGCCTGAGTCTCTCCATTGGTACGTTGCAAGCCGGCGAACCGCCGTCCAGCGAAGCTGTGCAGGGAAGCCTGGACAGGATCGCCGACCGCAAACTGCCGGAAGCCGACCAGAAAGCCCTGCAATCGATTCTGCAGAACACGCTGACTCAGCTCACCAGCAAAAGCGATTACGATCAGAAACTGATCGATCTGAAGCAGCAACTGGCCACCGCGCCCAAGCAGAACATCGAGAATCAGCGTGAACTGGCCCGACTCAAGGCCACCAAGGTTGCGCCCATCGAGCAGCGCTACGCCAACTCGTCGATCCAGCAACTCGAACAGATGCTGACCGAGCGCTCTACCCAGCAGGGCGAACTGCAAAAAGCCCTGGCCGAGGCCAACAGCCTGATCATCACCGCCCAGACCCGCCCCGAGCGCGCCCAGGCCGAGATCGCCACCAGCCAGACGCGCATCCAGCAGATCAACAACATCCTCAAGGCCGGCAAAGACAACGGCAAGACCTTGAGCATCGAGCAGCGTGACCAGCTCAACGCCGAACTCGCGGCACTGAATGCCCTGATCCCGCTGCGCCGCCAGGAACTGGCCGGTAACAGCCAGTTGCAAGACCTGGGCAACAGCCAGCACGACTTGCTATCGGAAAAAGTCGCGCGCCAGGATCAGGAAATCCAGGAACTGCAAACCCTGATCAACCAGAAACGCCTGGCCCAGTCCCAAGAGACCGTGACCCAACAGTCCATCGAAGCGCAGAAGTCCGGCAGCAGCAGCTTGCTGGCCACTGAAAGCGCGATGAACCTGAAACTCTCCGACTACCTGCTCAAAAGCACCGACCGCCTCAACGAAGTCACCCAGCAGAACCTGCAAACCAAGCAGCAGCTGGACAGCGTGACCCAGAGCGATTCGGCCCTGGACGAGCAAATCAACGTGCTCAAGGGCAGCCTGCTGCTGTCCAAGATTCTCTATAAACAGAAACAGGCCCTGCCACGCCTCAAGCTCGACCGCGACCTGGCGGACCAGATCGCCGACATTCGCCTGTATCAGTTTGAAGTCAGCCAGCAACGGGAACTGCTCAGCAACCCGGCCACTTACGTCGATAACCTGCTGGCGACCCAACCGCCAGAGCAAGTCACCCCGCAGTTGCGCAAAAACCTGCTGGAACTGGCCAACACCCGCGCCGACCTGCTGGAGCGACTGAACCGCGAATTGAGTGCGGTGCTCAACGAATCCATCACGCTGCAACTCAACCAGAAACAATTGCTCAGCACCGCGCAAAGCCTGCGGGCGACCCTCGACGAGCAGATGTTCTGGATTCCGAGCAACAAGCCGCTGGACCCGGAGTGGATGCGCGGCGTGCCGGAACGCCTGCAACGTCAGGTCACCACGCTGCCATGGACTTCGAGCCTGAGCGAGTTGAGCGACGGCCTGGTCCAGCGTCCGCTACTGTTTCTGCCCCTGGTGTTGTTGATCGGTGCCCTGCTGTGGCGGCGCAAGAGTCTGTATGCCCGCCTGAACAAGGTTCACCAGGACATCGGCCACTTCAAGCGTGACAGCCAGTGGCACACGCCGCAGGCGATTCTGATCAATATCCTGCTGGCGATGCCGGTGGCGCTGGGTCTGGCCTTGTGTGGCCTGGCCTTGCAGATCGACGCACGCGGGCAGAACGCCAACATGGGCGCGGCCTTGATACAAATGGGCCAGGCTTGGCTGGTGTTCTACACCGCCTACCGAATCCTCGCGCCGGGCGGCGTGGCCGAACTGCATTTCCGTTGGGAAAAACCTCAGGTCGAGTTCCTGCAGGGTTGGGTTCGCCGTCTCGGATTAGTGGTCATGGCGCTGGTTGCCGTGGTGGCGGTCGCTGAACTGCAACCAGCGGCACTGGCCGATGACGTGCTCGGCATGCCGGTGGTGCTGACCTGTTATGCCTTGATGGCCTGGTTGCTCAGTCGCCTGCTGATCAGCAGCCCGACCCATAAAAGCGCTTCGCTGTTCCGCAAGGCCGTGGGGGTGATGTTCACGGTCCTGCCCGTCGCGTTGTTCGTGGCGGTGTGCTTCGGCTATTACTACACCGCGCTGAAACTCAGCGACCGGTTGATCAACACCTTGTACCTGCTGATGTTCTGGCTGGTGATCGAAGCCACATTCGTACGTGGTCTCAGCGTTGCGGCCCGGCGCCTGGCCTACCAGCGCGCCCTGGCCAAACGCCAGGCGGCCAAAGAGGCCGGCGACGGCGAAGCGGTGATCGAAGAACCGACCCTGGACATCGAGAAGGTCAACGAACAGTCGTTGCGCCTGATCCGTCTGGCGCTGCTCGGCGGTTTCATTGCGGCGCTGTACTGGGTCTGGTCGGACCTGATTTCGGTGTTCTCGTACCTCGACAACGTCACCCTCTACGAATACACCAGCGGCACCGGCGCCAACATGAGCATGGTGCCGATCAGCATCGGCGACATGCTCGGCGCGCTGATCATCATCGGCATCACTTTCGCCCTTGCGCGCAACTTGCCGGGTCTGTTGGAAGTATTGGTGCTTTCCAAGCTGAATCTGGCCCAAGGCAGCGCCTACGCGACAACCACGCTGCTGTCCTACGTGATCGCCGGTGTCGGTTTCGTCTCGACCCTGTCCACCCTCGGCGTGAGTTGGGACAAGTTGCAATGGCTGGTGGCGGCGCTATCGGTGGGGTTGGGCTTCGGGATGCAGGAGATTTTCGCCAACTTCATCTCCGGCATCATGATCCTGTTCGAACGCCCGGTGCGGATCGGCGACACCATCACCATCGGCAACCTGTCGGGCACGGTCAGCAAGATCCGCATCCGCGCCACGACCATTACCGACTTCGACCGCAAGGACATCATCGTCCCGAACAAGACGTTCATCACCGGGCAACTGATCAACTGGTCCCTGACCGACACGATCACCCGGGTGACCCTCAAGCTTGGCGTCGACTACGGTTCGGACCTGGACCTGGTCAAATCCCTGTTGCTGCAAGCCGCACGGGATAACCCGCGAGTGCTCAAGGAACCCGAGCCTCACGTGTACTTCCTGAACTTCGGCGAAAGCACCCTCGACCACGAGTTGCGCATGCATGTGCGCGATCTCGGCGACCGCAACCCGGTGCTCGATGAGGTCAACCGCTTCATCAACCACGAGTTCAAGAAGCAGCACATCAACATCTCGTTCCGGCAGATGGAGGTTTATCTGAAGAACCTGCACGGCCAGGAATACAAGTTGGTGCCGGTCGAGGAAGAGAAAAAAACCATCATCTCCCGCGAAGCGCCCCACGAAGCCCTGCGCGACGACCCGATGCAAGAGCCGCCCGAGACCAAACTCGACTAACCGCCTTATCCCTAGCAGAATGCTCGGACATTCTGCTGGAGATGGCCGTTGAAACCCCTCGACGAACTGACCTTCGATAATCGCTTCGCCCGCCTGGGCGACGCGTTCTCAACCCACGTGCTGCCGGAGCCCATTGCGAATCCGCGACTGGTGGTCGCCAGCCCCGCCGCCATGGCGCTGCTGGACCTGGACCCGGCCATGGCCGAGACGCCGGTGTTCGCCGAACTGTTCGGCGGCCACAAGCTCTGGGCCGAAGCCGAACCTCGGGCGATGGTTTATTCCGGGCATCAATTCGGTTCCTACAACCCGCAGTTGGGCGATGGTCGCGGCTTGTTGCTGGGCGAGGTCTACAACGAAGCCGGCGAGCACTGGGACTTGCACCTCAAGGGCGCCGGCCAGACACCTTACTCACGCATGGGCGATGGACGCGCGGTACTGCGCTCCTCGATCCGCGAGTTTCTCGCCTCCGAAGCACTGAATGCGCTGAACATCCCGACCACTCGCGCCCTGTGCGTGATCGGCTCCGACACGCCAGTCTGGCGTGAGAAACAGGAGCGCGCGGCCATGGTCCTGCGCCTGTCGCCGAGCCATGTGCGTTTCGGGCATTTCGAGTATTTCTACTACACCAAGCGCCCCGAGCAGCAAAAAGAACTCGGCGAGCACGTGCTGGCCATGCACTTTCCCGAATGCCTGGAACAGCCGGAACCGTATCTCGCGATGTTCCGCGAGATCGTCGAGCGCAACGCCGAACTGATCGCCAAATGGCAGGCTTATGGCTTCTGTCACGGCGTGATGAACACCGACAACATGTCGATCCTCGGCATCACCTTCGACTTCGGCCCGTTCGCCTTCCTCGATGACTTCGACGCCAATTTCATCTGCAACCACTCCGATGATCAGGGCCGCTATTCCTTCAGCAACCAGGTGCCGATCGGCCAGTGGAACCTCAGCGCCCTGGCCCAGGCCCTGACGCCGTTCATCAGCGTCGAAGCCCTGCGCGAAACCCTCGGCCTGTACTTGCCGCTGTACCAGGCGCATTACCTCGACCTCATGCGCCGCCGCCTCGGGCTGACTACCGCCGAAGACGACGACCAGAAACTGCTGGAACGCCTGCTGCAACTGATGCAGAACAGCGGCGTTGATTACACGTTGTTCTTCCGCCGCCTCGGGGATGAATCACCGGAACTCGCCGTCGCCCGGCTGCGCGATGATTTTGTCGACATCAAGGGTTTCGATGCCTGGGGCGAGCTGTATATCGCCCGGGTTGCCCGTGAGGGCGCGGTGGATCAGGAACAGCGCCGGGGTCGGATGCACGCGGTCAATCCGCTGTACATCCTGCGTAACTATCTGGCGCAGAAGGCTATCGATGCAGCAGAGAGTGGCGACTATGCGGAGGTTCGCCGTTTGCATGCAGTGTTGAGCAATCCGTTTCAGGAACAGCCGGGGATGGAGAGCTACGCCGAGCGGCCGCCGGAGTGGGGCAAGCATCTGGAGATCAGTTGTTCGTCGTGAGGCTAAACAACACAGAACTCAGATTTCATTGACCAGCGCTCGCCGTTATAGGCTTCGATGTGATCGTCCATGATCGCCACAAGGCTCGCCAGCGAATGGCGCTTTTCAGTGCCGATCATGGCTACCAGTTCCTCGCGCGACTGCACCAGAAGTTCGCATTCGGCTTCTGATTCAGGCCGTTTTAACAACCACGCTATATAAGGCCAAAGTTCGGCGGCTTGCTTGACGATGTCGCTCATTATTGTTCAACCCTACTGGCGTCGTGGCATAGATGCGGGAAAGTACGGTCAAGATTAATAGTAGCCCTGCCCGGAGCAAATCAGTCAGGAGCATCAGGCCTCGTAGGAGCTTTTTTTGGATGATGAGAGAAATTTCACTCAAAACCTCTTACTTGATAAACATCATTTCCGACTCCAGATCAGTTCCATTGATTGCCCATTCATCCAGAGCCCGCCATGTCCGACTCATTACTGATCCCCTGCCCCCACTGCAACGGCCTCAACCGCATCCCCGGCGAGCGCCTCAGCGACCATCCGAAATGCGGGCGCTGCAAGGCTGAGGTGCTGCTGAGCAAGCCTTTCGAATTGAAACAAGGCGATTACGCCAGCCAGATCAAGGGCGATCTGCCGTTGTTGGTGGACGTGTGGGCGGAGTGGTGTGGGCCGTGCAAGTCGTTTGCGCCGGTGTTCGAGCAGGCGGCGGGGCAGTTGGCGGGCAAGTGTCGGCTGGCCAAGCTCGATAGCGAGGCGAACCAGCAGTTGTCGGCGCAATTGGGGATCCGCTCGATTCCGAGTTTGATTCTGTTCAAGAACGGCCGGGAAGTGGCGCGCCAGAGCGGGGCGTTTCCGCTGCCGCAGCTGATGAGTTGGTTGCGTAGCCAGGGGATCTGAAGCCACCCCGAATCAAAACTGTGGGAGCGGGCTTGCTCGCGAAGGCGGAGTGTCAGTCGACATCAACATTGACTGACACGACGCCTTCGCGAGCAAGCCCGCTCCCACATGGGTTCTGCGTTGTCTGTAGGGATCAGGCGTTTTCCAGCAGATTGTGCAGCTCGACAAACTGCTGAGTCAGTTTGTGTCGCGGATCAAGGTGGATCAGCGGCGTGTTGGCCTGGTGGGATTCGCGCATGCGCACCGAGCTGCCCAGGTACACCGGCAACACCGGCAAGCCTTCGGCAATCAGCTCGTCGAGGATTTGCTGGGGCAAACTCGCGCGGGCCTGGAACTGGTTGACCACGATGCCTTCGACTTCCAGGCCTTCGTTATGGTCTTCCTTCAATTCTTCGATTTCCGCAAGCAGGCCATACAGAGCCTGGCGCGAGAAGCTGTCGCAGTCGAAAGGGATCAGTACCCGATCAGCGGCAATCAGCGCCGATACCGCATAGAAGTTCAGCGCAGGCGGGGTGTCGAGGTAGATCCGATCGTAGTCTTCGCTCAGCTCATCGAGCAGTTTGCGCAGTTTGTTGATCTTGTGTTTTGCCTCGAGCTTGGGCTGCAAGTCGGCCAGCTCGGCGGTGGCGGTGATGACGTGGAGGTTGTCGAACGGAGTTTCGTAGATATCCACCTGGTTTTTCTTCGAGAACGGCCCGGACGACAGGGTCTGCTTGAAGAAGTCGGCGATCCCCATGGGAATGTCATTGCCGGTCAGGCCGGTGAGGTACTGAGTGGAGTTGGCCTGGGCATCGAGATCCACCAACAGCGTGCGATAACCCTCGCTGGCACTGACCGCAGCCAAATTGCAGGCAATGCTCGACTTACCCACTCCACCTTTCTGATTGAACACCACGCGCCGCATGTCAAAACCTCCGTGTATCAAAGAATGACCGAGTGTAGTAGTCCACGGCGTCGCTTAGCTACCTCGCAGGCATGAGGACTACACACTCAGGTGCATTCTCCTGATGAAAAAAGCGGCGAACTCACGCGTTGATCGCAGACAGAACCGACAGACTGGCCCGCCCCGATGTGGATAATGGCCATACGACAGCTTTTTCGCGGACCAAACGGTACATTTGATTGCGCAAAATGTAACCAGCATTTGCTACACGCCCGTCGCACCGGGATAATGCGCGCCACTCGGCGTTAAGCGCCACGTCAGGTCGGCCGCAGATTTTGCGACTTACCGCGTCAAGGAAAGCCCGCAGGGGCGGGATGAATTTCTGTGATCAACTTCAACATCGCCCAATGGCGCGCATGGGCCCCTGGGCTCGAAAGCGTGGACGATTGGCAGGCCTGGAGCCGACAACCGGTCGTGCTCCCGTGCAGCGATGCCGCCCCCGACGTATCGTTTCTGCCGGCCATGCAGCGCCGACGACTCAGCCGCCTGGCGCGGATGGCCTTTAGCGTTGGCTGGCCGTTGGCCGATGGTCGGCAGGACCTACCGTTGGTCTTTATTTCCCGTCACGGCGAGACCCCGCGCACCTTCGATATTCTCAGCGACCTGGCGGCGGATCAGCCGCTGTCGCCGACCCAGTTCAGCTTGTCGGTGCACAACGCGATCATTGGCCTGTGGTCGATCATGCGCGGCGAAACCAGCGAGATGACCGCCCTCGCCGCCGCTGGCGACGGGCTTGAACACGGCATGCTTGAGGCTGCGGCGCTACTTTCGGAAGGCGCGCCCGCCGTGCTGCTGGTGGTCACTGAAGAACAACCGCCAGAAGCCTATTCGGCCTGGATCGACGATGTGCCGTTTCCTTACGCGGTCGGTCTGTTGCTGACCCCCGGCACCGACTGGCAGCTGTCCCTGAACAGCCACCCGGATGAGCTGTCCAACGCTCACTGGCCCCATGCCTTGAATCTATTGCGTACCCTGCTCGGCCAGCAGTCAACCTGCCAACATGCCTGGAAAAATCGTGTATGGACCTGGCAACGCAACCCGTAATCGATAAAAACCGCGACGCCTACTACTGGCGCCTGCTGGCCACCGCCGCGAGCTTCACCCTGTTCGGGTTGGGCGGGCTGTGCCTGCGCCTGCTGGTTTTCCCGCTGCTCGGCTGCCTGCCCGGCGATGCGCAGGCTCACCGGCTGCGCGCGCGGAAAATTGTCAGTCGCTGTTTCTGGTTTTTTGTCCGTTTCATGGCCCGCACCGGCGTGCTGACCTACGACATTCAGGGTGCGGAAAAACTCGGGCGACCGGGGCAGATGATCATCGCCAATCACCCGTCGCTGATCGACGTGGTGTTTTTGATCGGTCTGATGCCGCACACCAACTGCGTCGTGAAAAAGAGCCTGTGGGAGAACCCGTTTACCCGAGGTCCGTTGCGCCGTACCGAATACATCAGCAACGACGGCAGCATGGACATGCTCGACGCCGCTGCCGACGCGCTGAAAAGCGGCCAGTCCTTGATCATTTTTCCAGAAGGCACGCGTACCCAACCCGGCCAGCCACCGGCCTTTCATCGGGGTGGCGCGGCCATTGCCCTGCGGGGTGCGAAAATCCTCACCCCGGTGATTATCAAGGTCAGCCCGACCACTTTGACCAAGGCCGAGCCCTGGTATCGGATCCCAAAACGCCGCGTGCACTTCAGTTTCCGTGTCGGGGCCGATATAGACCCACAGGCCTTTGCCGCACAAGGCGCTGCGCCCCAGGCTTCGCGCAAGCTCAACGATTACCTGCATCACTACTTTATTAAGGAGCTCGCCGAAGATGAGCGATCTGCACCGTGAGATAAAAAACCTGATCATCGAAGCCCTGGGCCTCGAAGACATCAGCGCCGACGACATCGGCGACGACCAGACCCTGTTCGGCGAAGGCCTGGGGCTGGACTCGGTAGACGCTCTGGAACTCGGCCTGGCGATCCAGAAAAAGTACGGCATCAAGATCGATGCCGACGCCAAGGACACCCGTAACCACTTCAGCAACGTGGCGAGCCTTGCGGCATTCGTCACTGCAAAACAGGCAGCTTGAGACCGGACCATGCAAACTCGTGACGATATCTTCAACACCCTGCGCGATGCCCTGGTCGAACTCTTCGAGCTGGACCCTGAGCGCGTGAGCCTGGAATCCAACCTGTATCAGGATCTGGAAATCGACAGCATCGACGCCGTCGACCTGATCGATCACATCAAGCGCCAGACCGGCAAGAAAATCGCCGCCGAAGAATTCAAATCGGTGCGTACCGTCAGCGATGTGGTCGAGGCGGTCTACCGTCTGGTTCAACCGGCCGCATGAGCCGAGTGATCGGCCTCGGCCTGCTGCTGGCGGGCCTGCTGTACCCCTTTGCGGTGTATTTCGGCATGGAGCATTTCGCGCCGTGGCAGTTCGGTCTGTTGCTCGGCAGCCTGTGGCTGGCGCGCGCACTGACCGGCGTACGCCGACCAGGCAGCCTGTGGATGGCCATCGTGGCCATCGTGTTTTGCCTGCTGCTGGCGGTGTTCGATAGCCCGGCGCTGCTGCGTTGGTACCCGGTGCTGATCAGCGGTTTCATGCTGGCGCTGTTCGGGCTGAGCCTGAAATACGGCCCGCCGATGGCCGAACGCCTGGCCCGTCTGCGTGAACCGCAGTTGCCGGCCAAGGCAATTGTTTATACGCGCCAGGTCACGGTGGCCTGGAGTGTGTTTTTTTTCTGCAACGGTTTGTGCGCCGCCGCGCTGACCCTTTGGGCGCCGCTGAGTTGGTGGATGTTGTACACCGGCCTGATCTCCTACGGGTTGATCGGCCTGATGTTTGCCATTGAATGGCTAATACGACAACGGGTACGAGGCCACCCATGACTTGGATAACACTTGAGCAATTGCTGCTCAAGGCTCAGCCGGAACGAGCCCTGACGGCCGAGCCGGCGTTGAATCACGCACAACTGTGCGCACAGGCCCTGAGCCTCGCCGCCGGCCTGCAAACCCAAGGCGTGCGGCGCATTGCCGTGCACCTGGAAGATGCCGCCGACCTGGCGATCGCGCTGCTGGGTGCCTGGCGTGCCGGGGTCAGCGTGTTGCTGCCCGCCGATTTGCAGCCGCAGACGCGCCAGCGCTGGTCGACGGAAGTCGATCTGTGGCTGACCGATCAGGCTGACGATGCGCATCTGGCCGATTATCAGCATTCGCCGATGCCCGCCGCCGCGCTGGATCTGGATCGCTGTCAGCTGAGCCTGTGCACCTCCGGCTCCAGCGGCGAACCCAAGCGCATCGACAAAACCCTGCGGCAACTGGCCAATGAAGTCGAAGCGCTGGAACAGCTGTGGGGCGCGGACCTGGGCCAGGCTTGCATCATTGGCAGCGTCGGCACCCAACACATTTACGGTTTGCTGTTCCGCGTGCTTTGGCCGTTGTGCGCCGGGCGCCCATTCGTGCGCAAGCAACTGGCCTTTCCGGAAGACCTGCAGCGTGCCAGCCGCGAACATCCGGTGTTTGCCTGGGTTGCCAGTCCGGCGCTGCTCAAGCGCATGGGCGACAACCTCGACTGGCCGGCCTTGAGCGTGGTGCGCCGGGTGTTTTCCTCCGGCGGCGCGCTGCCCACCGAGGCTGCGCAAAGTCTGTTCGAACGCCTGGAGCAATGGCCGACGGAAATCCTCGGCAGCTCGGAAACCGGCGGCATCGCCTGGCGCCAAGGGCAAGACCTGTGGCAACCGTTCGCCAACGTCATGCTGAGCCAGGACAGCGACGGCGCCCTGCTTATCGCCTCGCCGTACCTGCCCGCCGACCACATAGAACACACCGCCGACGCCGCACGGATCGCCGCTGACGGTCGTTTCGAACTGCTGGGACGGCTGGACCGCATCGTCAAACTGGAAGAAAAACGTATCTCGCTACCAATGCTGGAACAGGCACTGATGGCCCACGACTGGGTCGCCGAAGCGCGCCTCGGCGTGGTTCAGGAAAACCGCGCCTCACTGGGCGCACTGCTGGTGCTCAGCCAACAAGGGCTGCATGCCTTGCGCAATCAGGGGCGACGCACCCTCACTCAAGAATTGCGTCAGCACCTGAGTCAGCATTGCGAAGCCCTCGCCTTGCCTCGGCGCTGGCGCTTACTGCGACAACTGCCGTTGAACGCTCAGGGCAAACTGCCCCAGACCGACGTCGAAGCCCTGCTGCTGGCCCCGCGCCCCAAAGCGCCGGACGTGCTGCAACAGGTTGAAACCGATGGCGAGTGGAGCCTGCAACTGGCAGTGCCACCGGACCTGGCCTACTTCAGCGGGCACTTTCCACAAGCGCCGGTTTTGCCCGGCGTGGTGCAAGTGGATTGGGCGCTGAGCCTCGGTCAGCAACTGATGGATTTGCCGACCAACTTCGCCGGCATGGAAGTGCTGAAATTCCAGCAACTGGTGCGTCCTGGCGATGAAATCCAGTTGCACCTGCGCTTCGACCCGGTGCGCAGCAAGTTGTATTTCGCCTACCGCAACGACACCGCCACCTGCTCCAGCGGGCGGATCGTGCTGGAGGCGACCTGTGGGTAAGTTGAATTCCCGTGTAGCAGCTGCCGCAGGCTGCGTCCGAGTGCGAAGCGCTCGCAATCAGGCCGCCATGGTGATTCTGAAGGACCTCGTTGATCTGGTTTGCGACCGCTTCGCGGCCGAACGCAGGCTTCGCCAGCTGCTACAAGGGTGCGGTGGGTATCAAAATGCATAACCCCTGCGCCGTCATCCCGGTCTACAACCACGAAACCGCGATCACCACCGTGGTCGAAGCCCTTCTCGCCCAAGGCTTGCCGTGCATTCTGGTGGACGACGCCAGCACCCAGGCCTGCGCAAAAGTGCTCGATCAACTGGCGCTGCGCGACAACACGCATCTGATCCGCCTCACCGTCAATCAAGGCAAGGGCGGCGCGGTGATGACCGGTTTTCGCGAAGCCGCGCGTTTGGGTTTCAGCCACGCCTTGCAGGTGGACGCTGACGGCCAGCATGACCTGGCCGACGTCGCGACCTTCCTCGAGCAATCCCGCGCCCATCCCGAAGCGGTCATCTGCGGTTATCCGCTCTACGACGCCAGCGTGCCCAAGGGTCGTTTGTATGCGCGTTACCTGACCCATGTGATGGTGTGGATCAACACCCTGTCGTTGCAGATCCGCGATTCGATGTGCGGCTTCCGCGTCTATCCATTGCCACCGACCCTGGCGCTGATCAGTTCGGCGAAGATCGGCAAACGCATGGACTTCGACTCGGACATTCTGGTGCGGCTGGCCTGGCGTAATTTGCCGATGCAGTGGCTGCAAACCAAGGTTCATTACCCGCTGGACGGCGTTTCGCATTTTCGCCTGTTCCGCGACAACGTGCTGATTTCGAGCATGCACACCCGGCTGTTCTTCGGCATGTTGCTGCGCGCTCCGGTGATCCTCTGGCGGCGGTGGCGCACATGAGCACTGAGACAGACAAAAAACACTGGGCCGACCGTGAAGAGCGCGGCAGTTTCTGGCTGATGAAATTCACCGCACTCTGCGCCAAAGTGCTGGGCCGGCGGCTGTTGAGCCCGTTGCTGTACGGCATCGTTTTGTACTTTTTCCTGTTCGGGCGCAGCGCACGCAAAAGTGCCTGGCAATACCAGCAACGCCTCGCCGACTGGAGTGGCAACAGCGAATTGCGTCCGACCCATTGGCGCGTGTTCGGCCAGTTCATGGCCTTCGCCGACTCCATGCTCGACAAGCTCGATGTATGGAACGGCAAGCTGCGCCTCGAACAGATCGAAATCATCGACCCGGCGCTGTTGCGCACTCAACTGCGCGGTGCCCGAGGGCAGATGCTGGTGGGTGCGCATTTGGGCAATCTCGAAGTCTGCCGCGCGCTGGCGGAGATCGGCGAAAAGGTCACCATGAACGTGCTGGTGCACACCAAGCACGCCGAGCAATTCAACCGATTGCTCGGTGAAGCCGGGGCGACCAATCTGCGGCTGATTCAGGTCAGCGAACTGGACCCGGTGATCATGCTTCAACTGCACGAACGCCTGGAGCGCGGCGAGTGGCTGGCGATTGCCGGCGACCGCGTGCCCTTGCATGGCGGGCGTAGCGTGACCGTGGATTTCCTCGGGCATCCGGCGGCATTCCCCCAAGGCCCGTGGCTGCTGGCCGGGTTGCTCAAGTGCAAGATCAATCTGTTGCTGTGCCTGAAGAAACCTACCGGCGATTATCGACTGACCCTCGAACCGTTCACCGAAGCGGTGGTGTGGAAGCGCAGCGACCGCGAACAGGTCATTCATCAGTGGGCCTCCCGCTACGCCGAACGCTTGGGTCACTATTGCCTTGAAGCGCCTCAACAATGGTTCAACTTTTACCCTTTCTGGAAGACCGATGACGACGCCAACGCTTGAGCCGGTAACCTTCGGCGAACTCCCTTTGCGCATCGAAGACGTGCTGGCTCTGGCCAACCGTCAGGCGCCGACCCGGTTGCAGGCTGATCCTGAATACCGCGAGCGCATCGCCAAGGGTGCGCGCTTCCTCGATTCCCTGTTGGACAAGGAAGGCGTGATCTACGGCGTGACCACCGGTTACGGCGATTCCTGCGTGGTCGCGGTGCCGCTGCATCACGTCGAAGCGCTGCCGCGTCATCTGTACACATTCCACGGCTGTGGCCTGGGCAAACTGCTGGATGCCCAAGCGACCCGCGCGGTACTCGCGGCACGTTTGCAGTCGCTGTGCCACGGCGTGTCCGGGGTGCGTGTGGAACTGCTGGAACGCCTGCAAGCGTTCCTTGAGCACGACATTCTGCCGCTGATCCCGGAAGAAGGTTCGGTGGGCGCCAGCGGTGATTTGACGCCGCTGTCCTACGTCGCCGCGACCTTGTCCGGCGAGCGCGAAGTGATGTTCCGTGGCGAACGCCGCGAAGCCGCCGATGTGCATCGCGAACTCGGCTGGACGCCGCTGGTGCTACGCCCGAAAGAAGCCCTGGCACTGATGAACGGCACCGCCGTGATGACCGGCATCGCTTGCCTGGCCTTCGCCCGCGCCGATTACCTGCTGCAACTGGCCACGCGCATCACCGCGTTGAACGTGGTCGCGCTGCAAGGCAATCCGGAGCATTTCGACGAGCGTCTGTTCGCCACCAAACCGCACCCGGGGCAGATGCAAGTCGCCGCGTGGTTGCGCAAGGATCTGGCAATCGACGCGCCCACCGCGCCTCTGCATCGCTTGCAAGATCGCTATTCCCTGCGCTGCGCACCGCATGTGCTCGGCGTGTTGGCCGACAGCCTGAACTGGCTGCGTTCGTTCATCGAGATCGAGCTCAACAGCGCCAACGACAACCCGATTATCGACGCCGAAGCCGAACGCGTGCTGCACGGCGGGCACTTCTACGGCGGCCACATCGCGTTCGCCATGGACAGCCTGAAAACCCTGGTGGCCAACGTCGCCGACTTGTTGGATCGGCAACTCGCGCTGCTGGTGGATGAGCGTTACAACCACGGTTTGCCGAGCAACCTCTCCGGCGCCAGCGCTGACCGCGCCATGCTCAATCATGGCTTCAAAGCCGTGCAGATCGGCACCAGCGCCTGGACCGCCGAAGCGCTGAAAAATACGATGCCGGCCAGCGTGTTCTCGCGCTCCACCGAGTGCCATAACCAGGACAAAGTCAGCATGGGCACCATCGCCGCCCGGGATGCAGTCCGCGTGCTGGAGCTGACCGAACAAGTCGCCGCCGCCACGCTGCTGGCCGCCAATCAAGGCGTCTGGCTGCGCAGCCAGGCCGAAGACGCACGCCCGTTGCCGCCATCACTCGCCGCCATGCACGAAGAACTGGCCAAGGACTTCCCGCCGGTCATCGAAGACCGCGCCCTGGAAGGTGAATTGCGCCTGTGCCTGAAACGGATCGCCGAGCAACACTGGAGGCTGCATGCGTAGCAAGGGAGTGCTTCACGCCGATACGGAAATCCTCGTGCCGTTCTTTGACGTCGACACCATGAACGTCGTGTGGCACGGCCATTACGTCAAATACCTGGAAGTCGCCCGTTGTGCGCTGCTGGACAAACTCGGCCACAACTACACCGCAATGGTCGAATCGGGTTTTGCCTGGCCGGTGATCGATCTGCAACTGCGCTACGTGCGCGGTGCGGTGTTCGGCCAGAAGCTCAACGTGCGCGCGAGTCTGGTGGAGTGGGAGAACCGGTTGAAGATCAACTACCTGATCAGCGACCTGCACACTGGAGAGCGCCTGACCCGCGCCAGCTCGGTGCAGGTCGCGGTCGATATGAGCAGCCGCGAGATGCAATTGGCCTCGCCGAAAGTGTTCACCGATGCTGTTGAAAGGATGCTGCCATGATTTTCCGGATATTCACCTGTAGCAGCTGGCGAAGCCTGCGTTCGGCTGCGAAGCAGTCGCCCCGCGTTTTACCTGATGCACCGCATACACAGGTTTTACGACGGCTTCGCCGCCGGACGCAGCCTCGCGGGCTCGGCAGCTGCTACGCGATTGCGGTGCTGTTGATGGTGGGTTTCGCTTCGCAGGCCCAGGCGTTCGACCTGCAACAACTCAGCGATCAACTGGCCAAGCCGGATGTGATCCACGGCAACTTCATTCAGGAAAAACACCTGCGTGCCCTGCCCCAGCCGCTGGTCAGCAAAGGCACCTTCGTCCTCGCTAAAAACCACGGCCTGCTGTGGCTGCTGAAAACTCCGCTGCAACAGGATTACCGGATCAACGCCAAGGGCATTGCCCGGCGTGACGCCAACGGCTGGCAATTGCTGCCGGGCAAGAGCGCCGGGGCCGAGCAGAACCGGTTGTTCCTCGCCGTGCTGCAAGGTGACAGCAGCGGTTTGCAACGGGATTTCGAGCTGGCGCTGAGCGGCGATGCGCAGAAATGGAAGCTGACCCTGACCCCGCGCTCGATGCTGCTCAAGCAAGTGTTCAACCAGATCAACATTGATGGTGGCGAGTTGGTGAACACCATCGAGCTGCTGGAAACCCAAGGCGACAGCACCCTGTTGCGCATGCAGGACAGCACCAGCGCCCAACCGTTGAGCGACGCGGAGCAACATGACTTTGCCGAGTGAACGGAGGCTTCCACGGCTGTTCCTGATCCTGCTGCTGGCGGTGCTCGCGCTCGCCGGTTGGCAATGGCGTGACGGCGCCCCGCTGTCGGCCAACCTGATGGAACTGGTGCCGGGCACGGCACCGGACGCGCTGGAACTGCGCGCCGAACAACGCATGCAAGAACCGCTGAACCGCGAAATGCTGGTGCTGGTCGGCCATACCGATCGCCAGCAAGCCGTGACCATGGCGCAGACACTCGGCGAGCAGTGGCAGGCCAGCGGCTTGTTCGAAAAAGTCCAATGGACCTTGCAAGCCGACCTCCCGGCCCTGCGCACGCAGTTGCTGCAAGGCCGGTTGGCGATGCTCTCGGACGTGGATCGGCAACAGCTGATCGAGCATCCCGACGCGTTCATTCAACAACGCGTACAAGCGCTGTTCGACCCCTTCACCGGCTTCAGCCTGGTGCCGAGCCAGGACGACTGGCTGGGCCTGACCGGGCGCATTCAGAACAGCCAGCCGCAACACGGCGCGGTGCAACTGGACATCGGCAGCGGCGCGTTGATTGCCGATGCCGACGGCAAGAGTTGGGTGCTGCTGCGCGCGCGCACCACCGGCAACGCCTTCGACATGAACCTGCCACTGCAAGTCGCCGATTTGCTCAAACACAGTCGCGAAGAAGCGGCCCAAGGCGACGTGCAATTGCTCGCCGCCAGCGGCTTGCTCTACGCGGCCAACGGTCAGCAACAAGCGACCCGGGAAATGACCTGGGTCGGTGGCGGCGCCACGCTCGGCATCCTGTTGTTGCTGTTGCTGGCGTTCCGGCGTTTGCGCGTGTTGCTCGCGTTCGTCCCGGTGCTGGTGGGGATGTTGTTCGGCATGGTGGCGTGCGTGGCGCTGTTCGGTCATATGCATGTGATGACCTTGGTGCTCGGCTCCAGCTTGATCGGCGTCGCTGTGGATTACCCGCTGCATTACCTGTCCAAGAGCTGGAGCCTGAAACCCTGGAACAGTTGGCCGGCCCTGCGCCTGACCCTGCCGGGGCTGACGCTGAGCCTGATCACCAGTTGCATCGGTTACCTCGCCCTGGCCTGGACACCATTCCCGGCCCTGACACAAATCGCCGTGTTCTCCGCCGCCGGGCTGCTCGGTGCTTATCTGTCGGCGGTGTGCCTGTTGCCGGCGCTGCTCAAGGGTGCGGACCTGCGCCCGGCGCAATGGCCGCTGCGAGTCGCCGAGTGTCTGGTGAACCTGCGTGAAACGCTGCTCAAGCATGTCCGCACACCGGTGTTGCTGGCGCTGTTGATTGCCTTCTGTGTTGGTGGTCTGTTGCAGCTCAGCACCAAGAATGACATTCGCCAGTGGGTCGGCATGCCACAGCATCTGACCGACGAAGCCCAGGCGATCGCGCGCATCACAGGCTTCCAGCCCACCAGCCAGTTTTTCCTGATCAGGGCCGCCAACCAGCAGGAATTGCTGGAGCGCCAGGGCGCGCTGAATGACCGCCTGGAACAACTGGTCAACCTCGACAAACTCCAGGGTTTTCTCTCCCTCAACCAACTGGTCAGCCAGCCGAGCGAACAGCAGCAAGTGCGCGAGGCGTTGAACAAACTGCCGCAGTTCTGGCAGCCATTGCTCGACGTCGGCGTGCCGGTTGAAGCGCTGCAAGCCGAGCTGACCAAGTTGCAGGCGCTGCCTGTCGAAGACATCGACGCCGCGCTGGTCGGGCCATTGGCCGAACCTTATCGCACACTGTGGCTTGGGCCGACCGATGACGGCGGCGTGGCAGCCATGGTCAGCCTGCAAGGCTTGAACAACCCGTCGCTGCTGCGGGTCCAGGCTCTGGACTTGCCGGGCGTTGAATTGGTGGATCGCCTCGGCGAACTGAACAATGTCTTCGCCCAGACCCAAATCAGCGCCGCTGAACTGAAACTCGCCTCCTGCGTGCTGATCGTACTGGTGTTGATCCTGCCGTTCGGCCTCGGCGGTGCGCTGCGGATCGTCGCGCTGCCGCTGCTCGCCGCACTGTGCAGCCTGGCGTGCCTCGGTTGGCTCGGCCAGCCGTTGACGCTGTTCAGCCTGTTCGGCCTGTTGCTGGTGACGGCCATCAGCGTCGATTACGCGATCCTCATGCGCGAACAGGTCGGCGGCGCCGCCGTGAGCCTGCTGGGCACGTTGCTGGCGGCACTGACCACTTGGCTGTCGTTCGGCTTGCTGGCGGTCTCCAGCACACCAGCGGTGAGCAACTTCGGTTTGTCGGTGAGCCTGGGTCTGGCGTTCAGCTTCATCCTCGCGCCGTGGGCCGGACGACAAGTCCACGCCGCTCCGGCCGTGGAGCAGACGGCATGATGATCGTGCTGTTCTGGGCGATGGCC
This sequence comes from Pseudomonas nunensis, assembly GCF_024296925.1. NCBI lineage: Bacteria > Pseudomonadati > Pseudomonadota > Gammaproteobacteria > Pseudomonadales > Pseudomonadaceae > Pseudomonas > Pseudomonas nunensis. Next base: position 5,701,263 of record NZ_CP101125.1, read on the forward strand.
CTGGGCATGTTTGCCGTCGCGACTCGCGTCGGCCGGCATTTCGGCTTAATCCCGATTGTCAGCCAGTTGCTGCTGGCGACATTCGGATTGCCGCTGTTGATGTACTTCTGGATCGAACCGGGCTGGCAGCTCAGCGGCGCGGACCTCATCTCGCCGGTATGGCTGAAAAACCTCTACAGCCTGAGTTTCGCCTTGCTGCTGGGGCACATCCTCAGCGACGTGATCGACCTGCAACTGGATCGCCAGAGCCTGAAAATCGCCCTGCCGAGTTTCTGTCTGCCGTTCGCCTGCGGTTTGGCGACGGCGGTCTGGATACTGCCGCCGCAATCGTGGCTCAGCTCGTTGGCGGTCGGTCTGGTGTTCGCCATCACGGCGATCCCGGTGTTGTACCTGTACCTGCGGCACATCAACTATCCGCCCGACGCCACCCGACGCCTGGTGCAAACCGCGATCCTGATCGACCTCACGTGCTGGACGCTGTTCGGCTTCGCTCAGGGCAGCCTGCACCTGAGCAGTCTGTTGCTGCCATTGGCCGGCGCCTGTTTGCCGGTGCTGTTGCGCTTGCTCGGTCTGCGCCAGCAGTTGTTGTACAGCGGCGGTTTCTTCGCACTGCTGGTGGTGGCCGAACACTTCAAACTGAACGCGCTTATTTTCGGCATCGGGTATCTGCTGTGCATGGCCGCGCTGAAAATCCCGCTGGTGTTGCCGTTGCCGGCGATCTGGATGCATCGCTTGCAGACCTGGATCGCTATCCCGCTGATCCTCACGTTCGGCATCGTGCAGATCAACGTGCACAGCGCCATGGCAAGCCTCGGCTGGTTGCAACTGGCGGCGCTGCTGCTGTTCCCGATCCTCAGCAAACTGCTGGGTAATTGGCTCGGTCTGGGTTGGGCCGGTGTCTCGTCTGACGGCGCCAGCCGCTGGCGCGAAAGCGTCCTGCTGAATATTCGCGGGTTGAGCGAGATCGTCTTTCTCAACCTGCTGCTGCAACAACAACTCATCAGCCCGCCGCTGTACTTCGCGCTGATGCTGATGGGTCTGATCGCCACACTGCTGCCGGCACTCGCCGGCATGCACCGAATCCCGCTGAATATCGCCGCCCCGGCAAGGAGCCCCCGTGCCAACCGTTGAAATGGAACATCGTCAGGTCGTCGTCATCGGTGCCGGTCCTTCGGGCGCCATCGCCGCCGCACTGCTCAAGCGCAAGGGTCACGATGTATTGGTGATCGAGCGCCAGCACTTCCCACGGTTCTCCATCGGCGAAAGCCTGTTGTCCCATTGCCTGGATTTCGTCGAAGAGGCCGGCATGCTCGACGCGGTGAACGCTGCCGGGTTCCAGGTGAAAACCGGTGCCGCGTTCGCTTGGGGCGATGAATACACGGCCTTCGATTTCGGCGACACCTTCAGCAACGGCAAGCCGACGACGTTCCAGGTGCAGCGCGCCGATTTCGACAAGCTGCTGGCCGATCAGGCGGCGCTGCAAGGCGTGGAATTGCGCTACGGCGAAGCCATTGTCAGCGCCGATTTCAGCCTGTCGAAACCGCAACTGAACGTGTTGCGCGAGGAAGGTAGCGAGTACCGCGTCGAGGCGGATTTCGTGCTCGACGCCAGCGGCTATGGCCGCGTGCTGCCGCGCTTGCTCGACCTGGAAGCGCCGTCGAATTTCCCGGTGCGCCAAGCAGTGTTCACCCACGTCGAAGACCACATCGACAACCCGACTTTCGACCGCACCAAAATCCTCGTCACCACCCACCCGGTCCACCGTGATATCTGGTTCTGGACGATCCCGTTCAGCAACGGCCGTTGCTCGGTGGGCGTGGTCGCTGCCGCTGAACATTTCGCCGGTCGCACCGATGATCTGGACCAGTGCCTGCGCGGTTTCATCGCCGAAACCCCAAGCCTCGCCGGCGTGCTGAACAACGCCGTATGGGACACCCCGGCGCGCACCATCGGCGGCTATTCGGCCAACGTCAAAACATTGCATGGCCCAGGCTTTGCGCTGTTGGGCAACGCGGCGGAATTCCTCGACCCGGTGTTCTCCTCCGGCGTGACCATCGCGATGCGTTCGGCGAGCATGGCCGCCGGCGTGCTGCACCGCCAATTGCAGGGCGAAAGCGTCGACTGGCAAACCGAGTTCGCCGACCCGCTCAAACGCGGCGTCGATACGTTCCGTTGCTACGTCGAAGGCTGGTACACCGGGACCTTCCAGGACGTGATTTTCCATAAGGGCAGCTCGCCGGAAATCCGCCGCATGATCGCCTCGATCCTCGCCGGCTACGCCTGGGACGAACGCAACCCGTTCGTCAGCGAAGCCAAGCGCCGGTTGAAGGTGATTTCGGAATTTTGTGCAAGGGATGCCACATGAGCTACTTGAGCGACAACTACGTCGAAGAAACCCGCTTCGGTTTCTGGTTCCTGCGCAGCCACACCTGGCAGCACCATGTATTGCGGGTCGCGATCAATGATCTGCGGGGTTTGTTCAGTGAGTCGCTGCCGAGCAATCCGGTGTTGCTGGATGCCGGTTGCGGCCAAGGCAAGTCGTTCCAGTATCTGCGCCAGGCGTTTGCACCCCAGCGCTTGATCGGTGTGGATGCGGATCCGCAGAGTTTGAATCTCAGCGCTGAGGAAGCGGCGCGTCAAGGCATGACGGTTGAGTTGATCGGCAGTGATTGCGCGACGCTCAACGTGCCGGATGCCAGTGTTGATCTGCTGTTCTGCCACCAGACTTTTCATCATCTGGTGGAGCAGGATCAGGCCCTCGCCGAGTTCTATCGCGTGCTCAAACCCGGCGGCTATCTGCTGTTCGCCGAGTCCACCGAGGCTTACATTGATACGTGGGTGATTCGCTGGTTGTTTCGGCATCCAATGCATGTGCAAAAGAGTGCGGCCGGGTATCTGGAAATGATTCGCCAGCAGGGTTTCGAATTCGGCCCGCAGAACGTGTCTTACCCGTACTTGTGGTGGAGCCGCGCCACGGATTTCGGTCTGCTTGAACGCTTTGGTTTGCGTAAGGCCAAGCCTTTTGGCCAGCGGGAAGAAACGCTGGTCAATGTGGTGGCGCGCAAGCCGCTTGAAGGTGCTGTTTGATGTCTAGCGCAATTCAACAAACCTGTGCAAATCCCTGTGGGAGCGGGCTTGCTCGCGAAAGCGGTGGGTCAGTCGACAACAGTGCTGGATGTGCCGACGCCTTCGCGAGCAAGCCCGCTCCCACAGGGTTAGTGGTGGTGCGGCGATTTTTGTTGGTGGCTTGTGCCTTGCTGTTGAGCGCTTGCGCCAGCCGCGCGCCGTTGCCTGAACACAGCCCAAGCCTCGCATTGCCGCTGCAACTACACATCCAGCGCCTGATGGCCGACGATCGCCAGGACTGGGTGTTGGTCATCCAGCAGGAAGGCCCCGCGCTGCGTTGGTCGATGATGGATTTGCTCGGCATTCCCCAAGCCCGGCAGAAGCTGGTCGGTGGTGACTGGCAGGCCGATGGTCTGCTGCCGCCGAACCCCGAGGCTCGCGAGTTGTTCGCCGCGCTGTTGTTTGCCCTGACCCCCGAAGGCGAGTTGCAAAGCAACTATCCCGCCGCGTGGCAGCATGGCGGGCAGCGCTCCTTGCCAGAACATTGGGATGTCCGTTATTCACGACCGCTGAGCTTTGAATTGAACCTGCCCAAAGGTCCGAAATACCAAGTCACGCCGCTGAGCGGAGACACGCCATGACCGCCTATTTGAACGCCTTGGGGCTGATCTGCGCCCTGGGTCGCGACAAGCAGGAAGTCGCCCGTAACCTGTTTGCCGGCGATTGCTCTGGCATGCGCAGCGAAGCCGGTTGGGTAGTGGAACGTTCGTTGCCGGTGGCCGCCGTACGCGGTGAGCTGGCGCAGATTCCACCGGAGATGAGCGAGCAACGCAGCCGCAACAATCAACTGTTGCTGGAAGCAGCGTTGCAAATTCGCCCGGAGATTGATCGCGCGATCCTGACCTACGGTCCTGGCCGCGTCGGTGTTGTGCTCGGCACCAGCACTTCGGGTATCGACGAAGCCAGTCGCGGGCTGGCCCATTACGTCCGCGAGCATGCATTTCCCGACGACTACGACTATCAGCAACAAGAACTCGGCGCCCCGGCGAATTTCCTCGCCGACTGGCTGCAATTGAGCGGCCCGGCCTATGTGATTTCCACCGCCTGCACCTCCAGCGCCCGAGCCTTGATGAGCGCCCAACGCTTGCTCGACCTGGGGATGTGCGACGCGGTGTTGTGCGGTGGGGTCGACAGTTTGTGCAAGCTGACCCTCAACGGTTTCTCGGCGCTGGAAGCGGTGTCCGAGCAGCGCTGCAATCCGTTCTCGGCGAACCGTAACGGCATCAATATCGGCGAAGCGGCGGTGCTGTTTTTGATGAGCAAAAGTGCCAGCGACGGCCAATCGATTGCCCTGCTCGGCAGCGGCGCCAGCTCCGACGCGCACCACATTTCCGCGCCGGAACCGACCGGCCGTGGTGCTCAGCAGGCGATGCATAAAGCCTTGAGCCGCGCCCATCTGCAACCGTCGCAAATCGGCTACCTGAACCTGCACGGCACCGCCACCCAACACAACGACGCCATGGAAAGCCTGGCGGTCTCGGCGCTGTTCCCGGACGGCGTGCCCTGCTCGTCGACCAAACCGATGACCGGCCACACCCTCGGCGCCGCCGGTGCACTGGAAGCGGCGTTCTGCTGGTTGAGCCTGAGCGCGGACAATCCCGCACACGCCCTGCCGCCCCACGTCTGGGACGGCCAGCCCGACCCCGACCTGCCGCCATTGAATTGGGTGACCCCGGCCCATCGCCTGGCGTCCATTGCACCCCGCTACCTGATGAGCAATTCGTTTGCCTTCGGTGGCAATAACGTCAGCCTGATTATCGGAGACGCCCCATGATTGACTGGCCGCTCGCCGAACTGCTGCCTCACGCTGGCGACATGATCCTCATCGAGCAGATCCTGTCGTTCGATGACGAGCAGATTCACACCCGCCTCACCGTCAAGCCCGGTGGCCTGTTCAATCGGCCCGACGGCAGTCTGCCGGCCTGGGTCGGCATCGAACTGATGGCCCAGAGCGTCGCCGCCTACGCCGGTTGTCACGCCCGCGCCCGTGGTGATGCGGTGGAGCTGGGCTTCCTGCTCGGCACGCGTAAATTCGAATGCAACGTCGAACACTTCCCCGCCGGCACCGAGCTGACCATCCATGGGCTGCGCTCCCTGGAAGACGACAGCGGCATGGGCGTGTTCGAATGCCACATCAATGCGCCCGGCATCCACGCCACCGCGCGCCTGAACGTGTACCGTCCGCCCCAGGCCGCGCAATATCTTCAAGAAATCCAAGGAGTCGAGTGATGACTGAATCCGTACTGGTCACCGGTTCCAGCCGTGGTATCGGCCGCGCCATCGCGTTGCGCCTGGCCCAGGCCGGGCACGACATCGTGCTGCATTGCCGCAGCGGTCTGGCCGAGGCTGAAGCGGTTAAAACCGAAGTCGAAGCCTTGGGCCGTAATGCCCGAGTCCTGCAATTCGACGTGTCCGACCGCGCCAGTTGCAAAGCCATCCTCGAAGCCGACGTCGAAACCCACGGCGCCTACTACGGCGTGGTGCTCAATGCCGGCCTGACCCGCGACGGTGCTTTTCCAGCGCTGAGCGAGGATGATTGGGATGTGGTGATGCGCACCAACCTCGATGGTTTCTACAACGTGCTGCACCCGGTGATGATGCCGATGATTCGTCGTCGCGCCGCCGGGCGGATTGTGTGCATCACCTCGGTTTCCGGGTTGATCGGCAACCGTGGCCAAGTCAACTACAGCGCCTCCAAGGCCGGGTTGATCGGCGCGGCGAAAGCGTTGGCGATCGAACTGGGCAAGCGCAAGATTACCGTCAACTGTGTCGCACCCGGCCTGATCGACACTGCCATGCTCGACGAAAACGTGCCGGTGGAAGAACTGATGAAAATGATCCCCGCACAACGCATGGGCACCCCTGAAGAGGTGGCCGGCGCCGTGAATTTCCTGATGTCGGCGGAAGCCTCGTACATCACCCGGCAGGTTCTGGCCGTCAATGGAGGCCTGTGCTGATGAAGCGCGTCGTCGTCACCGGCATGGCCGGCATCACCTCACTGGGCAGCGACTGGGCCACCATCGCCGCCAACTTCGCGGCCAACCGCAGCGGCATCCGTCGCATGGACGAGTGGGATCGGTTTACCGAGCTCAACACCCGTCTCGCCGGACCGATCGATGACTTCAAGGTCCCGAGCCACTGGACCCGCAAGCAACTGCGCAGCATGGGCCGCGTCTCGCGCCTCGCTGTTGGCGCGGCGGAACAAGCGTTGGCCGACGCCGGGCTGCTGGGCGACGAATCGATCAAGGACGGACGCATGGGCGTCGCTTGCGGTTCGTCCACCGGCAGCACCGACGAGATCAAAGCCTTCGGCAACATGCTGCTCAACTCGGTGGCGGAAGGCCTGAACGCCAACTCCTACGTGCGGATGATGCCGCACACCACGGCGGCGAATATCAGCATCTTCTTCGGCCTCACCGGCCGGTTGATCCCGACGTCCAGCGCCTGCACCAGCGGCAGCCAGGGCATCGGCTATGCCTACGAGTCGATCAAATTCGGACGCCTGCCGCTGATGCTCGCCGGTGGCGCCGAAGAACTGTGCCCGACCGAAGCCATGGTCTTCGACGCGCTCTACGCCACCAGTCTGAAAAACGACGCCCCGCAAACCAGCCCACGCCCCTACGACAAGGGCCGCGACGGCCTGGTGATCGGTGAAGGAGGCGGCATGCTGGTGCTCGAAGAACTCGAACACGCCTTGGCCCGTGGCGCGCACATCCACGCCGAACTTGTCGGCTTCGGCAGCAACGCCGACGGCCAACACACCACCCGCCCGGAACAGGCGACCATGCGCCGCGCGATGGAACTGGCCCTGGAAGACGCCGGTTTGCAGCCGTCGGACATCGGCTATGTGAACGGTCACGGCACCGCCACCGAACAGGGCGACATCGCCGAAACACTGGCAACCAGTGCGTTATTCGGCGAACACATGCCGATCAGTTCGCAGAAAAGTTTCCTCGGCCACACCCTCGGGGCCTGCGGTGCGCTGGAATCCTGGTTCAGCATCGAAATGATGAACCGCGACCTGTACGCCCACACCTTCAACCTTGACGAGATCGACCCGCACTGCGGCAAGCTCGACTACCTGCGCGGTGAATTCCGGCAGATGAGCAACCAATACGTGATGAACAACAACTTTGCCTTCGGCGGCGTCAACACCTCGCTGATCTTCCGCCGCTGGTCGTAACCGAATTAATCTGGGTCAAGGAGACCTCCATGCACTTCAAGAAACTCGCTGCCGCCGCCACCTTGCTGATCTGCGCCATCCCCGCCGTCAGCCAGGCCCGCGATACCCCGGTGTACCTGCCCTTCGACAAAGCCGTCGCCGAAGCCACCCGCACCGGCAAAATCGACGGCAGCGTCAAGTTCTACCTGGCCGGCAACAACCCGGCCGGCAACGTCACCGTCCTCACCGCCGGTTCCGTGACCAACAAAAAAACCAACGCTTTCAACAAGACCGACGCCGTCGCCTGCGAATGGGTCGCGCAATCGGCAATCATCAGCTTGTTCCAGGCTGCCAAAAGCGCCGGGGCGAATGCGGTGACCAACATTGTGAGTTTCTACAAGAGCAATGAGCGTAAAGACGCCAAGAACTATGAGTGCCACGCTGGCGCAATCATGGCCGGTGTTGCGTTGAAAGGGGATTTGGTGAAGGTTCAGTAAGAGCCTTGCTGCCCATTGAGGCAATCCTGTGGCGAGCGAGCTTGCTCGCGCTGGGCTGCGCAGCGGCCCCAAACTCTGACATTCACTGAAGATTTTGTGAGCGCTACGCACTCAAGCGGGAGCAAGCTCCCTCGCCACAATGACAAAGGGCGCCTTTCGAGGCGCCCTTTTTTGCAAGCAGGCTGGCTTGTCACCATTTACCTGTCTGACTCTGCGATAGCTGATTGCCCAGGATAGTCAGAGTCTTACAAGTCCCTTCCGGATTCACCGTTAGCATATTAAAAAGACAGGCTCACCCGTACTATTAGACCGGACGAACTTCAGCGACATACTTCTTGAATAAAGATCTTGCCCCATAAGCAGGTAAGACATTAAAAACTGCAAAACACATTTTTATGGCAATCTGAACATAAATCATGTTGAGTATTTCGCTGACTGTCATAACCTCATAAAATGCAATAAAACAAAAGATAACGCTGTCTATTATCACTGCAAAAAATGAGCTCAAGAACACCCGCAAAAACAGAAACTTAGAGCTTGTGAGCTCTTTTATTTTACACAGCAAGTAGGAATTCACATATTCAGACAAAAGAAAAGATACAGACGAGGCAACTAATACAGATGAGAAGTAGCTAATCACCTCCCCGTAGGGCAAATCTAATTTCCAGCCGGGGAGCCCTGGGAGGTAGCTAGTCGCAGCGAGCATGACTATAACAATCGCATTACTTGAGAAAGCAAACAATATAGCTTTTCTTGCAAGCCTAAAGCCATAAAACTCGTTCAACAAATCAACTATCAAGAACGTCAAGGGGTAAAGAAACACCCCAGGAGTAACAACAATATCAAACTGCTTAAAATAAACAAGCTTTGCTGCAGCGATATTTGCAAACATATAAAGAGTAAAAAGCAAAAGATTTAGAATTACATATACAGTCCAGGAACTTTCATGGCGATCAGCTATCTCGTACGCGGTCAACACAACCCCACGAGAATAGTGCTTTCTGCATACATTTTTTATTTCCGACTTATTTAGATCATCCAACATCTCACTTTTTAGTAGCTCGCCCAGCTTTATCTTTACAACTTTACCAGTGGAAAGAACCATAACAACAGCAAGGCCCTTTTCATTTTCAAACCCTAACAATCTATATTTTTTATTTTCGACGCCACTACTGCTAACCATTGAATCTTTCCTCAATCACTTCCCCCACAATACAAATTTCTTCAGACTCCAGCAAACAATCCCCGGAAATAAATAGCTTCTTAGTTGCTCTGTTGTACATCAGTTTTTCTTTATCGGTGTTCGACAAGCCTTTCTTCACTATCAATAAATCGCCTGATTCATTGGCACCGCTAATTTCGTTCTCCAGAAGCACACCAATTAAATTGCAAGCCACTCCAAAATAATATGTCAGCGGAGAAATAGTGGCCAACTCACCAATCCTCTTATCCAGACTTTGAATCAACAAGCTTTCCTTTATAATAGGAACTGCAGCAGGATTCATATTCCCTTCCAAAGAGATATTACTCTCGATTATTTCTCTCTCTTCAAAATCTACATTTTCTATCTCTTTGTACGAAACGCCAAAAAAATCGGAAATTTTGCGAATGGTGGATTGCTGTACATTTATCACTCTACCTTCTAATAGATTATATATGGTAGTTCTGGTCAACCCACTTGAATTGCACAAAGACAGCTGTGTTTCTCCACGACTCTTTATCAAATATCTGACGTTATTCTTGAGTGTTTCGGATTTTTCTTTTTTGTACATTTCACACTCACCAACTTCTTATTAGTTATTAAAATTACGAGCCCTACCCAGGCACTGATGATGACCTGCGTTAAAAGCAGAGCCTTACATATATAGCTTCCATGCAAAAAACAATGTCATAAATGCTCACAAAAACCGTTAGATAATATTTCACAACCAATCCGCGTAAAGAATTCGGAGAAAACTCCTACAGAAAGCATGAAGCAAGGACCATCTTGCGGAAAATGACCTCCGCATACCTAACGTCAAGGCTATGAAAATTTCATCGCGTGTCAGAAACCGCTGAAAACGCTCCAATTAATCATTTAACTAAACAAATGTTAACTTTTCTGATTAACCATAAGAAAATATTTAATAATAACTTTACCAACACACCAACACGCGTACAGTGACCAACCAAGTCGCCACTAACAGCATGGGACTTGTACTTATCTAACTTCGTAAGGAGCACCGATATGAAGAATAAAACCCCTGATGACACACAATCATCTGACGTTCCAAACAACGAAACTATAGATCTATCCAAACTCTCCGATATCACCGAGCCCCTCGTCAGTGCACGCCTGCGCAATCCAAATCGCCCTGACCCGATCAGCCATGTTTTCACTATCCTCCCGGACGTCGACAAGGAAACCCTGCTTTGTCACGCCTGTGAAACCCTCGCCTCACTGAATGTCATGAGCACTGATCTCGCCTGCGATCTGGAAAGCTCTCGCCGCAATGTGGCGCTGGCCATTCAGCAACTGGCCTCATTGGGCGAGTTGTTGGTTAACCGGGCGCTGGACATCATTGAACTACCGCAGGGGCCACATGGGACCCCACCCACCAGCAATGCCTGAGCTATCGCGTTCTTTTTCAAAATGGAGGTTTTTTGTCATGGATAGATACATGCCCATCACCGGTATCGACTGCCACATCCCGTCACTGGTGATCGATACACAAGCACCGCTGGACGTATTGCACGAAACAGCGGCTTACCGCATCCGCACCGCGACTCAACTGTTGGAGAACATCGCGTTTAGCGAAGGGATACACAGTGAGTTGGCGCGGGTATTGGTGACGTCATTGCGCGATGGTTGCGATTTAATGGATGTGATCGGGCGACGATTGCAGGCGCAGGTCTGCACATAGAAAAGAAAACGGGCGGCTTAAAACGTCGCCTGTTTTTATTGCTGCCTTCAGCAACTTATGGGAGCTGCTTTGGCAGACCAAGGAACGACAAAGGGCGCCTTTCGGCGCCCTTTCACAAACAGGTCGGCTTGTCATCGCCCTTTACCTGTCTGGCTCTGCGATGGCTGGTTACCCAGGATCCTCAGAGTCTCACAAGCCCCTTTCGGGAATATCCAGCGCGGCCAGATTCATACTACGAGCACTTGCAATGATTGCGAGCGCTCTAGCAATGAACGCTGGATCACTTCCCGCCTCATCCAAACAAACAGCTAGGTAATACGCTATCTCCTCTTCGCTCCTTAGGTATTCGGCGGAATTCCAACAAGTGAACTGTTCAGTCATGGGTTGCCTCAAGAATAAGCAGTGACGCGAATCAAGTTACCGATGGCCCCCAAGGCGCACAAGCCGGCGGGTTCTGGGCTCGCCGTAGGCTCCGCCGCAAGGCGTTGTAGTCTTCCGGAACATAGCTTAGGAAATGTCCCACAGAGGGCATCACGATTTGAGGGGTTCAACCTTCCTCGTCAACAACTCCACAAACGCCTTCGCCATCGGCGATTTCTGGTCCTTGCGCTGTACCAGCCACACTGCTGACACCGCTTCCGGATCAAGCAGCGGTCGATAGACCACGCCATCAATCCTCATCCGCTGATACGACGCCGGCAGCACCGACACCCCCAACCCCGCCGCCACCAATCCGATGATGGTCATCGCCTCGCCCGCCTCTTGGGCGAAGTGCGGACTGAAGCCGGCATCTCGCGCCAGGCTCAGCAACTGGGCGTACAGACCACTGCCATAACTGCGTGGGAAAAAGACGAAAGGTTCGAGGGCCAGGGCTGACAGGAACAGGCCTTCTTCGCTGCCGTTGACCAGCGGATGCTTGGAGCTGAGCACGGCCACCAGTGGCTCGCGCATCAATTCCACCACGCTGAGGGAATCCGGCAATCCCAGCGGTCGCATGATCCCGACTTCGATCGATTCATCCACCAGCGCATCGGCGACTTGGGTGCTGCTCATTTCCCGCAGGTTCAGGTGCACCGCCGGGAAGCGTTGGCGAAACGAGAAGATCGCCTGGGGAATGGTCGAGTTGAACGGTGCCGATGAGGTGAAGCCGATCTTCAGTTCGCCCAACTCGCCAAGTTGCGCCCGACGAGCAACGTCCGCCGCTTTGTCGACCTGCGCCAGCACCAGCCGCGCCTCTTCCAGAAACAACCGACCGGCCTCACTGAGCTCGACCCGACGGTTGGTACGCTCGAATAACCGCGCGCCAACCTCCGCTTCCAGTGCCTGAATCTGCTGGCTCAGCGGCGGCTGGGAGATGCCCAGCACCTGGGCGGCGCGGCCGAAGTGCAGTTCTTCAGCGACGGCGATGAAGTAGCGCAGGTGGCGCAATTCCATGAAAACTCCATTAGGTCGTAAAAGCTCTTAAACAGGTCGAATAATATATTGGATTGAATCGTTAGGCAGCTATATGCTTTTTTCATTGCCTGACCGGCTGCGCCCTCCGAGGTCCGAAGTGAAAACTGCTGTCGCCCCACTCGCCCATGAAGTTCCGCCTACTGTGCTGGACGATGTCGTCGCCGAGCTGAACGAGATCTACATCGAAAAAGGCACGCCGATGTTCATGCGCACGGTGCTGGCGCTGTTCTCCGGCGGCTTCGCGACGTTCGCGCTGCTGTATTGCGTGCAGCCGATGATGCCGTTGCTGTCCCACGAATATTCGATCAACGCGGCCCAGAGCAGCCTGATTCTGTCGGTGGCCACGGGCATGCTCGCCATTGGTCTGCTGATCACCGGGCCGATTTCTGACCGCGTCGGGCGTAAGCCGGTGATGGTGACGGCGTTGTTCGCCGCTGCGCTGTGCACCATGGCTAGCGCGATGATGCCTTCTTGGGAAGGTGTCTTGATCATGCGTGCGTTGATCGGGTTGTCGCTGAGCGGCCTGGCGGCGGTGGCCATGACTTACCTGAGCGAAGAGATCCACCCGCAGCACATCGGTCTGGCCATGGGTTTGTACATCGGTGGCAACGCGATTGGCGGGATGAGCGGACGCTTGATCACGGGTGTACTGATCGATGTTGTGAGCTGGCACACCGCGATGTTGGTGATCGGTGGCCTGGCGCTGATCGCAGCGACGGTGTTCTGGAAAATCCTCCCCGAATCGCGCAACTTCCGCGCTCGCTCGATGCACCCGCGCAGCCTGCTCGACGGCTTCACTATGCACTTTCGCGACGCTGGTCTACCTCTGCTGTTTCTTGAAGCCTTTGTGCTGATGGGCGCGTTTGTCACGCTGTTCAACTACATCGGCTATCGCCTTCTGGCCGCGCCTTACAACATGGACCAGGCCTTTGTCGGGTTGCTCTCGGTGGTGTACCTGTCGGGGATCTATAGCTCGGCGAAAATCGGTTCGCTGGCTGACAAACTGGGTCGACGCAAAGTGCTGTGGGCGACGATTGTGCTGATGCTCGCGGGCCTCGCGCTGACCATGTTTACGCCGCTGCCGCTGGTGATCATTGGCATGCTGATCTTCACGTTTGGCTTCTTCGGCGCGCATTCGGTGGCGAGTAGCTGGATCGGGCGCCGGGCGATCAAGGCCAAAGGACAGGCTTCATCGTTGTATCTGTTCAGCTATTACGCCGGGTCGAGCATTGCCGGGACGGCGGGCGGGGTGTTCTGGCACCTTGGCGGCTGGAACGGGATTGGATTGTTTATTGGTGGGTTGTTGGTGATTGCGCTGTTGGTGGCGTTGAAATTGGCGAAGCTGCCACCGCTGGGCGGTGTAAAGGCCTGACCCAAATCCCCCCCTGTGGGAGCGAGCCTGCTCGCGAAAGCGGTTGAACATTCAACAATGATGTCGACTGATCCATCGCTTTCGCGAGCAGGCTCGCTCCCACATTGACCGCGTACGGTCTGGTATCCCAAACAAAAACGCCCGGCATAAGCCGGGCGTTTTTTATTGGGCGACGATCACTCGTGATACTGCGCCGACAGCTCATGCACCGCGCGCAGGAACGCGCCTGCATGCTCCGGATCAACTTCCGGGGTGATGCCATGGCCGAGGTTGAAGACGTGGCCGCTGCCCTTGCCGTAGCTGGCGAGGATGCGGCCCACTTCGGTGCGGATGGCTTCCGGTTTTGCGTAGAGCACCGTCGGGTCCATGTTGCCTTGCAGCGCGACTTTGTTGCCGACGCGATTACGGGCGTTGCCAATGTCGCAGGTCCAGTCCAGGCCCAGCGCGTCGGCGCCAGCGTCGGCAATACTTTCCAGCCACAGGCCTCCGCCCTTGGTGAACAGGATGACCGGCACTTTGCGGCCATCGTGTTCGCGGATCAGGCCGCTGACGATCTTGCGCATGTAGGCCAGGGAGAATTCCTGGTACGCCGCCGCCGAGAGGTTGCCGCCCCAGCTATCGAAGATCTGCACCGCTTGCGCGCCGGCCATGATCTGGCCGTTGAGGTAGCTGGTGACCGACTGAGCCAGCTTGTCCAGCAACAAGTGCAAGGCTTGCGGGTTGTCGTAGAGCATGGTTTTGGTCTTGCGGTAGTCTTTCGACGAGCCGCCTTCCACCATGTAGGTGGCCAGGGTCCATGGGCTGCCGGAGAAGCCGATCAGTGGCACGCGGCCGTTCAGTTCGCGGCGGATGGTGCTGACCGCGTCCATCACGTAGCCAAGGTCTTTGTGCGGATCAGGAATCGGCAAGGCTTCGATGTCGGCCAGGGTGCTGACGACTTTCTTGAAGCGCGGGCCTTCACCGGTTTCGAAGTACAGGCCTTGGCCCATGGCGTCCGGGATGGTCAGGATGTCGGAGAAGAGGATCGCCGCGTCCAGTTGCGGATAGCGGTCGAGCGGTTGCATCGTGACTTCGCAAGCGAACTCCGGGTTCATGCACAGGCTCATGAAGTCACCGGCCTTGGCACGGCTGGCGCGGTATTCAGGCAGGTAGCGACCGGCCTGGCGCATCATCCATACCGGCGTGACGTCTACAGGTTGCTTGAGCAGGGCGCGAAGGAAACGGTCGTTCTTCAGGGCAGTCATGTCGGCATCCGGAAAAAAAGTGCGGGCATTTTCTCAGAGCGCGACGCAAAAGGCACGGCAAGCGCCGCACCTTTTGTCTATCGGGTCAATTTGTCGCGGTGGAATGCGGTGTTTGGCAACACCCTGAAACCAATGTGGGAGCGGGCTTGCTCGCGAAAGCGGTGTGTCAGGCAACATTACTGCTGTCTGACACTCCGTCTTCGCGAGCAAGCCCGCTCCCACATTTTGATCCCATTTCAGGTCGGGATCGGGTTAGACGCCCAAGTAATCCAGGATCCCTTCAGCGGCATTACGCCCTTCGAAGATCGCCGTCACCACCAGGTCAGACCCGCGAACCATGTCGCCACCGGCGAAGATTTTCGGGTTGCTGGTCTGGTGTTTGTATTTGCCTTGTTCCGGGGCCACGACGCGGCCCTGGCTGTCGGTCTGGATCTCGAACTGTTCGAACCACGAGGCCGGGCTTGGACGGAAACCGAACGCGATGACCACGGCGTCAGCCGGGATGATCTCTTCGGAGCCCGGGATCGGCTCAGGACTGCGACGGCCACGGGCGTCCGGTTCGCCGAGACGGGTCTCGACCACTTTCACGCCTTCGACGCGGTCTTCACCGACAATGGCGATCGGCTGGCGGTTGTAGAGGAATTTCACGCCTTCTTCCTTGGCGTTCTTCACCTCTTTGCGCGAGCCCGGCATGTTCGCTTCGTCGCGACGATACGCACAGGTCACCGACTTGGCGCCCTGGCGGATCGACGTGCGGTTGCAGTCCATCGCCGTGTCGCCGCCGCCGAGTACCACGACCTTCTTGCCTTTCATGTCGACGAAATCTTCCGGCGACTTTTCAAAGCCCAGGTTGCGGTTGACGTTGGCGATCAGGAAATCGAGCGCGTCGTGCACGCCCGGCAGGTCCTCACCGGCAAAGCCGCCCTTCATGTAGGTGTAGGTGCCCATGCCCATGAACACGGCATCGTATTCTTCGAGCAGTTGCTCGATGGTCACGTCCTTGCCCACTTCGGTGTTCAGGCGGAACTCGATGCCCATGCCGGTGAAGACTTCGCGGCGATTGCTCAGCACGGTCTTTTCCAGCTTGAACTCGGGGATGCCGAAGGTCAGCAGACCGCCGATTTCCGGGTTCTTGTCGAACACCACCGGGGTCACGCCGCCGCGTACCAGCACGTCGGCACAGCCCAGACCGGCCGGACCTGCGCCGATGATCGCGACACGCTTGCCGGTCGGCTTGACCTTGGACATGTCCGGGCGCCAGCCCATGGCAAACGCGGTGTCGGTGATGTACTTCTCGACCGAACCGATGGTCACCGCGCCGAAGCCGTCGTTGAGGGTGCACGCACCCTCGCACAGACGATCCTGCGGGCACACCCGGCCGCACACTTCCGGCAGGGTGTTGGTCTGGTGCGACAGCTCGGCGGCCTGGAGGATGTTGCCCTCGGCCACCAGTTTCAGCCAGTTCGGAATGAAGTTGTGCACCGGGCACTTCCATTCGCAATACGGGTTACCGCAACCCAGGCAGCGGTGGGCCTGGTCGGCCGAATGCTGGGGTTTGAAGGGTTCGTAGATTTCCACGAACTCTTTCTTGCGTTGACGCAACAGTTTCTTCTTCGGATCTTTGCGCCCGACATCGATGAACTGGAAGTCGTTATTCAGACGTTCAGCCATTGTTAAAACCTCATCAAACTCTTCAGGCGCATATCACTGCGGATTGGCACGGGTGCTGGAAAGCAACGATTTCAGGTTGGCAGCCTTGGGCTTGACCAGCCAGAAACGGCGCAGATAGTCGTCGAGGTTTTCAGCGAGGTTACGACCCCATTCGCTGTCGGTTTCCGCGACGTATTCGTCCAGCACGCGTTGCAGGTGGCTGCGATAGGCTTCCATCGCTTCGCCGCTGATCCGCTGGATTTCCACCAGTTCGTGGTTGACCCGGTCAACGAAGGTGTTGTCCTGGTCGAGCACGTAGGCGAAACCGCCGGTCATGCCTGAGCCGAAGTTGTAACCGGTCTTGCCCAGAACGCAGACGAAACCACCGGTCATGTACTCGCAGCAGTGATCGCCAGTGCCTTCAACCACGGTGTGAGCACCGGAGTTACGCACAGCGAAACGCTCGCCCGCGGTGCCGGCGGCGAACAGCTTGCCGCCAGTGGCGCCGTACAGGCAGGTGTTGCCGATAATGGCACTGTCCTGAGTCTTGTAGACGCTGCCCTTCGGCGGAACGATGACCAGTTTGCCGCCGGTCATGCCTTTGCCGACGTAATCGTTGGCGTCGCCTTCCAGGTACATGTTCAGGCCGCCGGCGTTCCACACACCGAAGCTCTGACCGGCCGTCCCTTTGAAGCGGAAGGTGATCGGCGCGTTCGCCATGCCTTGGTTGCCGTGCTTGCGCGCGATTTCACCGGAGATCCGCGCGCCGATCGAACGGTCGCAGTTGCAGATATCCAGGGCGAACTCGGCGCCGCTCTTGTCGTTGATGGCGGAAGTGGCCAAGTCGACCATTTTCTCGGCCAGCAGGCCTTTGTCGAACGGCGGGTTGCGGTCCACCTGGCAGAATTGTGGCTTGTCTGCCGGGATGTGATCGCTGCCGAGCAACGGGGTCAGGTCCAGGTGTTGCTGCTTGGCGGTCTGGCCTTCGAGGATTTCCAGCAGATCGGTACGGCCGATCAGCTCTTCGAGGGAGCGCACGCCCAGCTTGGCCAGCCACTCACGGGTTTCTTCGGCGACGTAGGTGAAGAAATTCACCACCATGTCGACGGTGCCGATGTAGTGATCCTTGCGCAGCTTCTCGTTTTGAGTCGCGACGCCGGTGGCGCAGTTGTTCAGGTGGCAGATGCGCAGGTATTTGCAGCCCAAGGCGATCATTGGCGCGGTGCCGAAGCCGAAGCTTTCAGCGCCGAGGATCGCAGCCTTGATCACGTCAAGGCCGGTTTTCAGGCCGCCGTCGGTTTGTACCCGGACTTTGCCGCGCAGGTCGTTGCCACGCAGGGTCTGGTGGGTTTCGGCCAAGCCGAGTTCCCACGGAGCGCCCGCGTATTTGATCGAAGTCAGCGGCGATGCGCCGGTGCCGCCGTCGTAGCCGGAGATGGTGATCAAGTCCGCGTAGGCCTTGGCCACACCGGCAGCGATGGTGCCAACGCCCGCTTCTGCAACGAGTTTCACCGAGACCAGGGCCTTCGGGTTGACTTGTTTCAGGTCGAAAATCAGCTGCGACAAGTCTTCGATCGAATAGATGTCGTGGTGCGGCGGCGGCGAAATCAGGGTCACGCCCGGCACTGCATAACGCAGCTTGGCGATCAGACCGTTGACCTTGCCACCTGGCAGCTGACCACCTTCGCCGGGCTTGGCGCCCTGAGCGACTTTGATCTGCAGCACTTCAGCGTTGACCAGGTATTCCGGGGTCACACCGAAACGGCCAGTCGCCACTTGCTTGATTTTCGAGCTCTTGATCGTGCCGTAGCGCGCCGGGTCTTCGCCGCCTTCGCCGGAGTTGGAACGCGCACCGAGGCGGTTCATGGCTTCGGCCAGGGCTTCGTGAGCCTCAGGCGACAAAGCGCCGAGGGAGATGCCCGCAGAGTCGAAGCGCTTGAGCACCGATTCCAGTGGTTCGATCTCGCTGATGTCCAGCGCCGTGTCCAAGGTTTTCACTTTGAACAAGTCGCGGATCATCGACACCGGACGGTTGTCCACCAGCGCCGTGTATTCCTTGAACTTGCTGTAGTCGCCCTGCTGCACAGCGGCTTGCAGAGTGCTGACCACGTCCGGGTTGTAGGCGTGATATTCGCCACCGTGGACGAACTTCAGCAAACCGCCCTGCTGGATTGGCTTGCGCGGGCTCCAGGCTTCGGCGGCGAGGGCTTTCTGTTCGGCTTCGATATCGACGAAACGCGCACCCTTGATGCGGCTCGGCACACCACGGAAGCTCAGTTCGCAAACTTCTTCGGACAGGCCGATGGCTTCGAACAACTGCGCACCACGGTACGAAGTGATGGTCGAGATGCCCATCTTCGACAGGATCTTCAGCAGACCTTTGGTGATGCCTTTGCGGTAGTTCTTGAACACCTCATAGAGGTCGCCCAGCACTTCACCTGTACGGATCAGGTCGCCCAGCACTTCGTAGGCCAGGAACGGATAAACCGCCGAGGCGCCGAAACCGATCAACACCGCAAAGTGATGCGGGTCGCGAGCGGTGGCGGTTTCAACCAGGATGTTGGAGTCGCAACGCAGGCCTTTTTCGGTCAGGCGGTGGTGCACCGCGCCGGTAGCCAGCGAAGCGTGGATCGGCAACTTGCCCGGGGCAATGTGACGGTCACTCAATACAACCTGGGTACGACCGGAACGCACGGCTTCTTCAGCCTGATCGGCCACATTGCGGATCGCCGCTTCGAGGCCGACGCTTTCGTCGTAGTTGAGGTCGATGATCGCGCGCTCGAAGCCCGGACGATCGAGGTTCATCAGCGAGCGCCACTTGGCCGGGGAAATGACCGGCGAGCTGAGGATCACGCGCGAAGCGTGTTCCGGCGACTCCTGGAAAATGTTGCGCTCGGCACCGAGGCAGATTTCCAGCGACATGACGATAGCTTCACGCAGCGGGTCGATCGGCGGGTTGGTGACCTGCGCGAACTGCTGGCGGAAATAGTCGTACGGCGTACGCACGCGCTGAGACAGCACGGCCATCGGCGTATCGTCGCCCATCGAGCCAACGGCTTCGTAGCCTTGCTCGCCGAGCGGACGCAGCACCTGATCGCGTTCTTCGAACGTGACTTGGTACATCTTCATGTACTGCTTGAGTTGGTCCACGTCATAGAAAGCCGAACCGTGGTCGTTGTCTTCCATGGTCGCCTGGATGCGCAGGGCATTCTTGCGCAGCCATTGCTTGTACGGATGACGAGACTTCAAGCGGTTGTCGATGGCGTCGGTGTCGAGGATCTGGCCGGTTTCGGTGTCCACGGCAAAGATCTGGCCCGGCCCCACACGACCCTTGGCGATCACGTCTTCAGGCTGGTAGTTCCAGACACCGATTTCCGAGGCCAGGGTGATGAAGCCGTTTTTGGTGGTGACCCAACGCGCCGGGCGCAGACCGTTACGGTCGAGCAGGCACACCGCGTAGCGACCGTCGGTCATTACCACGCCGGCCGGGCCATCCCAAGGTTCCATGTGCATCGAGTTGTATTCGTAGAATGCCCGCAGATCCGGGTCCATGGTTTCGACGTTCTGCCACGCAGGCGGAATGATCATCCGCACGCCACGGAACAGGTCGATGCCGCCAGTGACCATCAGCTCGAGCATGTTGTCCATGCTGGAGGAGTCGGAACCCACGCGGTTGACCAATGGGCCGAGTTCTTCCAGGTCCATCAAATCGTTGGTGAACTTGGTGCGACGGGCCACGGCCCAGTTACGGTTACCGGTGATGGTGTTGATCTCGCCGTTGTGGGCGAGGAAGCGGAACGGCTGCGCCAACGGCCATTTCGGCAGGGTGTTGGTCGAGAAGCGCTGGTGGAACACGCAGATCGAGGTTTGCAGGCGCTGGTCGCTGAGGTCTGGATAGAAGGCGGTGAGATCCGCCGGCATCATCAGGCCTTTATAAATGATGGTTTTGTGCGAAAAGCTGCAGATGTAGTGATCGACGTCGGCGGCGTTGGCCACGGACGAGCGACGACGCGAAGTGAACAGCTTGATTGCCATGTCCTGATCGCTCAGGCCTTCACCACCGATGTACACCTGTTCGATCTGCGGCAGGCGCTCAAGGGCCAGGCGGCCGAGGACGCTGGTGTCGATTGGCACTTTGCGCCAGCCAACGAGGGTCAGGCCGGCAGCGAGGATCTCGCGGTTCATGTTCTCGCGAGCGGCTTCGGCTTTGACCGGGTCCTGGTTGAAGAAGACCATGCCCACGGCATATTGCTTGGGCAGTGCAACGCCGAAGGTTTCCTGGGCAATGGCTCGCAGGAACACATCCGGCTTTTGAATCAGCAAGCCGCAACCGTCACCGGTCTTGCCGTCGGCGTTGATCCCACCGCGGTGGGTCATGCAGGTCAGGGCCTCAATGGCCGTTTGCAAAAGGGTATGACTGGGCTCGCCCTGCATATGGGCTATCAGGCCAAAACCGCAGTTATCCTTGAATTCATCTGGTTGGTACAGACCTGCTTTCATAGACACTTTCTCACCAGGCTGCCTCTTATCGAGGCAAATTTCTTTTCAATTCAACCACTTGCCATCCACGCCGAACGTACGTCGGCTTTGCGGGGGCAAAAGGGAGGTCATTGTACACACCGACACTTACGCTCACAAATTTGACGACGAAATGTCGCAAATCTATGTCGCATTTGTGAAAGGTTTAAAGCGATATGCTGTGCTAGTCAAAACTTTTTTAATTTTGACCGCAACGACTCAAAGACCACTATGACGCAGACACCACAAGGCACGCGGCCTGTAGAGGCGGCATGCGCTTGTAGAAATTTTGAGGTGCCGAGAGAGGCGGCCTGGGTAAGGCCGCCGAATCTTCAGCGAGCTGTTGCCAGTTCCTGTTGGACGCTGGCGACGGAGCGAGGCCAAGGTTTACCAGCCTGAACCTTCGCTGGCAAGGCCTTGATGGCGCTAACGGCTGCATCGCGGTTGGCGAAGCTGCCGTAGGTGATGACGAAAAGCGGTTTGCCGTTGAGGACTTTCTTGAAATAACGGTACTCGCCGCCCTGCTCCTTGACGAAGGTTTGCGCGGCGGCTTCGGAGCTGGTGCCGAGGATCTGCACCACGTAGTTGCCCGGAGCTTGCCCGGCGTACCAGCTGCCACCGGCAGCTTTGGCGACGGCAACCGGCTTCTCGGCCGGTTTGGCCGCGACAACAGGCTTGGCCGGCGCTGGAGCCGGTTTGGCGGCTGGTGCAGGCGCTGGCTTGGCGGTAGCGACCTGAGTCGGTGCTGGCGCAGGTTTGGCGGCTGGCGTTGGTGTTGGCGCAGGGCCAGGCTGGATGCCGGCAGGCGGCGCAACCGTGGTCACGGTTGGCGGTGTAGCGCTGGAGCCTTCGACCGGCACGCCGTCGTCGCCTTCAGTAATACCGCCGGCCGCTTCCGCCAGCGGGCTGCGCATGACCGGTTGCGATTGGCCGACCAGCGGCAATGGCATCGGCTGCGTGTTGCCAGCGAACTCTACCGAAGGAGCGCCCCCGGCAGCGTTAGGTTTTGGCGTGCCCAGTGGCAGTTGGGCTTGTTCGTTGGCCGGTGCGCCGGTGGTCGGTGTCTTGCTGCGGCCCGGCATCAACCAGGCGGCGGCTACCGCGACCACGACTACGGCGGAAATCGCCAATACGTGTTTCTTCGGCATGTTGAACCCCATACTTGGACGCTTCACCGCTGTGCGGCTGGCAATCATGGCTTCGATCATCGCATCGCGGGCGACCTGGTTGATGTTGCCAGGCCAACCGTCGGAGCTTTCGTGAATATCAGAGATCTGATCTGCGGTAAAAAGTTCGATACCCCGACCGGCGCCTTCGAGACGCTGATCCAGGTATTCGCGGGTTTCTTCTTCGGTGTACGGCTGCAATTCGATGACGTGGAAGCGCTCTTCCTCAAGGCTCAGCGCCTCAAGTTGCGCAATCAGCGACGACTCGCCGAACAGGAACACATGCGGGCGACCCTCCGGTGCACCAGCCGCCAACGCCATCAAGGCTTCGAGGGCGGATTCGTCGAGTTGCTCGGCGTCGTCCACCAGCAAATAGACTTCCTGCCCGGTCAGCGCGAGCTGCACCACTTGGGCCAGAATCGCGTTGATCTCGGCCTGGGCCACGTTCAGCGCCTGGGCGACTTGACGCAGCACGCCAGCGGCATCGCCAGCGCCACGGGCGGAAACCACCACGCTTTGCACGGACTGCTTGTTGGTGCTGGCCACCAGGGCCTGACGCAACAGGGTCTTGCCGCTGCCTTGCGGGCCAGTGACTACCAGCAGCAACTGGCTGTAGCGCGCCAGGTGATGCAGTTGTCCCAGCACCGGTTTGCGCTGGGCCGGGAAAAATTTGAAGCCAGGCACCCGTGGAGCAAAAGGGTCATGACTTAACTGGAAATGGCCGAGGAAAGCCTCGTCGGCATGCAAACTAGTCATCGGGATCTTATTAACCTTTAAGCTGAGCCAGGGCGCGGTAATCCGCTCCCAGCGTGGCCTGTAGAACCTCTTTCGGATAATCGTCGGTCACCACCGCTTCGCCCATGTGGCGCAGCAGCACCAGGCGCAAACGACCGTCGATCACTTTCTTGTCAATTGCCATGTGTTCGAGAAAATCGGCTTCAGTCATCTCTTCCGGCGGCACGACCGGCAGGCCGGCACGCTGGAACAGGCGAATGCCGCGATCGCGCTCCTGCTCGCTGATCCAGCCCAGGCGTGCGGACATTTCCAGCGCCATTACGGTGCCAGCAGCGACCGCTTCACCATGTAGCCACACACCATAGCCCATGTGGGTTTCGATGGCGTGGCCGAAGGTGTGCCCCAGGTTCAGCGTGGCGCGCACGCCGGTTTCTTTTTCGTCGGCGCCCACCACTTCAGCCTTGGCCTCGCAGGAGCGCTTGATAGCGTACGTCAGGGCGACCTGATCGAGGGCGCGCAGGCGATCGACGTTTTCTTCGAGCCAAGTGAGGAACGGCTCGTCGCAGATCAGCCCGTACTTGATGACTTCAGCCAGGCCCGCAGACAGTTCGCGAGCCGGCAGGGTGTTGAGGGTGGCGGTATCGATCAGCACCACATTCGGCTGATAGAAGGCGCCGACCATGTTCTTGCCCAGCGGATGATTGATCCCGGTCTTGCCGCCCACCGATGAGTCGACTTGCGACAGCAACGTGGTTGGCACTTGGATGAAATCGACGCCGCGCTGGTAGCAGGCGGCGGCAAAACCGGCCATGTCACCAATCACGCCGCCGCCGAGGGCGATCACCGTGGTGCGGCGGTCGTGGCGGGCGGTCAGCAGACCGTCGAAAATCAGTTGCAGGGTTTCCCAAGTCTTGAAGGCTTCGCC
Source organism: Pseudomonas nunensis (assembly GCF_024296925.1). Classification (NCBI taxonomy): domain Bacteria; kingdom Pseudomonadati; phylum Pseudomonadota; class Gammaproteobacteria; order Pseudomonadales; family Pseudomonadaceae; genus Pseudomonas; species Pseudomonas nunensis. Next base: position 5,725,016 of record NZ_CP101125.1, read on the forward strand.
GTCGGGCAGCACCACGGAGACCGCCGAGAACTGAGCGAGGCTTTTGGTCAGACGTTCGAGATAGAGCGGCGCAACGGTCTCGTTGGAGATGATTGCCACTTGCCGCCCGCGAATGTGCGGGGTCAGCAACTCGGGCTGATCCAACAAACCTTCGCCAATATGAATCGGGTAGCTGCGCTCGCCTAGATCGACCTTGAGTGTCTGCATGTGTCCCCACAGTGAAGATGGAATCAGGCGTCCTGCCTTGAGTTAACGAAGGTGCGCGGCGCCTGCTGGTGTGACGCCGTTTGATAGCCATCCGCCACAACCTTGAGCGGCCATGACAGGACGCCGAGGATAGCGCATTTCGCGCTGCGCTTTAACGGGGAGGAAGCTGCTGCAAGCGTTCGAGGATGTCGAGCACCACCATTCGTGGCGGCCGCTCATCGGTTTCGACCACCAGATCGGCGATTTCCCGATAAAGCGGATCGCGGATCGCCAGCAGATCCCGCAGGGTCTTGGCCGGATCGGCGGTGCGCAACAACGGACGATTGCGGTCACGGGAGGTGCGGCCGACTTGCTGCTCGACAGACGCATGCAGATACACCACACGTCCCCCGGCATGCAGGGCCCGACGATTGGCTTCGCGCATCACTGCACCGCCACCGGTCGCCAGCACCACGCCGTCGCAGCCGCACAGCTCTTCGATCATCGCTTGCTCGCGATCACGAAAGCCGGGCTCACCTTCCTTATCGAAGATCCACGGGATATTGGCGCCCGTGCGCAATTCAATTTCCTTGTCGGAATCTTTGAACGGCAGGCGCAGCTCTTTGGCCAGCAAACGGCCGATGGTGCTTTTTCCAGCCCCCATCGGTCCAACAAGAATCAAATTTCGCACAGAATCAACGACTCACAGCAATCGCCTGGTTATTCATGATACGCGGAGTGAGAAATACCAGCAGCTCGGATTTTTTCTCCGAAACCACGTCACGCCGGAAAAGGCGGCCAAGATACGGCACATCGCCGAGAAATGGCACCTTATCTACAACCTTGCTCTGAGTATTTGAGAAAACCCCGCCAATGACGATGGTCTCGCCGTCGTTAACCAGCACCTTGGCGTTGACCTCGTTTTTCTTGATCGGCGGTACATCCTGCACTTTGTTGAGGTAGTCCGGTTCGTCCTTGGTGACCTTGACCTCCATGATGATGCGGTTATCCGGGGTGATTTGCGGTGTTACTTCCAGAGACAGCGAAGCCTCTTTGAACGACACCGATGTTGCACCACTGGAACTGGCTTCCTGATACGGAATCTCGGTGCCCTTGAGGATTTTCGCGGTTTCCTTGTCGGACGTGACCACTTTGGGCTGCGAGACGATTTCGCCGTTGCCGGTTTTTTCCATGGCCGTCAGCTCAAGATCGAGCAGCACATTGTCGGTGATGAAGGCGATGCCGAGCCCCGAGGTGTTGGCCGCCGTGCCCATGTCGACGAACGGCGAGTTGGTACTGGTGCTGCCGGGCGTGCCGATGGTGTTCGACGCGTTGGCGCCATTACTGACACCCGAGGTGTTCCAGTTGCCCTTGTTTTGGATCGAGCCGCCCCAGCGCACGCCGAGACTCTTGTCGTAATCGACGTTGGCTTCGACGATCCGCGCTTCGATCATCACCTGGCGCACCGGGATATCCAGTTGCGCGACGATGCGCCGAAGCTCGTCGAGGCGATCCTGGGTCTGGTAGGCGATGATGTTGTTGGTGCGCTCGTCGACGGTGATCGAACCCCGCTCATCGATTTTTGCCTCGGCACTGGTCACCGAAGTGAACAGCTTGGCGATGTCGGCGGCCTTGGCGTAATTGACCTGCAACAGCTCTCGACGCAGCGGCGCCAGTTCGGCGATCTGTTTTTGCGACTCCAGTTCCTGACGCTCACGGGCGGCGATTTCATCCGCCGGCGCGACCAGCAAGACGTTGCCGATCTTGCGCTTGTCCAGGCCTTTGGTTTTCAGCACCAGGTCCAGCGCCTGATCCCACGGCACGTTCTGCAGACGCAAGGTGATGCCGCCCTGCACCGTGTCGCTGGCCACCAAATTCAGGTTGGTGAAATCGGCGATCAGTTGCAGTACCGAGCGCACATCAATGTCCTGGAAGTTCAGCGAGAGTTTTTCGCCGGTGTAGGCAAAGCGCTCAGCGTTGCGCTTCTGCAAGTCATCGACGGTCATCGGACGGATGCTGACGGTCAGCTTGTTGTCGGTCTGGTAGGTCGAGTACTCGAAAGCGCCGCTTGGCTCGATGCT